>DWYX01000052.1 GCA_019118465.1 Candidatus Limosilactobacillus faecipullorum | reverse complement strand
AAATTGAAACTCTTGGGAAGCGAACAGACTTATGCTCGTAGTTTGGTGGGATTGCAAGCACAGATCGAGGCACTTGTCATGACGAATAATCTAGCAAAATTTGGAATGTTACAAACTAGCAATTGACGTGTATATTGTATACGTATATGGAAAATACAATCGATTATTTAAGTCCAGTAAAGCTTTGATCTTCCTGGACTTTTTAAATTACCTTTTTATTTCTTGTGCCTTAAATAACTACCTACAATTTAATTTTATAGGCATCTCTGTCACCAATCAGTATTTTTTGTTAAAACTATCACATACATCAAATCAACAATTCGATATTTTAACCTTGTAAGCGTTTTCTAGACGGGTATAATAAAATTGTAAATTATCAAAGGGGTGCTAAGGAATGGAAAATAAAAAGTTTCGCCGATTAGCCGCAGAATTACTAACCACTATTTTAGTATCAAGCACACTAGTAGCCACTCCATTATCCGTCCACGGGGCTACTAACGCTGATCTAGCAACGACTCAAGCAACCAATAATTCGTCGCCATCGGCAAACGTATCTTCTAAAAACAAAAGTGCAGTTACCGGTTCATCAACTACTAATCAAACCGCTAACAGTAGCCAAGATCAGCCAATTACTAACTCTTCTTCGAGCACTGTCGACTCTACTAGGAGTTCAAAAGTAGTCAAAGATCCAAGCACAATTGCCACGATGGTTCAAGGGAAGTCGGCAACCGAGATTGCAAATATGATCAAAGATAACCAACTTGATCCTCAATCACTTCTTGACTACACCTACAGCAAAATTAAAGCTGACAATCCAAAGCTGAATAGTGTTATTTATACTGACGAAGAACAAGCTAATCAGCAATTAGCAAATTTAACCCATAGTTCTGATACTGCTCCCTTCTATGGAGTTCCATTATTGCTAAAGGGATTGGGACAAGCTTACAAAGGTTATCCCAATACTAATGGACTGACTTTTGAGGCTGATAACAAGTATGGGTATACTAAAAACTTCGTTCAAAAGCTCCAAAAGATGGGCTTTATTATCACTGGTGAAACCAACTTCCCTGAATTAGGACTAATCAATATCACAAAGTCCATTTTAAATGGTGATGCCAATAATCCTTGGGATACCACCCGTAATCCAGGAGGATCTTCTGGTGGATCAGCAGCTGCTGTTGCTGACGGCCTCGTTCCTGTTGCAACCGGAAATGACGCTGGTGGGTCACTACGGATTCCTGCTTCTTGGTCAGGAGTAATTGGACTGAAGCCTACTCAGGGACTAATCCTTGGGGATTCCACGTCACCTTCAGTTGTTAACTTCGTTGAGACGAAAGATATCCAAGATACCCAAACCTTACTACAAGGCTTAATGAACCCAAGTCGGGCCAAAAACCTCCTTTCGGTACCATCGAACCTCAAGCAATTAAAGATCGCCTACACTTACCAATCACCAGTTGGAACGCCAGTGAGCGATGATGCTAAGGCCGCTGTCACTCAAGCCGTTAACTTCCTCCGGAGTCAAGGCTTTACAGTCGTTGAACAAGCTGCTCCAGTTGATGGCATTAAGTTAATGCATACTTACTTCTTAGGGGCCCTTGATGATGGGACGGTAGCTAATTATCTAGCTAACCAATTCTTACACCGGAACCTAACTGCAAGTGACGTTGATACTGTTGTTAGTCCGATGACTTACGCTTTATACGAAGCAAGCAAGAAGGCGCCAAAGACCGTTAGTGCCCAATGGAAAGCCGAATTGAAACTCGTTAATGATCAAATGACTACTTTCCACCAAAAGTATCCAATTTACCTTACCCCAACCACAGCTACGGTTGCTCCAAAGAATGACGATCCCGCCTTTCTACCAAATTATGTCGAACAACTTAAAAACATTAAAACCCTCGACTTTAATGCTCAAATGCAACTTATTTATGACGCTTGGTTACACGGTTTAACCAAGACCCCATTTACCCAATTAGCAAATCTCTCTGGTGAGCCAGCATTAAGCCTACCAACTTATCTGAATGCCCAAAACCTTCCTTTAGGAATTCAATTTGAAGGAGTTAAAGGTAGTGACCAAATTTTACTAGCACTCGGAAAATACTTTGAGGATCATGGTCAATTTAAGTTATTAGACCAAGTTAAAGTAGAAATCACCAATAAAGCCGTTCAAAATACTCAATCAACAAATCACCAAACGACTACTTCCAACACGCTTACTTCTGTCAAAAATAATAAAACTAAAGTTAGTCAATCGTTAGCTTCAGTAGTTAGATTACAACAAGGTTCAAAAGTTAACTACTCAACACTGGTTAAGCAAGCCACCCCTATCAAGCATCGAACTTCACTATTACCTCGAACTGGTAATCAAAATTCAGTTGTCTTCATTTTGGTAGGCATCCTCGAGCTTGTAAGTGGTTTTGAGTTACTACTTATTAAGCAAAAGAACTAGGATACGAATTATTTGTTAAACGGAACTAAGAAACTAATCGAAAAAATAACCCAAAGCGATTTCGCAGTCGCTTTGGGTTATTTATTTCATTTGCTAATTTTCCTAAATAAATTGAATCCCACCATCAATTTGAACCGCTTGTCCAGTCATATAGTCAGCCTTTGGTGAAGCAAGGTAAGAAACGTAATTAGCAACATCTTGAGGAGTCTCAACCCGCCCCATTGTAATTAACTTGGAGTATTGTTCTAGATATTGACCACGTTGACCACCTAATTCTTCAACCATCCGTTGGTCAATTAAGTCCCACATACTGGTTCCAACAATTCCTGGGCAGTAGGCATTAACCGTAATCTTGTACCGTCCTAACTCCTTTGCAGCAGCCTGGGTTAATCCCCGAACCGCAAACTTAGTTGCTGAGTAGGCTCCTAACATATCAAAAGCAATGTGACCAGCGATACTGGAAGCGTTAATAATCTTCCGAATATGGTCACCATCGTCTTGCTTTTCAAATTGTTCAGCGGCCGCTTGCATTCCATAAAGCGTTCCAAAAACGTTAACCGAGAAAATTTGTTGCATTTCTTCTGGTGTTTGGTCACGTAGCAACTTAATTTGCGCAATCCCAGCATTGTTAACATAAGTATCTAAACGCCCAAAATTTTCTACTGCTACTTGTACAAAATGCTTATGATCTTCTGGCTTTGAGACATCCCCTTGAGCACTAACTGCTTGGAATCCTTTCTCTCTCAGCTCGGTGGCCGCATTTTCAGCTCGTTCTCCATTGAAGTCTGCAATTACAATTGCATATCCATCATTTGCCAATTGCTCGGCAATCCCTTTACCGATCCCCTATCCAGAACCAGTGACAACAACAACACGTTGATCCATATCCATAATTTCCACCTAGTTTCCTTCTTGAGTAAGCGCTTTCTATAGATGTGCTAAGTATAGCATTATTTCACAATCTATTCAAAGATTTGACTTCACAATGATTGTTTTTTAATTGTAGCTTCCCCTTAAAACGCTTATAAATAGGGATATATATATTTGTTAAATCCATAAACTATTGTGAAACTTTATATAGAGATCATGAAATTTCACAATATCCACTTCTACATAATAATTGGTGATAACTTAACTTTTATGATATATAATTATCGCGTATATTTGTAACCGTTTTCCAAAAAAGAAGGAGGGCGTTAAAATGTTTAATTTCTTAGCACCACAGAAGAAGGCTCCCGTCGTCGAAGATCATCAAGCCATTCTTTTCAAAAAAGACAAATGGTTGTCTTTAATTGGGGTTTTTATCGGCTATGCCGCTTTTTATATCGTCCGAAACAATTTCACCCTATCAACACCCCAACTCAAAGATGCTTTAAATCTTTCTAAGGGTCAGATTGGACTCCTTTCTAGTTGTTTACTGATTTCTTACGGCCTAGGAAAAGGGGTAATGAGTGCTTGGGCCGACAAAACCAGTCCTAAGCGTTTCATGGCACTTGGTCTAACTATGTGTGCTCTACTCAGTATGTGTCTCGCCTTTTTTGGTCACAGTTATTCTGCGGTAGCCGTGATTTTAATATTGTTGGGCCTTTTCCAAGGAACAGGTGTCGGTCCTGCTTTCATCACCCTCTCAACTTGGTTTAGTAAACAAGAGCGGGGATGGATAACCGCAATTTGGAACTGTTCGCATAACGTGGGTGGGGGCTTAATCTCGCCCCTCGCCGGGTTTATGATGGGCATGGTTGGCGCATCCCACTGGCGCTTTGCAATCTATGTATTTCCAGCATTAGTTGCCTTAGCCATTGCAATTTTAATTGCTATTCTCATCAAAGAACGTCCTGAGGATGAAGGCCTCATACCATTAGCAGAAAATAAAATCGTTGAAAAAGATCTCGATTATCAACATCTGTCTAATTGGGAAATTCTTAGTAAATATGTCTTTAATAATCCGGGAGCTTGGCTAGTTTCGCTCATGGATACATTTGTGTACATGATCCGTTTTGGTATCTTAACCTGGCTACCAATTTTCTTAATCCAAGTTAAGGGATTTACCCATGCCGAAATGATGGTTGCCTTCGCCTTTTTTGAATGGGCCGCCATTCCATCAACCTTGCTTGCCGGAATACTTTCCGACAAACTTTTCAAAAGCTACCGGATGCCCCCAGCTATTATTGCCTTAATTCTGATTATTTTTTGTATTTTTGGTTACTGGAACAGTAAATCAATTGGCATGGTCACTACCTACGCTGCTCTCGCTGGATGCTTAGTTTATATTCCACAATTCCTCGATTCCGTGCAAACCATGGAAGTCGTCCCTCCATTTGCGGTCGGTTCAACCGTTGGGTTACGTGGCTTTATGAGCTATGTTTTTGGTTCTACTTTCGGAACCAGTCTCCTTGGCGTAGCAGTTGATCATTGGGGATGGAATGCTGGTTTAGTCCTGTTATTATTTGCAACTATAGCTTGCCTCCTATGTGCGGTTGGATTACACATTTTCGCAATCCGTTTACACCGTCAAATCAACTCCAAGAAATAGCACCAAAACCCCAAAAACAACACCCGACAGATCTGGAAATCTGCGGAATTAAAATATTTTTTGCACAAAATTTTAGATCTGTCGGGTGCCATTTAGTCAAAATCAGCCTTTCGCAAATTTTGAGCTTTAAGCGAAAGGCTGATTTTTTATTTATTTCTTCTTGTACGGATATTGTTCCCCAAATTCATAAACCATTTCGGGTTCTTTGCTAATCCGGTGGTTCCAGTTAATCGATTCGATCTTAGCGATTTCAGCATCGCTTAACTCGAAGTCATAAATATCGGCATTTTCCTTAATCCGACTTGGATGGACTGACTTCGGAATGATCGCCACCCCGTTTTGGAGGTGCCACCGCAAAACCACTTGAGCTGGCGTTTTACCGTGAGTAGCTGCAATTTCTTGCAAAATCGGGTGATCCAAGATCTGTCCCCGGCCTAGTGGTGACCAGGCTTGCGTAACAATGTGATTTTCCTGGTCAAACTTCAGTAATGGCTTTTGGTTGAGCCATGGGTGACACTCAATTTGGTTGATCACTGGCATCTCGTGGGCTTGAGTTGCCAGATATTGCAGGTGAATCATCCCATAGTTGCTAACGCCGATGGACCGAGTTAGGCCTTCCTTTTTCAATTCTTCAAAGGCCCGCCAAGTGTTGAAAAATTCAGTGTTAATTGGCCAGTGCACCATTAAAAGGTCCACATAGTCCAGCTTTAATTTCTTAAGCGATTCCTTAACCGAAGCAATTGCCGATTCATAACCTTGGTTTGCTTCATTGACCTTAGTAGCAATAAAGAGGTTATCCCGAGGAACATCCAGGTCTGCTAAAGCCTTCCCCAACAAGTCCTCATTTTTGTACATTTGCGCCGTATCAAATAACCGGTAACCTGCTTCATAAGCGGCATGGACGGAATTAGTTAGTTCGACTTGATCAGTGATCTTATAAATTCCAAACCCTTCTTGCGGCATCCGGTTACCGTCTGCTAGGGTGATTAGATTATTGGTAATATCCATCTTTTTCCTCCTCAAATCGTTTTTCTTAGTATAGCAAATTTATCTGGAAAAATACCAAAACGAACAAGGACAAGCAGAACGAAGATATTTGGATTTTTGAAGCCTACGCTCTTCTGATTTACTATCGACTACATTTATCTTTTAAAAGCCTCTTCTTATAATCACTAATTTGTCGCTGAGCAGCTAACTCCATAATTTTATTTTTATCAGCTAATGTTTCAACCCGGATAAATTTTTCAAGCTGCTTAACATTAGCATCTTTCAACGCTTTAATTACCTGTTCATCTTGACGATCATAATTTAGATACTGTCCCTTTTGAGCTGCCATTATAACTAAAAAAGTTTTTGTTGATCTACCGTTACCTTCCCTAAAGGGGTGAAAGTAATTTAAATAATCTAACAATTGTGCATACTGTGAAACACTAGGTTTACTATCTCGTTGAATATCCTGTATCAGATTATTAATTGCATTAGTGGCTTCAGGAAAACTATGTGACAGCATAAAGTCAGTATCATCTTTTGTCAGTTCATAATTTCTAAATTCACCAGCCCAATCGTAAAGATCAACGTATAAAAACTTATGAATCTTAGCCAAGTCACCAATACTTTTTATTGGTTGAATTTTCTTATAGTGACTAAACAGCCAAGTGATCTTTTTGGAGACAGTTTGATACTCTACTTTCATCAACTCGCTCTGCTGTCGTATACCTAGCTTGTTTCGCAAAGTACCATTTGAATACTGAAATCTTTCTTTCAACTCTTGATCAGCATTCTTCATTTCTAATCACCAAAAATGTCGTTAAATTGAGCTTCATATTTAGGATTAGGCTCCTTAAGTGTCCTCTTTAAACTTAGAATATTTTCCCTACTTGGTTCCCAACCTTCCATCACATTACTTTTTACTGCAAACTCAACAACTTGAAAATCGAATTTATCTTCAAACTTAACACCTTGAATCGTGCGTTTTTCCCGATCAATTTCTAATTTAAAGCTTGGCTTTTGAAGCTCTGACAAAACACTACCAGGCTCCTTGTGGCTAGCCAAAGCTAATGCATTAATAATCTTAACAGTCCAAGTAGTCACCGGACGCTTAAAAGCCGCGCTTAACGTAGTCGGCCGGATACCAGAAGCTCTAGCAACATCAGCAGCAGTTAATTGATTAGTTTGTAAAAATTCATCGATTGTCATTGTCATACGATCACCTCAAGGTTAATTATATACTAATGAACACTACTTCTACAATATTTTGTATTCCTATTCAATATATTGAACAGGAATACAAAATGCTTTAAAAAGCCTCTTTTTCCTAGTTGCTGATTCACCAACATCCCGACTAATGGCTACAATTCTGTCCTAAATTTATCCGGTAAAATACCAAAACACCGTTTCAACTAGTCTGTGCTAGTCAAAACAGTGTTGACTTACTTTATATTTGTATTTTCAAAGAATGTGATTAGATCGTTGTCAGATTTAGCTAGGAGGTAATTAACTACTTGATGCTGATAAAGTCAACCCCAAAGAGGTCAGCTAATTGCTTCAATTGTTCTTCGCTCAAGGAAAGGGTAAGCACCGTGTGGTGACCCCCACCATTCTTCATCCAAGCCTTAGCGCCTTCAGCTAAGCCAACTTCTGGTGTCCACATTTGCTTAGCAACTGGAAGCTTTGGCATTTCAGCTTCTGGCGTCTTGCAGTCAACTGGGTAGCCAATAAACTTGTAGCCATCGTCGAAGTACGAAAGGGTAATGTCGTAACCCTTACCTTCAGAACCTGTGAAGACAAGCCGAGCTGGGTCAGCCTTAGCACCGATGTCCAGTGGGTGAACTTCAACCCGTGGCTTGTCAGAAGCCAAGGTTGGGTCAACTTCGAGCATGTGGGAGCCCATGATTGCTTCGTGACCGTGACGAAGATCAAGCGTGTAGTCCTCCATCAAAGCCGTTTGCTTGTTATCGGCAGCGACCTTCAATAGGCGGGTTAACCCAGCCATCTTGAAGTCCCCTTCTGGACCGAAGCCGTAGCCATCGATCATCAAGAGTTGAACGGCCAAACCTGGTAATTGTTCTAAGCCCTTCAAGTCTTGGAAGTTGTCAGTAAAGGCATCGTAACCATTGTCATCCAAGAACTTCTTGATTCCGAGGTATTCACGAAGTTGGTAACGAACAGAGTGAACGTACTTATCGTGGTCGTTGTCGCCTTCAACCAAGTCAAACTTCTTTTCAAGGTCTGCGTAGGCCTTGTCAATGTCTTCTTCAGAAATGGCGTTAACCACATCAACCAATTCATTCGTTGGGTAGTAGTCAACCGTCCAACCAAGCTTGATTTGAGCGGCAACCTTGTCACCTTCAGTAACCGCAACGTCACGCATCGTGTCCCCAAAACGAGCAATCCGAATGTGGAAGCTTTCGTTATAGGCGATCGCAACGTGTTGCCAGTCAGCAATTTGCTTTTGAACATCTTCATCACCCCACCAGCCGTAAACAGAAGCAGCTGGAACGTGAAGCCGCGAGTTGATATAAGCATATTCCCGGTCACCGTGAGCACTTTGGTTCAAGTTCATGTAATCCATGTCGATTGAATCAAATGGAATGTTGTTTAAGAATTGCGTTGCCAAGTGGAGCAATGGCTTTTGCAATAATTGCGTTCCCCGAATCCAGTTCTTAGCTGGTGAGAAGGTGTGCATCCAGGTAATTACCCCGGCAACTTCGTCATTGAAGTTTGCTTCCTTCATAAACTTCGTAATGCTGTCAGCCGTCGTAGCAACCAACTTGAATTCAACTGGGTAGTCAAGCTTACCGCTATCGTTTAATCCCTTAACAATTTCCTTGGCATCCTTTTCCACTTGTTCCAAAGCTTCAGGACCATAGAGTGGTTGACTACCAACAACAAACCAGAATTTGTAATCTACATTACGCATGTTTGATAATCCCCTTTTTTACGTTTTGCCTGTTACTAATAAACGCTGTCAATCTGTAGTTAATAATTTGTAAATCGCTTACAATTTGCATTGTAAAATATTTATCCGTATAAATCAACCTATTTTTATGATTTATACGCAATTCATTATTTACGAGTACCTTGAGCTTCAATTTCTTCTAACGTCTTCCCTTGCGTTTCAGGAACACAAGTCTTTACAAAGATGACCCCAAGGACACAGATAATCCCAAAGATTGCGAAGACGGCTTCTTGTGACATCACACCCGTCATGATTGGGAAGATTAAACCAACAAACCAAGAACCAACCCAGTTCATGGATGAAGCTAATCCAGCTGCCCGTCCACGAATGGCAAGCGGGAAGATTTCTCCAACAATAACCCAAGTAAGTGGTGCCCAAGTAAAGGAGTAGAAAGCAACGTAGATACTCAAGAAAACAACAATCATCATTGGGTTCGTGTGTGGAACCACGTAGTGAATGATCGATGGGAATAAGAAGGACAAAGCCATAACCGTCCCACCCATCATAATCAACGTCCGCCGCTTAATCTTGTCGGCGATGGCGATAAAGAGTAATGAACCAAGGACTAAGATAACCCCTTGGATAATTGGCCACATCAAAGCTGAACTTGCGGCATTCCCCGTAGCTTTTTCAACAATCAAAGGAATGTAGTAGAAGATGGCGTTGGCCCCTTGGAATTGTTGGAAAGTGGCAACCCCAACCCCAGCAATAACCAAGTAACGGTACTTCTTAGAGAAGAGCATCTTGTAGCTAACGTGTGAAGCAGCCGCTTTTTCTTCCTTGGCAGTACTCTTAATTTGAGAAATTTCATCTTCGATTTCTTGTTGAGAAGAACGAATCATCCCCAGCACTTGACGAGCACTTCCTTCGTCCCCATTTTGAAGCAAGAACCGTGGCGATTCGGGTAAACGAAGAACCCCAAAGTAAAGGATGAAGGCTGGAACAGCGGCTAAAGCTAACATCGCCCGCCATGCCCAAGCACCTGGCAAATCCTTCAAAACAAAGTCCATGATGTAAGATAGCAGCATCCCAGAAACGATCATCGTCTGGTTCAATCCGGAAAGCCGGCCCCGCATATTAGCTGGCGCCATTTCTGACATGTAAGCTGGAACTAAGGCTGACGCTGCCCCAACCGCAAGTCCTAAGAAGATCCGGACAATTACTAAGAATAAAGCACCATTGTGTGGTGAAACCCCGGAAAGAAGTGACCCAATGGCAAAAATAATTGCTGAATAAAGAATAACCTTCCGCCGACCTAAGTGGTCTGAAAGTTGCCCGGCAAGAGCACCCCCAAAGATTGCCCCAAACATAACAGCTGAGGTAATCCAACCAACAATTGATGCATCGCCTGCTAAGTGCCAATCGACTTGTAGGAATGGTAATGCCCCGGTCATAACTCCAATGTCATAACCAAAAAGGATCCCCCCAAATGAGCCGAAGAAGTAAATAAATACGTCAATTGCTAGTTTGTAACATTCCAAATTTTGCTAGATTATTCGTCATGACAAGTGCCTCGATCTGTGCTTGCAATCCCACCAAACTACGAGCATAAGTCTGTTCGCTTCCCAAGAGTTTCAA
>DWYX01000051.1 GCA_019118465.1 Candidatus Limosilactobacillus faecipullorum | reverse complement strand
ATTGATGCTATCAAGAAGTCAGGTGCTAAGAAGGCAATCGATCAAGGAGTAGAAGTACTAGGCTATACTAGCTGGTCTCCAATTGATTGTGTATCCGCGGCAACGTCACAAATGTCAAAACGGTATGGTTTTATTTACGTTGATCTTGACGATGAAGGGTATGGAAGTGGCCGCAGATTAAAAAAGGATTCTTACACTTGGTATCAAAAGGTAATTCAGACAAATGGAAAAGATCTATAATTGCTTTTGAAAATGTTTAAATGTATAAAAAACAAATTGTATACATGTCGATAGTAGCTAGATGATAGCATGCAAAAGGCTGGGAAGAAATACAAGTTTTTTTCCAGCCTCATTGCGCTAAATTGGTAACTTAATTGATGATCGCTTTGTGATTGGTTGGGTCACTCGTCAGTAGGATCTAACGAAGCTAATTCAAGATTACATTACAATGGTTAACCATGATATCGATGAAAAATAATTACAAGTCAAAAGTGAAAATTGGCGTTTCCCGATATTTGACACTGCACAGATCTGGTTGATCTGTGCAGTGTCATTTTTGGAATTTGGAAGAAAAGGCAGGGGAAAAAGTTAAATTTCTTTTCCCGCCTCGTTTTGTTGGTATATTTGGATATTACACAGAAACGCAGGTCGAAAATTACGGCCTTAAAGGATAAGTTCCCACCAAGAACGATTCTTATCCTAGCTAGTCCGTTGAGAAGTTTTTCTCCCTACCTTTTCTTTATAACGTTCCTTCTTTAATATCCTTCAAATCCGACTTGGTTCCGTTATGGATAAGGAACCAGATTTGTGGAGAATTGCGGTTGATTTCAGTTCTGGTAAGTGCGGTCCGATCTTCGTGTCGGAGAAGACGGAATCGATGATTTAAGTCCGGCCGACTGCAACTAAGTCGGTGTAGTTTAAGGCGTCCTTGGCATCGGCTTCGCTTATGACGTTCCCAACAATAATTTTTTCCTGTTCAATATTGGTTGGAAGAGTTCCGCAAAAGTCTTGTCAGAATTCTTTAGCTTTTCATCGTAAGCTGGTAAAGAAAAATGGATGTAATCTAGGTTAAATTCAGTTGGTAAGGCTTGAATTAATTGGGGGATTCATGCCAGGTATAGCCAATTTCATCGTGGATTTCTTCCGGTAAGATCCGATAACCAACTTTGGTGCTTCCTCCTTGACTAGCCGCATCATTTCAGCGGTAACTTTCTTTACGATGATTAATATGTATCTCCGATTGAAGGAGCCAAGATTAGAATTGTAATTGATTTCGATTTAGCCTAAAATTACGACAAACCAAACTTTACAATGGAGAAAAACATGAAAGAACCAGAAGTCCTCATTAGTGAGTTTCCTTATAACGAACAAGGTTTGGATGAGTTGCAAGAAATTGACCCAACGACGAATAAGGGAAAATTAGTACGACGATATCCAACCGTTTATGTGGTTAAAGATAAGGGAAAATCTCGCTCTTATTCCGTTTATGTTGGAGAAACCAATAATATTGTTCATCGAACTTCACAACATTTGCACGACGATCCCAAAAAACGGAATGATTGGGAAAAACTATCCCTTTCAAAAACGGCAAATATGTATGTGATTGCTAACAAACACTTCAATAAGTCCTTAACTTTGGATATTGAAAATCGGTTAATGCTGTACCTAGGAAGTGTTGAAAATGTTAATGCCCTTTATAATCGGCGAACGAACAGCCAAGATCAGTATTATCCAGTCGAAGAAGCTGATAATATTTTTCAGCAAATCTGGAATAAACTCCATCATCGGGATGCCAAGTTATTCCCAGCAATGGACCTCCTAAGGGACTTAGCGATTTTTAAGGCGTCACCATTCCATAAATTGACGCAAGAGCAATTAGATGCTAAAAACTTAATCCTTGATCGCGTCTCCCGGGCAGTCCCCCATAATCAGCTCGGACAGTTAATCTTGGTTGAAGGAGAAGCAGGAGCTGGCAAGACGGTTTTGCTGAGTAGCCTCTTTTATGATCTTTGTGATCCAGAAGAAGACATTGATGCCCGTTTGTTAGTTAACCATGATCAACAACTTAAGGTTTATAAAAATGTAGCTACAAAACTTGGCCTTGGTGAAGAAAAGGTTTCAAAGCCAACGATCTTCATTAATAGTGAAAAAGAGGAAGATAAACAAGTAGATGTGATCTTAGTCGATGAAGGGCATTTACTCTGGACGCAAGGGAAACAAGCCTACAAAGGTAAAAATCAACTGCGGGACTTGCAAAAACGTGCGAAGGTAGTTATTTTGGTTTTCGATCCTAACCAGATTGTCCGGACTCAGCAAGTGCTTACCCATACGCAAATTGAGGACCTTGAGGATGAGGCTAAGCGGCAACGGAATTTAATTTGTTTAACTCATCAAATGCGGATTGATGCTTCGCAAGCAACGGTAAATTGGATTGATGATTTTGGTAAAGGTCAGGTTATTAACCCACTACCAAAAGATGACAAATACGAAATTCAGATTTTTGATTCGCCGCAAAAGCTTGAAGTAGCGGTTAAAGCTAAAAATAGTGAAGATATTGAGAGCCACTATGCTAATGGAATTTCGCGGATAATTGCGACCTTTGACTGGAAGTTTTCATCAGCATCCAAACCCAAGAACGATCCTTACTGGATGGTGCGGGACGAGGAGTTTGATTGGGAACTTCCATGGAATGAACAGATTAAGCCTAAGCACCGTTCCGTTAATTACAAAAAACTTTCTTGGGCTGAACAAGCTGATACAATTGGTGAAGTTGGTTCCATTTATACCGTCCAAGGTTCAGATTTGAACTATGCCGGTTTGATTATTGGACCAAGTGTTGGTTTTGAAAATGGTCATGTCGTTTTCTATCCGGAAAAGCATGCGAATAAAGATGCAGTGCAAAATCGGACTTTAGATGATGGTTCCAAGAAGAATTTTGCCAAGAAACTAATTCAAAATGAATTGAACGTTCTTTTAACACGGGGAGTTCATGGCTTATATATCTATGCCGTTGATAAGAACTTACGGCGGGAATTGTTGCGAGTAGCTAAAGAACGGAAGTAAAGAAAAAGGTCTACTAGGGTTGCTTAGTAGACCTTTTACACAATATCAAAATTTATGGTACAATATCCGAGTTAAAAGGGTAATCCAGTAAAATTAGTTAGGTGACTTAATAAATTAAATCTTAAAGGAGTATGCATGTTTAAGTATAATTCGGCGATTATTGAACGCGACCTTGATGCAGAAAAGCAATTTGGCATTCAAAACCTCCAGGTTAATGCTTATGAAGAAGAGGGAATGCTCGACCTTGTTGGTAAGATTGAAGCTACCAAGATCAAGCGCCCCTTTGTCCTGCGGGTAGAAGGCTATGACAAACAGGGCCGAAAGGTGCTTGAAGAAAGTAATGACGGTTATGGCAATGAAGTCGTAACGAACATTATTTCAGCCAGGACCTTCTTCAACGGGTACCCCTTTGAAATTTCGGCTTGGGACCTTGATGAAGTGATTCAAGTTAGCCGCTTGAAAGTTTTTCCTGTGGAGGTGTCCCATGCAAAATAATTTACCAATGCCCATCAATATTTTTGATTTTAAAGAAGACGCGGCTTTGCCGGATCGGTTAGTAGTCCGCGATGAAGCAGCGGAAAAAGAATTTGGGATTAAGGTCCTCGTTTACCACCTTACCCGGGTAGCAGGGCTCAAGGATGGTTTTGCCGGGATTAACGTCTTTGGCAACGTCATCTACGAAAAACGGCTGGAAAATAAGTTGCTGTTTATCATCGCCTATAACGAAGATGGCGAAGTGATTGGTTTTGAAAGTGAGACCACTTTAAAGGCCGGCACGGACGAAAGGGAAATTGATGCGGATCTTTATTTCCCCGCTAGTGAACGGGTCGCCAAGATCTTGATTCGGCCCGCACTGGATCCGGAGATTAACAGGTAGTGTTAGGGCGTAGTTGGGCAAACTAGACCACAGCGACAAGCTCAGTTATTACCAAAGTATCCGGAGTAAGCAGCTGTGATCCGCCGGGTTGCGTATGAGAAGGTGCCAACTGAGTAAAAGTTGGGAGTGCTAGTGCGATAGCCAGCTTGCTTGATGTCTGTGAGTTTGTTTCAAGCATGGTAGTATGATAAATTTGAAAATGAAAAAGACCACCAATTTAAAAGGGGCTACTTAACCTTTATTGGTGGCCTTTTTATGATTTTAAGTGTTTCTTAGTAACTAGGTCGTCGAGCAGGCTTTCTCCCTACCGTGTCCTATTCCGCCATTTCATTTGAATGCTTAGCCACAAAGTCCCGTTGAATTAGGACGGAGATTAACATGGCAAGGACATCGATGACGACGAAGACGATTAAAGTAACGTAGTAGTTGTGTAAGACTTGGTGCGTGTAGGATAGGAGGATTGGGCCGACCATCCCGGCAGCGGCCCAGGCGGTTAAGATGTAACCGTGGATGGCCCCCAGTTCCTTGGTCCCAAAGACGTCACCGAGGTAAGCAGGGATGACGGAGAACCCAGCCCCGTAGCAAGACATTAAGAGGCAAAGGGCCATGGCGAAAATGAATGGCACCTTAAAGAACAAGAGAATGAACAACATAATGATGTCTAAGACGAAGATCAAGCTGTAAGTGAGGGGCCGGCCGATGTAGTCGGATAAGGTTGCCCAGGCAAGGCGACCGAAACCGTTGAAAAGGCCGATGATCCCAACCATGATGGCGGCCATCACGGCGGTCATCGTGGTCATGTCCTGGGCCATTGGGGAAGCAGCGGAAACCAGGCCGATCCCAGTGGTGATGTTAATGAAGAACATGAACCAGAGGAAACCAAAAGTCCGGGTCTTTAAAGCTTGGTTAGCAGTAAGTTCTTGATTCGTCAAGCTAATCCGTTGGGCTTTTGCGGCGATGGCAGCGGGAAGTTCGTTTGGCCGGGGCTTCTTGATGAATTGGGCGGCGATTACCATTACGATGAAGTAGAAAGCGCCGAGGATGTAGAAGGTGTTGGCTAAACCAACGTTAGCCATCAAGTTTTGGGCGACTGGACCGGTCAAGAGAGCGGCAAACCCAAAGCCCATGATCGCTAACCCGGTGGCTAAGCCCCGCTTGTCGGGGAACCAGCGAATGATCGTGGAAACTGGGGTAACGTAACCAGAACCAAGACCAAGTCCGCCGATTACCCCGTAAGCGAGGTAGAGTAACCAGAGTTGGTGAGTTTGAATGGCTAACCCAGTTAAAGCAATCCCGGACCCGTAACAAATACTTGAGATCGTCCCGGTTACCGTAGGACCAAACTTTTCAACCAAGCGGCCCATGAAGGCAGCTGACATCCCTAAACAGAAAATAGCTAAACTAAAAGCAAATGAGACGGCCGTTTCTTGCCAACCAGTTTGGGCAGCGATTGGCTTAGTGAAGACACTCCAGGCATAAACTCCACCGATCATTAAGTGTAAAACGACCCCGGCCAGGGCCACCCCATACCGATTTCTTGACTTTTCCATTGTGAATAAGTTCTCCTCTCTCTAAAACACGAACAAAAAAACAAAAACGTTCAATTAAATTCGATATTTAAAAATTAACACAAGTTTATCCGAACGACAACTATATTCTTGAAAAATATTTAAGTAAAATCCGAATTTTTCCTTTAGCCGGACATCATGGACAGATTTTGGAATCACGACGATGCCTTGTTGGAGAAGGTACCGGAGGACGACTTGGCCACTGGATTTTCCGTACTTAGCGCCGATTTCAACGAGGGTCGGATTGGTAAAGCGATGGTTCTTGCCTTCCGCAAAGGGCGCCCAGGCTTCGACGGCGATCCCTTCTTCTTGGTTGAATTTGACTTCGGCTGGTCGTTGGAACCAGGGTTGATTTCAAGAAATGGATTAATACAAAAAGCTCCGTCAATGGCGGAGCTTTTTTGTATTAATAATTAACTTATACCTGTTCCTGTCCCCGAACATTCCAAGTAATGAGGAAGCAGAAACAAGCGAGAATGCTGGCGGCGAGGATTAACATAAAGCCCATGTGCCAACCAGCCAGGTCAACGGTCCAGCCGATAATCGCATTGGCGGAGAAGGAGCCAAAGAAATAACCGAAGAGTCCGGTTAAGCCAGCGGCTGTCCCGGCAGCGTTTTTCGGTACCAAATCGAGGGCTTGCAGGCCGACTAACATCACTGGCCCGTAGATTAAGAAACCGATGCAGATTAAGGCGATGTTAATCACGGTTAAGGAGTTTGCGGTCATGTAAACGACTAAGCTCAGGGTTACTAGGACCATGAAGAAGAAGGAGGCTGGTCCCCGCCGGCCATGGAAGATGTGGTCGGAAACCCACCCAGCGATCAAGGTTCCGGGGATCCCAGCTAATTCATACCAGAGGTAGGAGTTAGAAGCTGAGCTTAAGGTAATGTGCTTTACCTCGGTTAGATAGGTTGGGGCCCAGTTTTCAACCCCGTACCGGACGAGGTAAACGAAGATGTTGGCCACGGCGATAATCCAGACCCACTTATTGTTCAAGACGTGTTGGAAAAGAATTTCTTTGGCGCTGTAACGTTCATGACTGAACGGTGTGATCTTCGGTCGGGTAGTCATCCCGGTATTCTTCAATTGCCGGTAAGCCCATTTTTTCTGGACTATCACGGATCAACAGGAAAGCGACTAAGGCAATAATAATTGCGACGACAGCGGGGATAATAAAGACCCCAGTATAGCTCTTCAAGTTTAAGGCTGAAGCAGCGATTACGGCAATCCCAAGGTTCGCTAACGGTGCCATCAAGCCTCCACCAATGTTATGGGCAGTATTCCAAAGGGAAGTTTTGCCACCCCGTTCATTTACCGAGAACCAGTGGACCAACACCCGACCACTCGGCGGCCAGCCCATTCCTTGGAACCAACCAATCGCAAATAGAATAATGAACATGATGGTGATATTACTAGTTAAAGCGGGGATAAAACCAAAGGCGAGGTTTAAAGCCGCTGCTAGTAAAAGCCCCAGTGGTAAGAAGATTCGGGCATTACTCCGGTCCGAAACCACGCCCATAACAAACTTACTTATCCCGTAGGCCAGGGAAACCGCCGAGAGGGCAAGTCCCAACTGGCCCTTACTAAAGCCTTCTTTCACCAAGCCGGGGATCGCTAAAGAAAAGTTATTTCGCACCAAGTAGTAGCCGGCATAACCCAAGTAGATTCCTAGAAAGACTTGCCAGCGTAATCGCTGATAAGTCGCATCGATTGATTTGTTCTGCATTTTGTCACTTCCTAAAAATATCGCAGTTTTGGTAACCGCTTCCGATATATCTATCATAACCTACCACAGCCTCTAACAATGCGCAAATATTAATTCAAAAAATTAACTTACCAATTTTGAAGGGACATGTGAATTTCTTATCATCGGGTTAAAAGGGGGCACTGGCTTGGATAATGGGAATATAATTACAATGAGGATACCGGTTTCTAATCGTCGAACGGGGAGTAGGTGATTGTTTGGACTACCCCAATGAAGTATGGATCGAACTTGATGTGCCTGATAACGCAGTTTTGTTAAGTGATTATGAATGTTTTAAATAATTGGTACTACCCGGTGACTACGGGAAAGAAAAAGTTACCCCAAGCTGATTTATGGTTAACAAAGATTTCACCGCTTGAACGGTCAGAATTGAAGGAAATCTCGTGGCAAAAGATCTTTGATATCACACCGCGGCAAGCCGAGAACAAGAATGGTGAAATGGTCCAGGCTTGTTTCTGGGTGCTATCCAAGTCCCAAATCCGGAAAGTTTGGCACCTTCAAGCAGGGGAAAGGTCGCGTTGATCTATGATCGTTAGGCATCAATCGGGGGTAAATAAGTCAAATCATTTTCATGAAAACGTGAATTGGTCTACAATGAAATCGTTAACATAAATTGGAGGCGATTAAATGAAAATTTCGATTATCGGTAAAGGCAACATGGGACAAGCGATCGCTAAGAATTTTGAAGCGGCTGGCAATGAGGTCACAATGATTGGCCACGACCAACCCGTTGAAGAATTCGGTGAAATCGTTGTTTTGGCGGTACCATACGGAGCTGAAGCCGGCTTAGCTGATCAATATAAGCATTTGTTGGCCGGTAAGATTGTGGTCGATATTTCAAATCCGCTGAATTTTGCTACCTGGGATGAATTGGAAGTACCAAGTGACTCCTCAGCGGCTGCCTTACTACAAAATGAATTACCAGCAGCCAAAGTCCTAAAAGCCTTTAATACAACTTTTGCCGGGACGTTGAACAGTGGTAAAGTTGGTGAAACCCAGACCACCGTTTTAGTCGCTGGTGATGATGACGATGCTAAGCAAACTTTCATGCAGGCCCTCGATGGCAGTCCCCTCCGAGTAAAGGATGCCGGGATGCTAAAGCGGGCTCGGGAAATGGAAGCTCTGGGCTTCTTACAAATGACCTTAGCTAACCGTGAACAAATCACTTGGATGGGCGGCTTTGGTGTTAATGATTAGTTTTGTTTATTGATGAATATCAAAAGAAGTCGGGGGGTTCCCCCGACTTCTTTAAGACCGTGGTTTGGATTGAACCCACCAACTTGCTTGGCGTTTGTGAGCCCACGCAAGTTGGTGGGTGATGAACTTAATATCCTCAATCTCGATCTGTGGTAAGGAGCGACGAATCAACGCTAAACAGACTTCTGTTCTCCATCACCTTAGCATAAATATTTATTAGATAGATGCCCCTAGGGAAAAAGAAATTAGGGTAGTCACCAGGCCAACAATAATGTTACGAATAATCATTCGCTTCGTTGAAACGTTTGCGTGATGGGTACTTATAGTCGCATTTAAGGCTAAAGCCAGTAACATTGCTCCTAGAGTGGCGATTATCCTCAATGACCGGTCAGCCAAAGTCATCGCTAAAAGGGGAATTAAAGCCCCAACGAAGAAGGATAGAAAGGAGCTGATCGCCGCGTGAATTGGCATTAAGAGGTCAGTTTATTTGAGAGTTTGGGGATGATTTTCCATTGTTTTGAGTTGGATATCGCGTTGAGCACTGACCGAAATCCATTCGCCGCCAGCCATCGAACAGGCTCCTGAGATTGTTCCCATTAGGCCGCTAATAAACAATGCTTTGCTATTAAGGTTCGCTCCGGTTGCGCCGAGGACAATTCCTGAAATCGAGATGATGCCGTCATTAGCGCCTAAGATGCTAGCCCGGATGATATTAATGCTATCCCAGAAACGTTGTGTTTTAATTCTGAAAACGTTGACAATGTTCATGCCACAATACTCCAATCGGTTTACTAGGTTCAAAATACCATAATTTCCAACCAGAAAAAAGTCTAAATATAATATTTAAATATTCTCAATTGGAATAATCGGGCTAAAAAACATCATTACGATCTGAAAAACGTTTGCAATTTAAGTGAGAACTCAAAGGAGAAGATAAAATGGCAAATTATCCAATTATTGGTAAACAATACTTATTTGATTTTGGCAAAGAAGCCAAGTACCAATTAGCTTTTAAGAGTGAAAGGGAACTTGAAGTAACGGTTGTGGCGGATAGCTATTTTAAACCTGGTACCCTTAACCATTTTGAGATTCAAATTTCTGAAATCCGGCCTCTGGTATACATGATTACTTGGGAAGAACCGGAAAGTGGTAACACCGTGACTCACGTTGATGACTTTGAAAACCACGTCGCTTACACGAATATTACCAACATGCCTGCTAAGGCCTTCTGGCATTTGAAGGGAACCATCACTGAAAAGTAGGTAAAATAAAGACCCGACAAGATCAGGATCTGTTGCAATTAGGAAAGTTATTGCGCAGATTTCTGGATCTGTCGGGTCTAGTTTTTTGAAAAATGGGTTTTTGAAGAAGTAAGCTACCGCATTTCCTTCAACAATTGGCTAATTTGTCTTAAGACGCCATCGTGGTTGTTATCAAATTCCGTGATGTTGGCCGCTTGCATTTGGATCAGCGGGGCCGCATTTTTCATAGCGTAACTTTGGCGGGTCATCGTTAACATCCCCAAGTCATTTTCGTTATCGCCAAAAGTTACCACATGTTCGGGATTAATCCCATCCCGTTCAAGCAACTGGATCAGCGCATTTGCCTTGGTAGCACCGGCTTGACCAATTAATTCGGTATTAAAACCAGAAACTTCCATTAGCAGATTATCCGGTAAAATGCCGTCCAAGATCCGTTTAAATTGGGTCGGTGAAACTTCCGGGGCAAAGCAAATGGCGACCTTGGTGAAGTGTTCGTCTGGGAAAAGTTGGGTCACCTTGGTGAGATCATCAACCACCGTAACGTTTTCGTAGAAGATTTTGGTTTCCGCAAGGCTAGCGGGACTCATCCTTTGATCGACGTAGGCGGTGTCAATCCCGGCAACGATTAATTCACTAATGTGTTCAGCGGGAAAAGCTTTGGGGATTTCCCGGAGCAGATAAGTGATATCGTGAGGGTCAATCGGCGTATAGTCAGCTAATTGCGTGCCTTCGTGAACCACCGACCCATTTTGGGAAATGAAGTCCAGTTGGTCTTCAAAGCCCTTGAATTCCCGGGTAAGCCGGGGAAAAGATGAGCCAGAAGCCAAGACGAACTTGATGTCGTATTTTTGCATTTGCTTGAGGACCTTTTTAAAGAGCCGATGATTGTATGTGTGCTGATCATTCAAGAAGGTCCCATCCATGTCGGTAACAATCATTTTAACGATCATTTTTACACTTCCTAATTCGTAGTAGTTGGTTGATTAAAAGTTGGCGCAAAGGCAATTCCAGCCGTATTGAGGGCCTTTAAGGCATCGTTTAAAAGCTCACTTGCCAGATTGGCAACGACTGCAGTGTTGGCAGTAACGCTGAGCTGATAGAAAAGTTGACCTTTAACGGTAACTGGACCCAGAATGGTGGCAGTCGCACCTTGCCATTCTTTAGTTACCAGGTGGTTGGCAATTTCTTGGTTAATAATTTGGTTGACTTGATCAAGCGGCGCTGCTGGCGCTAAGGGAAGGTCGAGGGTTTGGGTTAGTTGATGGCGGGAATAGTTTTTAACCGTTGTAATATTTCGGTTAGGGATGAAATTTAAGGTCCCGTCAGCGCTTAGAATCTTCGTCGTTCGCAAGCCCAATGAGGTGATGGTTCCTTTAATTTGTCCAATTTCAACAACATCGCCGACATCAAGCTGTTGTTCTAGCAATAAGAAAAGTCCGTTGACCATATCGGAAACAAACCCTTGCGCCCCAAGCCCTAAGGCAATGGAGAAGATCCCAGCACCGGCAATCAAGGTCCCAATCGGCACCCCAATCATTGAAAGCACAGCATAGAGGTAGAAGAGGTAGCAAGTATAGCGGAAAATATTGAGCGTTAACATGTGGAAAGTTGCCGCTCGCCGATTACCCCCGAGAATTTCAATTCGTCGGGTTTGCGTAAAGAGGGAATTGATAATAATCTTACCGATCCATAAAATTAAAAAGAAGATGATGGTCGCAAAAACTAAACTTGCTAATTTATCGATAAAGTTACTAACAAGGTTTTGCCACCGGAGTTTAGAAAGTGAGGAACTAATTTCGTTAATTTGGTTTTTGACCTGCGGTGTCATCGCAGCTGCCATTTTGATTACTCCTTTATAGGTATTTTGAACACCTATAAATGTAGCGAAAGCAGGGAAAGAATGCAAATCTAATTGCGACGAAATTGGTTCCATGCTATGCTAAACTAAAATCAAAGGAGGCATCAATGATGACAGTTGGACAATTAGCAGGAATGATTGCGGCCGTGGCCTTAGTGGTTTTGGTACTCGCATTAGTTTGGTTCTTGGTACAAGTTGTTAAGGCAATTCGGCAAGCAACTGCTAACCTTGCAGACTTAACCAAAGAAGCCACTGAGCTGAGCCACCAAGCCGATGATATCTTGAAAAATACCAATGAATTATTGGAAGATATTAATGATAAGGTCGGTAAAGTTGACCCAGCTTTCGTTGCGGTTGGCAAAGTTGGCCAAAGCGTAAGTGACCTCAACGATGCTTCACGGGATTTCATGAGTCACCTTGCTCAACGGCGGGCCCGGCGGAACAAGTGGACCACAAAGTTAGGTGAAGTAGCGGCGGTTAGTTTGTTTAACCGGTTTAAGAATCGGAAGAAGGAGAAGTAAAATGGCAAAACGTTTATTAACGACTTTAGTGCTTGGCGGGGCCGCAGCGGCAACTGGTTGGCACTTCTTGAGTAGTGAAAAGAAAGCTGCCGTTAAGGAACAAACCCAAAAGTGTGTCGACAACGCTTTGGATGCGGCAACGGATTACATGTTAGAAGTTTTAGACATTACTGATGGCTTGATCGCCGATTACTCCGATCGCTTTGGTGGCCGGTTTATGGCCGCTAAAGAACAAGCGCAAGCCCAATCTGAAAAGTTAGCCAAGGCGGTAATGCCAAAGAACTTTGACGAAAAAACCGCTGATTTGCGGGATGAATTAAGTGCCGCTAAGGAAGCGGACAAGGCTGATGACATCGTAATTGATCAAACGGCAACCACTGAAGCAGAACAGACTGCAACGCCGGGTGAAGAAACTGGGGATGCTTCAACTGAAGATCAAGCTGATGGAAAGAATGAAGCATAGTTAAAGCATCAGAAAAAGTCTGAGAAGAAAATATTTAAGCCACCAATCTAAGGTTTGAAACGTAGTCGACACAAGTTTGAAATCGTCATTCTTCATAAATGTGGTTCAGAATGATGATTTCAAGGCTTGGTATTATCGTAAGCAGACAAGCTGCTTACGATAATTTGGCTACTTCACCTTGATTGGTGGCTTTTTTGTAAGATTAACTCGATTTTACGGCTGAGCAGGAAGTGGTGAAATTTCTACCACGTTCCTCGCCTTTTCCTACTTCACCGTCAAAAATTCCTTTGACGTGTGGGTAAATGGTTCACAACCATTCTCGGTGATGTGAACACAGTCTTCAATCCGAACGCCGGCGAAGTCTGGAATGTAAATCCCGGGTTCGATTGAGAAGCACATCCCGGGTTCGAGGACAAGGTCATTTCCTTCCATGATAGAAGGAAACTCGTGTTCGCTCATGCCCATTCCGTGGCCCAGCCGGTGGATAAAGTATTCCCCGTAACCAGCCTTTGTGATTACATTCCGAGCGATTTTATCAAGTTCAGCGGCGGTCATGCCAGGTTTAGCAGCGGTTTGGGCAGTTAATTGTGCTTCTAAGCAGACATCAAAGATTTCCCGTTGTTTATCGGAAATATCACCCACGGCAATCGTCCGGGAAGCGTCACTGATGTAGCCATCAAAGACCGTCCCTAGGTCAAAGAGGACCATATCGTGATCTTGAATTACCCGGTCGGAAGTAGCCCCGTGAGGTTCGGCGGCGTGGGCCCCAGTTTGAATCAGGGTGTCGAAGCTCATTTCCATGATGCCCTTTTGCTTTAAGGCGTATTCAAGTTCGGCTGCAACCGCTTGTTCCTTAACCCCAGGGTGAACAGCCTTGAAACCAACTTCAAAGGCAAAGTCGGCCCATTTCCCGGCTTCGTTTAACTTCGCGATTTCATCCTCAGACTTGATTAAGCGCATCTTTTCGATGATTGGCGTTAAGTCGGTGTCAAATTTAGCCTTTGGGAAGTTATCTTGTAAAGCCCGTAAGCGCGCAACGGTTAAGAAACCAAGTTCGGCTCCCCAGTTAGTGGGGTTAGCCACCCGCTTTTTAACTTGGGTGGCAATCATTTCATAAGGATGTTCGTGATCTAAGTAACCATAAACTGGGTTAGGCCAGTTAGTATCTTTAATGGCTTCAACTTCCAAGGCTGGGGCAAACAAGAAGGGATCTTGGTCAGGAAAAACCAAGAGAGCTAAAACCCGTTCTACTGGGTCACTGTAAAATCCCGTTAAGTACTTGATGGTCATCGGGTCACTAATGTAAGCAACGTCGAGCCCCTTTTGACTAATTAATTCACGCAATTGGTCTAATTTGTCCATTTGAAAAGGCCTCCTACTTGTTTGATTAAAAAATAATGAACATTTGGTAATAATTATATCACGATCGTTTGAATGATTTGCGCTTTCAAAAGAACTTTGCTATATTGTTGAGTGCCAATGAAAACATATGTGAAAGCACACCAGACTTAGCAGAAAGGGGAGTATTTAGTGATGAAGAAACAATCAGTAACTATTTACACAGTTGCACGGGAAGCGCGGGTCTCAATGGCGACAGTTTCCCGGGTAGTTAATGGGAACCCAAACGTCAAACCTGAAACCCGGAAAAAGGTCCTTGAAGTAATTAAGGAATTAAACTACCGGCCAAATGCCGTTGCCCGAGGCTTGGCAAGCAAGAAGACCACGACAGTCGGGGTCGTAATTCCTTCGATTACCAATGATTACTTTGCCCGGTTAGCCCTTGGAATCGATGATATTGCTTCGATGTACAAGTACAACATGATTTTGACGAACTCCGACGCCGATGATGGCAAGGCCCTTCAAGTGGTACGGAGTATGATGGCCAAGCAAGTTGATGGGATCATCTTTATGGGCCATGATATTACGCCAGACTTGCAAACGGAATTTGAAAATTCAACGATTCCAGTTGTGGTGGCTGGTTCGATGACTAACGATCCTGATTTGCCAACGGTCCGGATTGACTACCGGAAGGCCACTCAAGAAGCCACAGCTTACCTTTTGGAACATGGCGCCAAGAAGACGGCTTTGGTAATTGGTTCTAAGGAAACAACGGTTAACAAGGACTTCCGGATTTCTGGCTACCAAGCCGCTTTGGAAGCCGCTAGGCAAAGTTTTGATGAAAGCTTAATCTTCGAAGGTCACGATTCCTACAATGAAGGTTACGATTTAGCCAAACAGATTAAGGACGCTGGCATTGATGCCGTCTTTGCAAGTGATGATGGGATTGCGGCCGGCTTGTTAAATGGCTTGACTGACTTAGGAGTTAAGGTTCCCGATGATTTCCAAATCATTACGGGGAATGACACTAAGTTGGCGGAAGTTACCCGGCCAATGTTAACCTCAATTACCCAACCGCTTTATGATCTTGGGGCGGTTTCGATGCGGCTACTAACGAAGCTAATGAATGGGGACCAAGAAGAAAGCGATCAACCAACAAAGATCGAAGGTTCAAGTGTCATCCTTAATCACGGCTTTGTTGAACGGCAAACTACGCGTTAATTAAGATGGCAGAAACACAATTAACTCGGGAAGAATTAAGGCGACAACGAGAAGCTAAAACCCCTCCGGAGCCAACGGAACCAGTTGAAAAACATCCTTGGCACCTCGGAAGATACTTAGTGGCGATCTTTGTCGCCCTTTTCTTCATGGTTGGTCTGTGGGCCCACCAAACGGTTTTAAACGAATCAAAGGTCGAAGCCACCTTTACGAACGCAACGGTTTTGTCAACCGTTCAAAGTGAATTAAACAGTGGCTTGACTCAATATGGGTTAACGGACTTAGTGACCACGAGTGATACCAAGGCAATCCTGCATCAGTTGGTTTCTGAGGTGTACGAAAATCGGAAGTTGTCCCTTGATTTAACTTCGATCACGGATCGGGTAAGTAACCAAGCAAATGCTAGCTTGTCCGTTTATGGAGTGCAAATTCCAAGCCAACTGACGAATGGGGTTGCTGGAACGGTTAATACGGCAATTAACAATCAATTAAATACTAGTCAACTGCAAGGACTCGAACAGGGAATTCAAGTGGCAAAAATTGTTGATTGGGCAGTTATGATTATTACCGGTCTTTGGTTGGCTTGGTTAGCCATCCGTGAGCTACGGAATCACTCTTTAACTCGGTTTATTAGCCTGGTTACCATCTTTAGTGGGGTCTTCATGTTCTTTTTAGTGGCTGGAGTTAATGGTTACCTCAAAACGCTTAATTTCAGTAATGCAATTGCCAATAGTTTATTAACGGCTGCTACCAATACGGTCATCCATGCGGGCCAGTTAATCGCCTTAATCACGGTGATTATTGGGATTGGGATACTCTTACTAAAGGTTATTTTCCGGCGGCGTCACCAATCGTAAGCAGGGAAAGCTCGCTAGAGGGTTGAAATTAGCGGTGGAAACTGTTAGAATTCAAATGTTTGTTATCAATTAAAAAGAAAAGAGGAGTTAGTAATGTCAGGACATTCAAAATGGCATAACATCCAAGGGCGGAAGAACGCCCAAGATGCTAAGCGTGGTAAGATTTTCCAAAAGATTTCACGTGACTTGTACCAAGCCGCTAAAGCAGGTGACCCGGATCCCGACAACAATCCTCAACTTCGGCTGGTGATGGAAAAGGCGCGGGCAGCTAACATGCCTAAGCAAAACATCCAACGGGCCATCGACAAAGCAACTGGTGCTGGTGGTGCCAACTTCGAAGAAATCACTTACGAAGGTTACGGTCCAGGTGGGGTTGCGGTAATGGTCTTCTGCCTTACTGACAACAAGAACCGGACGGCGGCTGCTATTCGGTCTGCATTCACGCACTCCGGTGGTTCCCTTGGGGCCAACGGTTCTGTTTCCTACATGTTCAACCGGATGGGATTAATCGAAATCCTTCGCGATGGTTTGGACAAGGATGAAGATGAAGTATTGATGGATGCTTTGGATGCTGGGGCTGATGATATGAAGGCTTCAGATGACAAGTTCCAAATCTTCAGTGATCCAAGTGCAATGCCATCTGTCCGGGATGCGCTTCAAGAACAAGGTTACGAACTTGATACTGCTGAAGTAACCATGATTCCTGAAAACAAGACGAAGGTTCCTGATGATAAGGTTGGCCAATACCAACACTTGATCGATGAACTTGAAAACAACGATGACGTGGCTGACGTTTACGAAACTGGGTACATCGAAGAATAATAAAAATCGGGTTGAGGTTTTGAACCTCTCCCGATTTTTTTATCCATATTTTTAAATTTAATGAACATATATTAGTCTAATGTCTATTAGGCTATTTGAAGCATAATCACGATTATCCTTGTTAAATTAAGCTTCAAAATATTTTTAAATAAATAAAAATTTTTACCCCCCTTTTACGTATCTATATAAGTAAAGGGGGAATTTTTTTGGACTTAGAACGAAATTTTACCAAAACCTTAACCGCGGCGATCGGGGAACGGGTTTCGGACTTGTATCTATTACCAAGGGAGAAAGAGTACCAGCTATTTCTCTTGAAGGCGGGGCAATTGGAGTTAGTTGCCCAGTACTCACTTGTAGCTGGGCAACAGTTGATTTCGTATTTGAAGTATCAAGCTGATATGGCGGTCAGCGAACACCGGCGTCCACAAACTGGAGCGATTCGTTGGCCAGTTCCGGGTCAAACGCCAATTGATTTTCGTTTGTCGACGGTTGGGGATTATCGGGGTCGGGAATCCTTAGTAATTCGGTTTATTTACCGCTTAAATGACCAATATCAGATGATGCTTCCAGAACAGTGGGAAAGGTTAAGCACAGCTTGCCGCCAACGGGGGTTAATGTTGTTTTCCGGACCAATGGGATCGGGAAAAACGACGACGATGTACCGTTTGGCCCGGCAGTTAAAGGATCAACACGTCATTATGACGATTGAAGATCCGGTTGAAGTTGATGAGCCAGGTTTTATCCAACTCCAAGTTAATGAGCTGGCGCAAATGGGTTACCAGGATCTATTAAGAGTAGGTTTACGGCACCGTCCTGATATCTTTATCATCGGTGAAATCCGGGATCCGGAAACTGCCCAAATTGCGGTCCGAGCCGCCCTTAGTGGACATTTAGTGCTAGCAACGGTCCATGCCCGGTCCGCTTGGGGAGTGGTGAGTCGGCTTAAAGAATTAGGAATTGCGGACCATTATTTGGAACAAACCTTAAATACGATTTGTTACCAACGATTACTACCATTAAAGGATGGTCAACAAGCGGTGCTGTTCGATCTTTTAAGTGGATCGCCATTGGTTAGTCAACTTGGAAAACACCATCGAGGAGGAATGTCAGATGAATGGCAAACTGCGCTGCAAACGGCTAAAAAAGCGGGAACCATCAGTACCGAAACTGCCACGCAATATTCGGCGGGTTAAGGTTAAAAAAGCCCATTTAGCTCAGTGGTTTGGCTTGATGGGGGATATGTTACAAGTCGGCTTTTCGATCCGCCAAACCTTGGAGTTTACGATGACGATGATGCCGAAACAAGCCTTGGTCATTGCCTACGTTGAAAAGCAATTGGAACGTGGAGTAAGCTTTGCCGATGCGATGCGCCCGTGGTTAACGGCAGATTTGTATTATCAACTCCAACTGGCCGAACATCACGGTGAACTAACCGTTGCCCTTGGCGAAATGAGCAAGTATTTGGCGCTTTGCGAAAAGGAACGGCAAAAGCTGCGGGCATTGGCGCAATATCCGTTACTACTTTTGGGGATGTTAGTTGGGTTAGGAGTCGTGATGCGTCTGTATATTTATCCGGAGTTAAGTGGTTGGCAGACTTGGCATTTACCGGTTTGGGTTGATAGTTTAAAAGCGGCTTTGCTTGGCGCGGGGGGAGCCGGATTAATAGTTGGTCTCTTGCGTTACTTAGCTTGGCGAAAACAACCTCGCCTTGCCCAGGTAAATTATCTTTGCTATTTACCCATTGTGGGGCGTTTAGTTCGCTTGTATTTTGGTTACTATCTTACGAGTAACTTAGCAATCTTAATCCGGCGGGGGCTTTCCCTAAAAGAGATTTGTGCTCTTTTTAATGAATTTGAACCGGCTTCGCTTTTGTATCAACTTGGTAACCAATTAGCGAAGCAAGGTCAAAGTGGGGCAGATTTAAATGATTTTGTGCGGCGGCAACCGTGTTTACCAAATGAACTGGTTTCTTTTATCGGGCGGGGGTTAACAAATGAGCGCTTAGGAGAAGAGTTTACCCTTTTTGCTCGCCTGCAGTTTGAACGATTACAACGGCAGACGGAGAGCTTGATTGTGATGTTCCAACCGGTTTTATTTTTAATTGTCGCTTTAGGAATTTTAGGAATGTATTTAAGCATCTTGTTACCAATTTATCAATCAATTACGGTGGTGAAGTAAAATGAAAAAATTATTGAAGAAGCAACGGCCAGGTTTTACCTTAATCGAAATGTCAATTGTCTTGTTTATCATTGCTCTCTTAGTCTTGATTATCTTACCAAACTTGTCGAGCCAACGAAAAAATGCTAATCGGGTGCACCAAGACGCAATGGTAAATGTCGTCCAAACCCAGATTGACCTTTACGAAAATAACACTGGTAAAGATGTAACCAGTTTTGAAGACTTAACGGCAAATGATTACTTAACCGATGCCCAAGTGAAGAAGGCCCAAAGTGAAAATATCAAGATTCAAGGTGGTAAGGCGGTTAAGGAATGAGACGACCTGCCTTTACCCTAGCCGAAATGATCCTAGTGTTAGGGATTGTTGCCTTGACCCTTTTATTGACGACCCCACGAGTGATCCGCGCTTATGATCAATGGGAACAACAGCGATATTTAAAGCAGGTCGAACAGGAATGGAATGCTACTTTGATGTACGCACGGTCGGTTCATCATAGTGTATTGGTTAAGTATGAACCAACCAACCAAATGGTGAAGTTTCAGACAAAGAGTAATGGGAGAGGTTTTGTTGAACTGAAGGCACCTCATTCATTGCAAGTTGGGGAGAAGAGAGAAGGTAGCCGGAATTGGAAAATCACGGCCGATGGGCTTACCGGTCCAGGGACAATGGTTTTTTTCGATAAACAAACGGAGGAACGTTATGAAGCACGGATTCAAATGGGTGGCACCTTTAAGTTGGTACATTTACCACCTTCGGAAATCAAAGTTAAAGGGGATGATGGCCGTTAACCAATTGGTAGCTTTGGCAATTATGACCCTGGCGTTATCTGGGGTGGCAGTTAATGTTCAAGCAATGAAAATTCAACGCCAGCGAATGGATCAAGAAGTTCAAATTAATCGGCTTGCTAAAGAAGCGAGCCAAGAAGTCCGGGAAGGACAAGAACAAGTCACACTTCAACGGGCTGGGTTTCAAGCTGTTGCCAACCATTCCCAAGTCCAAGTGCTTCGGGGAAAACAACTTGTTTTGGAGGTTAAACGATGAAACGCCGGCCGGGGTTCACCCTTGCTGATGCCCTACTTGGGCTTGGTATTCTAGCAATCACGGTCATTTTAATTCAATGTAGTTTAAAGCTTTTAAACCGGCAGACCAACTTTAATGTCGGTGCGGAAACCAATTGGTATCAAGCCATTAACTTATTGGAAAGCGAACGGTATGCTTTTGAATTGGGAGAGGTAGGAAATCAACGGATTTTTTTAATTGATAAAACAGGCCGCAGTTTTTATCTTCGGCGTGAAGCTGATAAGCAGGCTCCCTTAGCCTTGCGGGGAAGTGATGGAGGTTATATTCCTTTGTTGTTTCACGTGCAACACGAAAGCTTTCACTGGAAAAAGCTGAATGATCATGAAATTTATCTGGCAATTACGACCAAAGACCATAGGAGGCATGAAGCAATTGTTCAACTACAAACACCGCGCCAACGCCCTATTGACAGTAGTTATGATGCTGACGGCGATGGCAAGTGTGACACTCTTCAACCTGACATATTTGGCCCGTCAAAGAGAGGTCAATCATCAACTAGTTCAAGAGTATCAACGGCAAACTCGGAACAATCTCAAGCAAACACAAACTAAATCGAAGTAAAGCGGGAAAGTTCAGAATGGGTCAGTTACTAAAGCGCTTGAATTTGCGGTGAAAAATCAGTAAACTAGGGATGTTGCAAAAATATGCAGAAGGGAGCGACCCAGACTGGTACAACAAACTCCAGAACAATTATTTGAGCCGTTTGATGAAGTAACGACCCTCTTACAAGCCGCTTTAAAGAGCTCGTATTTGGATGCTTTTCTTGAAAATGCGGAAAACTTGGTTGATGGCGGGAAGGTCCGGATTGAAGATGGGATTCCGGATGAAGCTACGACCAAGAAGGTAGAAGCTCAGTATCAAAAGCTTGATCTTGAGCATGCCGATCGCGAGACAATTCGAAAATTGCTCCAATTATCATTACTTAAAGTGATTCGTAAGGATATGATCCAAGCCAATCATCAAATGACGCCCGATACCATTGGTTTACTTATGGCGGCTTTAGTTGAACGCCTTGCGCAACATCATTTGCCAAAGTCAATTCTTGATCTAACTGTCGGAACGGGGAACTTACTGTATACGGTAATGAACCAATTACAGGCAGCTGAAGATCAAACCTTACAGGGTTATGGGATTGATAATGATGACTCGCTCTTGGCAGTTGCTAGTGTGAGTGGTGAATTGCAAAAGCAAAGGGTCCAACTATACCACCAAGATGCTGTTCAAGCCTTAGATGTTCCTTTAGTCGACCTCGTGGTAAGTGATTTACCAGTCGGTTATTATCCCTTGGATGATAACACAACAAATTACAAGACCCGGGCGCAAGAAGGCCATTCCTATGTTCACCACTTGTTGATTGAACAGGCAACGAATTACCTTCAGCCAGGAGGTTTTGGGATTTTCTTGATTCCAAGTGATTTGTTTAAGACTAAGGAAACCAAAGGCTTTGTGGAGTGGATTCAGTCGGTTGCTTATTTACAGGGATTGATTAATTTACCGCACGAGTTATTTGCAAACCCAGCGGCAGAAAAGTCAATTTTGTTATTGCAACGCCACGGAGCTGATAGTCATCAGGCAGGAAAAGTGTTGTTAGGAACCTTCCCATCCTTCAAGGATCAAGTAGGCTTTAAACGTTTTATGGCGGAAGTCGATCAATGGATGGCAAGTAACCTAGCACGATAAATCAAAGGAGAGTTAATATGTCAAAGTCAATTGCGGTTAATGCCGGTAGTTCAACGGTTAAGTTTAAGTTATTCGATATGCCAAGCGAAGAAGTTGTCGCTGAAGGGTTAATCGAACGGATCGGGCTTGAAATGGGGCACGCCAAGATTAAGTATGGTGACGGCCAAGTTCACGATGAAGAAACGCCATTCAAGGACCATGGGGTAGCAGTTGAATACCTTTTAAAGCAATTAACCAACCTTGGAATTGTTAAGGAATACAGCGAAATTACGGCAGTTGGTCACCGGGTAGTTGCCGGGGGTGAATTCTTTAAGGATTCAGCGGTAATTGATGATGATGTGATGGCTAAGATTGACGAATTGTCTGAATACGCCCCACTTCACAACCCTGCTGAATTGATGGGGATTAAGGCCTTTAAGGAAGTTCTTCCAGATGCCTTTGCGATTGCCGTCTTTGACACTTCCTTCCACACGACCATGCCAAAGATGAACGCTTTGTACAGCTTGCCATACGATTGGTACGAAAAGTACGGGGCCCGGAAGTACGGAGCTCACGGTACTAGCCACCGTTACGTTGCCATGCGGGCTGCTGACATGTTGGGCAAGCCATTAGACGAACTTAACTTGATTACTTGTCACATTGGGGCTGGGGCTTCAATTACGGCCATCAAGAACGGTAAGTCATACGACACTTCCATGGGCTTCACGCCATTAGCCGGGATTACGATGGCAACCCGTTCTGGGGATGTTGACCCATCCTTGGTTAACTTCTTGGAACACAAGCTCAACATTTCCAGCGACGAGATGGTTGAAATGTTGAACCACAAGTCTGGTTTGCTTGGTTTATCTGGGGTTTCTAGTGACATGCGGGATGTTCAAGCGGCTGCTGAAAAGGGGAACGATCAAGCCCAATTAGCCTTGGACATTTTCGAAAACCGGATTGTTCGTTACATTGGTTCCTACATGGCTGAATTAGGGCACACGGATGCCATCATTTTTACCGCTGGGGTTGGTGAAAACGATGTTGAATTCCGGCAAGCGGTGACTGATCACTTGAAGGGCTTTGGTCTTGGCGTTGATCCTGAAAAGAACAATGTCCGTGGTGTTGAGCGGGATATTTCAACAGCTGACGCAACGGTTAAGACTTTGTTGATCCCAACTGATGAAGAATTAATGATCATCCGGGACATCGAACGTTTGCGGAAGGCTTAATTAACTGAGCTTAATTAATCGGGAGGCTGGGAATTAACTCAGCCTCTTTGCTGTTACATAAGTGAGTAACCGTAATTTCTGATAATCGAGGAAGCAATTGACTTTTTCAACACATATGGGGGGCGGAAGTTAGATGCAATATGTAATTTCAGATACGCATTTTTTGGATGCAAATATGTTGGGGATTGATGATTTTGCTCCCCGACCATTTGATACGGTTCAAGCGATGGATCAAGTAATCATTGATCACTGGAACGAGCGGATTAAGCCAACTGACACGGTTTATCATCTCGGTGATTTAGCGGTTGATATTACGCGACCGGATAAGGAAGTTAATCCGGTAATTTTTGAGCTTCTCCAAGCTTTAAATGGGCGCTTAGTGTTAATTAAGGGGAACCATGATCGGCGGAGCCTTTTTAAGTATCTCGCGGCGCACAACTACGAAGTTAGCGGGCAACCAAAATTTGAATTTCATGATGTTGGGAAACTGATTAAATATGATCACCGACAGTACTATCTGACCCATTATCCAATGCTACTCGGCATTGCTCCCCAAATTGTTAATTTACATGGTCATATTCACCATTATCAAGTTCCGTACAAGACGAATTTGAACGTTGGCGTTGATGCCCCAGAGCTGGCATTTTTACCGCAAAAACTTTCTTTTGGCACCCCCTTGTCATTTAAGGAAGTGGAAATAATGATTGCTACTAAGACGACTTGGTTAGCAAAACAGGGAGGACAAGGTTAATGAATCGATCAAAGTTTGCCGAATATAGTGAACGTCGACGTGATGAACGGGCGGGGGTATTTATCATTGAACGGCAAGATGAAACGCATTTTACCTTAAATCATCATCCGTATGAACTTTTAGTCAACCACAAGGATGCTTTTCAAGTAGACGCTTTAGCTGATCGTTTTAGTACGGTCTTAAGTAAGTATGATTATATCGTTGGTGACTGGGGGTTTGATCAACTTCGGTTACGGGGATTTTATGCTCCCGAAAACCGGTTGTACACGTCTGAACGCGGGGTAGAAACAATTGAGGATTACCTTTTTGAAGAATGTAATTTTGGTTGTGCTTATTTCATTGTCCGCAATCAAGATGTTCAGGTGCCACGATATCTAAATAGGCGTCGCGGTCCAAGCACTAAAGAACGTCGCTTTAGCTCCCGGAATAATCATCATCCGCGGGTACGACGGTTAAAGAGTGGTTACCGCAGTCAAAAAATGTAATGAGGAGTAGCAAATGAAAGTAAATTATCAAGGTTACTTTATCGATCTCGATGGCACTATGTATAAGGGAAAGGAAAAGATCCCGTCAGCGCCAGGTTTTATTCACCGGTTACGCCAAGCTGGTAAGCAGGTCATGTTTCTGACGAATAACAGTACTAAGACCCCAGCGGAAGTGGCAACTAATTTACAGACCAACCACGGGATTGAAGCCTATCCAGAGGAGGTTTACACATCGGCCTTGGCAACGGCTGACTATTTAAAGGCCAACGTTAAGGAACGTCTTAAGACGGCTTATGTTGTTGGTGAAGAAGGCTTAAAAGTGGCTATCCAAGCGGCTGGTTTTACCCTTACGCCAACTAAGCCATCATATGTCGTGGTTGGTCTTGATACCCAGGTTACGTATCAAAAGCTTGAGACCGCTGTGTTGGATATTTTAGCGGGGGCAACCTTTGTGGGGACCAACGCAGATAGTAATCTTCCAAATGAGAAGGGGCTAACCCCCGGAGCGGGTTCGTTAATTAAATTGGTGGAATACGCCACTACGGTTGGGGGCGTCAAACCGATCATGATCGGCAAGCCAGAAACCCTAATTATGGAATTGGCTCTTAAACGTAGTGGCCTTAAGAGCGACCAAGTGGTAATGGTGGGGGATAACTACCGCACCGACATTTTAGCAGGCATTCATAGCCAGATGGATACGCTTCTGGTATATACGGGAGTATCGACCCCCGAACAAGTTGCAAAACAGGTACAACAACCAACCCATACTGTGAGGACTTTAGATGAGTGGCAAGTCAATTAAAGCGATAAGTATTAGTGAATTAGCAGTGATTAGCGGCGGACTGACAATGTTAGGCGTCGCTTTTTTGCTAACCTTATTGATTTCACCAGTTTTCTTAGCCCATCCAAACCAATTTTATGGCCTTTCTTATTATCAAGAAGTTCAAGAATACTGGCAGATTATTCGTTATTTTGCTAGTCAGCAATCGTGGTTGACCTTTAAGTGGTTGCCATTAACTGTGGCCGGTCAACGTCATTTTGCGGAAGTGCGAGTAATGATTTGGTGGGGTGGGGTAGTTACAATTGTAGCGGGGATGTTGTTTGCCCTCTCGTTGAAGTGGTTAAAAGCAAATTACCAACTGTGGCGATTGGTCCCAGGCTTTCAGTTTTTGATTTGGGCTTGGGGAGTCTTTTTGATATTTGGAGTAATGAACTTTGACAGTTGGTTCATTACCTTCCACCAAATATTTTTTCACAACCAAGATTGGATTTTTACACCAAAAAAGGAGCCGATTATCCGGCTCCTTACTTCAGGTTTCTTTTTACGGTATTTAGTTTGTTGGTTATTGGTCACTCTAGGGCTAGTTAAACTGACTCAAGCCCGAATTAATCGGTGGTTAGTCGACCTCCTTGCTAAACCGAGCCTTGATTCCACCGACAATTGCTGGGATCATCGTAACGACGATAATCGCAAGAATGATCAATGAGAAGTGCTTTTGGACAAAAGGTAAATTACCGAAGAAGTAACCTCCACCACAACAAAGGAGGACCCAAGAGATACATCCAAAGATACTAAAACGGAAGAATTTATGGTATGGGAATCCAGAACCGGCGGCTGCGAATGGAGCGAAGGTCCGGATAATTGGCATAAAGCGCGCCAGGATAATCGCTGGGGCGCCATTTTTTTCAAAGAATTGTTCCGCTTTTACCAGACTCTTCTTATCAATTAACCGTCCAAACCAAGAATGGCTTGATAATGACCGGCCAATTTTATGGCCAATTAAGAAGTTTAGTGAGTCACCAGCGAGGCAAGCGATTAAGAATAGAACTGCGAAGATCCAGATGTTTAATCCGTATCGCGGATCAGCAGCAAGGGCGCTAGCCGCGAAGAGTAATGAATCACCGGGGAGGAACGGCATGATCACCGCACCAGTTTCAATAAAGATAATTAAGAATAAGATTAAATAGCTCCAATCACCAAAGGCATTTACAATTTGAACAATATGCACATCAATGTGGAGAATAAAATCAATCAGTGTCGACATGAGTACTCCTTTTTTAATATAGTTTGTTACCGCTAAATTTTATCAGTCCCATGAAGAAAAAGAAAGTTCAGTTGGCGACTTTAAAGGTTTATTTACGATTAGTTTGCGTTAATAAAAATTCGAACTAAAAAGGTTTTTAGCTAGCAATTAATCCGTAAAATCATAACTATTACGGCGTATGTTAGGACGATTGTAAGGATAATAAAAATAGTTAAATAAATTTGCAAAAAACCTTTGACAATCGTTTAAGAACCCGGTATATTAGATATCGTTGTCACGGCAGTTAAATAAATCACTGTTAGTCAACAAAAAAAGTTAATCAAAAAAGTGGTTGACAAATGATTGTTGATTTGATAACATGTAAGAGTTGCTGATGTGCTTAGTAATTAAGAACTTCGAAAAAATAATTAAAAAAGTTCTTGACATCAACTTGATGAGATGTTAAAATTATTAAGCGCTAGGAATTAACTTCCTAAGCAATTCGGTAGACCTTTGAAAACTGAATAAAGTTTCGACGAATCAAATGTGTAGGGTCTTTGATCTTATGATCGAAGCAAAACATTTGCGAAGTCAATTCGCTTA
>DWYX01000050.1 GCA_019118465.1 Candidatus Limosilactobacillus faecipullorum | reverse complement strand
AAAGGTCCAGTACAGGCTTCTTGTGGAGCTAAACAAGGACGGATTTATCTGGATGAAGCAACAAGTAGACCACTTGGTCAATTGGTAAAAAATTTAAGACTCTAAAAGTGCATATATACGGGTTGCCCCCAAAATCTTGACAGATACCGGCGATGAGAATACCTACATTTTTAGGGTGAGGGCTGCTATACTTAACAAAAAACGGGAGGAAATTTATGAGTAAGCAAATTTACGTTGTTGGCGCAGCGATTTTAAACGAAAATCATCAAATCTTAGCCTCAAAACGAGCAGATGACCGAATTTTAGGGACCCTTTGGGAATTCCCGGGCGGTAAGATTGAACCCGGCGAAACCCCAGAACAAGCATTAACCCGGGAGTTACGCGAAGAATTTAATGACCAAATTACTGTCGGTCCAGCTGTTGGTCCAACCTCAGTTTACGAATATGACTTTGGAACGGTGCATTTAACCGTCTTTTATGCTCGCTTAGAAAGTCACCACTTTGACTTAGTAGCCCACAGTGAATTGCGGTGGTGCAATCAAGCTGAGCTGGGTGAATTAACCTGGGCCGGTGCCGATGCCCCAATTGCAAAGTTAGTTAGTCAAGCCAACTTAAAGGAGATTTCGTTTTGAGTGCTAATCAACACCAGGATTTCGACTATGGGCAGTTAAGCGGCCTGGCGTCAGCGATCCAAAAAGAAACCGGCGTGGCCCGCGAAGTTGCTGGGGCAGTATTAAATGGCTATGTCAATAGTGACCAATTTCCGGCAGCAGCCAAATATGCGCCACGGCTTTTAACAAATCAATTCGGTAATCAGATTTACGATCAAATCAAAACTGAGTTAGAAGAATGCCAAAGCTTTACTTTTGCGGTCGCTTTTATTACGGACGCAATGTTATCAAACCTCAAACCAATCTTTTTACGGTTAGCCAATCATGGGGTGCGTGGGCGGTTATTAACTTCGACTTACCTATGCTTTAACAGCCCTAAAGTTTTCCACGAACTTTTGAAGATTCCTAATTTGGAAGTGCGCTTGGCCGAAGTGGATGGTTTTCATCAAAAAGGCTACATTTATGAAAAACAAGGTTACCAAACGATCATTATTGGGAGTGCAAATTTAACCTCCAAGGCCCTAATGAAGAACCAAAACTATGAATGGAGTTTACAAATTTCTTCCTTGGATAATGGAGAGATTGTCCGTCAAGTAAGTGAAAACGTGGAAGCCGAATGGCAAGCCGCTCGTCCACTAACAACAGACTGGATCGAACAATATGCAATAACGTATAAAGAAGCAAAGCTCGCTTTACAAAAGGTGCGCTCTGGGCATGCGATTATTGATCGGCCAGGGGACCAAACGATTAAGCCTAACCAGATGCAACGGGATGCTTTAGGGCAGATTCAAAATCTTCGGAACCATGGAGCTGATCGGGGACTAGTAGTCTCAGCAACCGGGACGGGGAAGACCTATTTAGCGGCTTTTGATGTGCAAAATTACCATCCAAAGCGGATGCTTTTTATTGCCCATCGGGAACAGATCCTCAATAAATCACGCCAGAGTTTTCAACGGATTCTTGGTGGCTCTGATCAAGACTTTGGTTTGTTTACCGGAAATCACCATGAAACGGATGCTAAGTATGTTTTTGCCACTAACCAAACCTTAGCTAAGGAAGCTAACTTAAAGCAGTTTAGCCCCGATGAATTTGATTACATTTTGATTGATGAGGTCCATCACGTGGGTGCCAGCACCTATCAGCGGATTTTAGATTACTTTAAGCCCCAGTTTTTCTTGGGGATGACGGCAACACCGGAACGGAATGATGATTTTAACGTCTTCGAACTCTTCCATTACCAAATTGCCTATGAAATTCGCCTTCAAGATGCCTTATTAGAACAGATGCTTTGCCCATTCCACTATGTAGGAGTGCACGATTTTGAGTTTGAAGCCGATGCCGATAATGAGTTAATTAATGAATACAATGCGGCCTTAGCGAAGAATAAATCAACGAATGATAATGATCTTGAACAACGCGCGTTAAGTCTTTTGAGTAGCCAAGAACGAGTTAAGTATATTCTGCAAGCCACGGATTATTATGGTTACTCGGGGGATGTTTTACACGGTTTGGTCTTTTGTTCAAATCGGCAAGAAGCCAAAGAAATTGCGGCCAAGTTTACGCAGCAAGATCATCCTGCTAAAGCCTTAACCGGTGAAGATTCACAAGTAACTCGGGAAGCAGTGGTGGCAGAATTAGAGGCTGGCAAGATTGATTACATTGTGACGGTTGATATCTTTAACGAAGGAATCGATATTCCTTGTGTTAACCAGGTCGTTTTCTTACGGAATACCAATTCCAGTATTATCTATACTCAGCAGTTAGGTCGGGGATTGCGAAAAGCACCAAATAAGGATTACGTGGAAATTATCGACTTTATCGGGAACTATCAGAATAATTACCTCATTCCGATTGCTTTGACTGGGGATAACTCGGCTTCAAAAGATAATGCTCAGGGAACTCTGAACACCGAGCCAACGATTGGTCTTTCCACGATTGCCTTTGACGAAGTGGCAAAAGAGAAGATCTATGAATCCTTACGCAAAGTTAAACTTGATGAAATGCGGCGGTTAAAGGGAATCTACCAAAATATCAAGCAGCGGGTTGGGCGGATTCCACGTTTAGAAGATTTTTACCGGTTTGATTCAGTGGATCCGGAAATTCTAGCCAACAAGCAAAAGAACTATGCCCGCTTCTTGCAAAAGATGAAGGAGGACGTCGAAGTTTCCGATCAGGAAGATAAATGGTTAACTTTCTTAGCCGCTGAACTGCTAAACGGAAAACGGCTCCATGAATTGATTTTGTTAGAACTTCTTTTGGATCAACAAATGGTAACTGGCAAGGAACTTCTTAGTCTCCTAAAGGCTCGCGGGGCTTATCTTAAAGATTGGTCACTCGGATCAATGCGCCAAGTTTTAAGTTTGAAATTCTTCAGTGAAAAGGCAGCGCCACATCGAGCTGGTTATGGTGGTGAGCCGTTAATTAAGTGGGATAAAACAAATGACACTTATACCTTGAATGAGCATTTAAGACAAGTTTTGAATACGGATGAATGGTTTGCCAAACTTTGGCGTGATGGGATCACGACTGGTATTCTTCGGGCAAAGCGCTACTTGGGTGCTAACCCATTCAAGTTAGGAGAGAAGTATACCCGGAAAGATACCTTGCGCCTAACTGGTTACAAGCAAAATCTTACTCCATTAAACATTGGCGGCTATTTCTTTACCGAACGGGATGGCTTAATTTTCATGACCTATGATAAAGCGGAAGATATTCAAAAGTCGATTGACTACGAGGACCGCCTGTTAGATGATCAACACCTGCATTACTATTCCAAGAACAATCGACGTTTGGATAGTAGTGAAATCAAGAAGTTCCAGTCGGGTGATTATGAGTTACAACTCTTTGTCCAAAAGTCTGGGGCAGACGATAACAAGACCTTCTATTACTTGGGAACGATGGAGTATATCCCAGGATCAGCCCGCCAAGAAGAAATTGCTGGTAAGCCAATTGTTTCGATGGATTTTGCCTTAGCCCATCCAGTTGAGCACAATCTGTACGAATTATTTACTAAGGGCAACTAATTTCCCAGGAAATACAAAAACCTCCTCAAATGGGGAGGCTTTATGTTTTTTAAACAAGAAATTAATTTATTAAATGACTATGAATCAATGCCGTTTCCAATTCATTTTGAGAATGAATATGATTTAATTGATTCATCCATCTATCATTTTGAATATGATGCATGAGAGCACCTAATACTTTGAGGTGCTTTTTTTGATCAATTGGAGCTAGACCGATAATTAACTTTATTTGTTTATGCGAATTGCCAATATAAAAAGGATGTTTGAACAAGGTATAAGAAAATCCAAGTTTATTAACACCAGCGTTGGGGGCTGCGTGAGCTAGAAAGATACCTTTTCCAATTGCCATGTAGTCACCATGCTCTTCAGTTAATTGGATAATTTTTGATACATAGCTAGGTTCAATTGATGAATTATTAATTAGCGGGTTCATCGCTAACCAGGTAGCATTCTTCCATTCAACTTCTTGTTCAATGTAAGTAGCAAAGCTGTTATCAAAAACAGTTGGAAGAACCTTTTCTGGTTGAGGTGAAAGTCGGTTGAAATAGCCTTTAAGTGCTTTTTCTAAACCTGGATAGTCAACAATTCGGACATAATTAGAAATAACATCGATTATTGCATCTGGTGTAATCAAAGGGTGGGATGTAATAGCTTGTTCAGAGATTAATCCGACCTTAACTAACCAACCTTCGACTCGTTGCCAATCAGTATCAGATGGCATTACGGGCATGGTGATTAAAGGCCGTGCAGTCTCAATTCGACTAGTCAATTTAACCGTGCTAATAATTAAGCGGACATTAGTTATGGGCGCATTTTCATATTGAAAACTATTAAATGGGCCTAGGAAATTAACCGATGGATAGCGACGGCGTAACTGGGTAATTAATAATTGAGAAGTTCCAATCCCACTTGAACAAATTACCATTACGCCGTCTTCACTATCAATGGGTAAATTTAGCTTTCGAATTGCGCCACTAAAGTAAACAGTAATGAGTGCTAGTTCATCATCGGAAAGTGGTTGTTCCGTGAAATCAATGAAGGGTTGGGCAGCGGTACGAGTAATTTCGAATGATTCGCGGTAATTTTGTTTAATTTGGTTTAGCAATGGGTTACGGTATTTAATTTTATATTTTGCTCGGTAATAAGTAGAAACCATATGGATTAGTAAATCATGAGATAGTTTACTACCGCTTACAGGAAGTTCGGTTCCGGAAACTTGGTTAAACCGTTGAATCATCTTTTGGGTGATGGGTTGTAATTGTTTAATTAAAGGATTATCCCAATTAATATGCTGAAATGCTTGAGTATTAATGATTTCAGCCAAGAATTTCGCTTCACCAAGTGAGGAAACATTTTCATCACTTAAAAAACTATTTGCCCAAGTAAGTGCGAGACTAGTATCTGTTTGGGCAGAATTTTGAAGTTGGAAATTGGGATAATTAGTAATTCGTTCAAGTAGCCATTTAATATAGAGCGTTAATGATCGAAAAGCATCATCAACTAGAGTATTTCCAGTTATTTTTTCCAATAGTTTTAGTTGTTTCTCAATTTTAGGATCAGTTTTAAAAGTAAGATGGTCGCTAACTAAATTAAAAATTTCCATGAAATTAGTAAAAACCCATCGTCTTTTAACAACTTCAGGACCAATAATTTTCTTTCCTGCTGGAGTATTAATCAAGCGAAGATCTTTTGGCAATTTATCTGAAATTATCTTTAAGTCGTTAATTGTAGTATTTCGGCTAACATCAAAGAATTGATTGCATTTGTTAATTGAAGTCGTTGGACGACTAATGAGAAGCCACTTAATTAATATATAACGGTCATCTTTGTTAAGTTGCTTTGAAAATCGACCATGATCTAATAGTTCATTAAAGTTTGTAAATTTAAGGGATTCGCTCTGTAACTTTTCTAAGGAACTAAGCGTGTCATTGGGGAGTAAATAGCCGAGGTTACGGATATTAATAATCCCATCAAGTCCTTCTTTAGCGAGCGCATCATTAATGGCGCTGAGGGTATAAAAAATGGTTCGCCGAGATAAATTAAGACTGATCCTCAAGTCTGATAAAGAAACACCGTGTGGATTTTGCATTAGTAACTCTAGTAGTTGGTATCCATGTTTGCTTTTAATTTGAAGCACAATTAACACCTCTTTTAATACGTCTATCTTAGTTAAGTTTTTGCACTTTAACAAGTGTTTGTTTTGCACTTGTGACAAAAAGCGCAAATCGATATGATTTAACCGTAATCGAAATTAATTAGAAATGAGGTGAAAATTTGGCGTTAGAACTGTTGAATTCTCAAACTATTCAAGTTGTTGATGGGGAAGAATTGGATTGGAAAGAAGCAATTCAAAAAGCTGCAAATCCGCTAGTCGAAAATGGAACGATTGGGACGGATTATGTTGACAGCATGATTCAAGTTGTTATGGATAAAGGTCCTTACATTAACATCGGTCCTAATATTGCACTTGCACATTCAAGACCACAAGCAAGTGTTAAAAAGGTCGGATTGTCGTTGATGAAAACCAATCAACCAGTCAATTTACTTTCTGACGAACATCCAGTCAAATTATGGTTCGTATTATCAGCGGTTGATAGTACTAGTCATTTGTCAGTAATTCAAGAGCTTTCAAAACTGTTAATGAATAATCAAAATCTAGATCAGTTACTGAAAGCGAAGACGGTTGATGATATTTTAGTTGTTTTACATTCGCAGGAGGGATAACCATGAAATTTTTAGCGCTTTGTCAATCAGGTCTAGGAAGCTCATTTATGGTGCAAATGAACATTCAAAACTTACTTCAGGAAGAAAATGTAGCTACTGAAATTTCTGTCGATCATTCTGACATTGGTAGTGCAACGGCTGACCAAGCTGATTACTTTTTCTTAGATCCAACTTTGAAGACTTCTGCTGGAAGTCTTCCTCAAGACCGATTGATTATTTTAGAAAGTCTAGTTGATGCTGACGAACTAAAAGCAAAAGTTAATTCTGTTCTGGATCGTGAAGGAATTGCTCACGATTAATAAAAATATGCCTTGACCATTCTTCCTGAATGTCTTTGGCAGTTAGGAGTATAAAAATGCAAGCAATTATAAACTTTTTCGTTAGTTTAGTTCAACAACCTTCTCTGTTGGTTGGACTCTTAGCTATTTTAGGGTTACTTCTACAAAAGAAAAAAGCTACTGATGTTGTTCAAGGTGGGGTTAAAACTTTTGCTGGGTTTTTGATTCTTACTGGGGGAGCAACGATCTTACAAAATGCATTGGTACCATTCGCAAAAATGTTTAAATTTGCCCTTCATGTTCAAGGGGTAGTCCCAAGTAATGAAGCTGTGGTGGCAATTGCACTTGTTAAATATGGGTCGATCACTGCACTGATTATGTTTGTAGGGATGGTTGTTAACATTGCCCTTGCTCGTTTTACCAAATTTAAGTACATCTTCTTAACAGGGCAAGCAATGTTATATGTTTCTTGTTTGACTGCCGTAATCTTGGTTAGTGCAGGAATGGGAACTGGCTGGAAGACCATTATCCTTGGCGGACTTTTCGAAGGAACGCTCTTGACTGTTACTCCAGCTCTTTGTCAACCATTTATGCGTGAAATTACTCATGGTGATGCCGTTGCGATGGGGCATACCGGAAACATTGGGTATGCCATTGCAGGTTGGATTGGTAAAGTCTTCGGTAATAAAGAACATAGCACGGAAGATATTCAATTCCCTAAGGCATTAGGATTTTTACGGGACTCAACTGTATCAATTACTTTGGTTATGGCAATTGTTTACATTTGTTTAGCAATTGCATCAGGTCCTCATTTTGTTGAAACTAAGTTAAGTGCCGGAACAAACTTCTTGGTATATGTAATCGTTCAAGCAGGTACATTTGCTGCTGGATTTGCAGTTGTTCTGCAAGGTGTGCGGATGATTTTGGCTGAAATCGTACCTGCCTTCCAAGGGATTTCTAAGAAGCTGGTTCCAAACTCAAAGCCAGCCTTAGACGTACCAATTATTTTCCCATATGCACCAAACGCTGTTTTACTTGGTTTCTTTGTTTCATTCATCGTTGGTACGTTATCAATGTTTGTCATGATCGCAATGCACACTACCGTTATTATTCCAGGGGTTGTTGGTCACTTCTTCTGTGGGGCCGCAGCTGCCATTTATGGGAATTCCAAAGGTGGTCGTCGTGGAGCAATCTTAGGGGCAACTGTTAATAGTTTATTGATTTCTTGGTTACCACTTTACATCTTACCGATGTTGGGGAGTTTAAAGCTTGCCGCATCAACGTTTGCAGATACCGACTACTTAGTTCCTGGAATTTTACTTGGGAAGTTAGGTAGCTTTGGTAATGTGGCAATTACAGTTGGTATTCTTGCCTTTGTAGTTATCGTAATTTTAGTAAGTACAATGATGAAGCAGCCAACTACTAAAGCTGAAGCTAAGTAAAAGAAGCTAAAAAATTAGCCTAATGGAGGTAGAAATGGAGAAACGTGAAATTAGGGCAGTTAATGCACTGCGGATTTTAAGCGCAGATATGATTCAAAAAGCCAATAGTGGACACCCTGGTGTGGCCATTGGAGCGGCGCCAATGGCGTTTGCACTTTGGGAAAAGGTAATGAATTTTAATCCTAATTTTGCTAAATGGATTAATCGAGATCGGTTTGTACTTTCAGCTGGACACGGTTCGTCTTTGTTATACAGTTTATTGTATTTCAACAAATTTGGATTAACGATAGATGATCTTAAGAGTTTTCGGCAATTAGATTCCAAGTTGCCTGGACATCCGGAAGTCGGGCATACCGCTGGGGTTGATGCAACTACGGGTCCCTTGTCACAAGGGTTAGCAACTGCTGTAGGGATGGCAATGTCCGAGAAGCATTTGGCTGCTCTTTACAATCGACCAGATTTTAATGTGATTGATCACTATACGTATTCTATTGTCGGTGACGGCGACCTAATGGAAGGCCTCAGTGAAGAAGCTCTTAATATTGCTGGAGATAAGAAACTAAACAAACTGATTGTCCTTTATGACTCTAATGATGTGTCACTTGATGGGCCATTGAGTTTGAGTACAGACGAAAATGTAAAGTCACGGGTAGAAGCTGCTGGTTGGGACTACTCATTAGTTGTAGACGGAAATACAAATATCGATGCTATCACAGTAGCTATTCAAAATGCTCAGAAAACGGATCGACCTTCTTTGATTGAAATTAAGACTACGATTGGTTATGGGACTCCACAACAAGGAACCAACGCAGTACACGGATCAGCCTTAGGAGAAGAAAATCTTGCAAAAATGCGTGAATTCTTTGATTGGAAATCGTCGCCATTTGAATTTGATAGTGAGATTTTTGAAACATTTGACCAAGCGATTTCAAGTAAACGAGCAAATTATGATAATTGGTCTAAGATGTTTGCTGAATATTCAGCAAAATATCCTCAAGAAGCAATGCGGTTAACGAGTCAAAAATTAGACGTTACGGATCTTAAAAGTGAATATAAAGTCGGAGACCAAGTAGCGACGCGTGTTGCTAGTCAAAGTGTAATGAACCAATTAGCAAAAGCTAATCCACAGTTCTGGGGTGGTGCAGCTGACCTAGCTTCTTCAAATAAGACTTATTTGAATGGTGGTGGAAACTTTACTTCAGAAACGCCAGAAGGAAAAAATGTTTACTTTGGGGTTCGGGAATTTGGTATGGCTACTGCAATTAATGGAATTAACTTACATGGTGGTAGTCGTGCCTTCGGAAGTACTTTCTTTGTTTTCTCGGATTACATGCGGGCGGCAGTCCGGTTAGCCGCAATTATGAATCTTCCTTCGATTTTCATTGGATCGCATGATTCAATCGCTGTTGGAGAGGATGGCCCCACCCATGAACCAATTGAACAATTAACCAGTTTTCGTGCGATGCCGAACTTAAATGTGATTCGGCCAGCTGACGCTAATGAAACAGTTCAAGCTTGGAAATTAATTGGTCAAACAACAGATCGTCCAAGTTTCTTAGTAACCTCTCGGCAAAAATTGCCTGTTCTAAAGGAAACAATTGACGCGCCAGTTGAAAAGGGTGCTTATGTGGTTGTTGATTCTGATAAAGAGACTCCTGATGGAATTTTATTAGCCGCTGGTTCTGAAGTATCACTAGCAATTGAAGCTAGAAAGTTATTATTAACTGAGGGCATTGATGTTAAGGTTGTATCGATGCCAGCAATGAATTTGTTTAAAGAGCAAAGCGATGATTATAAAGAAGCAATCTTACCAACTAACGTAACCAAGCGATTAGCAGTTGAGATGGGAGCTAGCCTAAGTTGGTATCAATATGTTGGCTTAGATGGACAAGTTATGGGAATTGATAAATTCGGCCTTAGTGGGAAAGGGCCCGAAGTTATTGAACGCTTTGGTTTTACTCCAGAAAAGATAGCGGATCAATTCAAAAAAATGATGTAATCATAGTTGGAGGGGAAACTGATGTTATACACAGTTATACAAAAAACAGCCACGCTACCACGTGACTGCAAAGTTCTTGTCAGTACTATTGGGAGTAGTACTAGCAAATGAATTCGTAAGCGTAGATTTTGCCTGGAAAACAAATAAACGCTCCCCTTCATCATAGCATATCAAATAAAAATTACTAACTTCCGGACAAATAAGTTAGTAAGCTCTAAATAAACTCCAAAATTTTATTCCCCAGGAAATAACAAAACCTCCCCATTTGAGGAGATTTTTCTCTACATATTGAAACTTAATTAAAGGCCACTGTCCGCAAGTGCCGGGGGAGAATATTGATTACGAACCGGGCAATTACAAAACCAATTAAGACGCCAAGCCAATTGGTGATCAAGTCGTCAATATCAACTACCCGGTACAAGCCACAGGCAAAGTCAGCGAAGAATTGGCAACTCTCAATCGTTAGACCAGGGAGGATAGCCAAGGTGATGACTTCTTGCCAGTGGAGATGGCGGTAGAAGAGGGCAAGGTAGATACCAGCCGGAATGGTCATTAGGATATTTTCAAAGAAATCGACGTGGAAGTTTTGGAACGGGATCAGGTTGATTGGAACTTGATGGTAGTCGACGTGGATCAAACTCGGGTCGATCCACGATGGCCGAAAACAGAGAAAGACGACGGTCATTAAATAGACGATTCCACTACTAACAACCAGCCACTGGAGACCGGAACGGTAGCGGCGGAAAATTAATTGGCGACCAAATAAAAGGGTTAAGCCTTCCAAGGCTGCTAGTGGTAACCATTCAATTGGCATCATAATCCCTCCCTTTAAGTTAGTGCTTTTTAATCTAAGGGGTAAAGATGATGATTCCGTGAAGTTGAGGCTAAGCTTTTCTTATTTGTGGGGAAAGGTATTGGTTTCGATTAAATATCGAGGACGGTGCTTAGTTTCTACAAAGGTCTTGCCAACGTAGGTCCCAACAATACTTAAGGTGACTAACTGTAGGCCACCTAGGAACCACAAGGACATCATCACCGAAGCCCAACCGGAAGCGGTGTGGTACCAGAAATAAGAGCCAAGCACGTAGAGGAGGGCGAGGCCACTAACCACCATCATTAACAGCCCGAGGTAAAGTATTAACTGAATGGGAGCAATTGAAAATGAGGTTAAGCCGTTGATTGCTAGGGCTAACATTTTCTTTAGAGGATAGTGACTTTGGCCAGCTGCGCGCTCATGGCGCTGGTAGAAAACCTTGGTGCTTTTAAAGCCTAAAGTCGGGACTAGCCCCCGTAAAAAGAGATTGGTCTCATGGTACTGTAAGAGAGCATAAACGGCACGTTTAGACATTAGGCGGTAATCGGCGTGGTTGGGGATTAGCTCGACACCTAATTTTCGCATCCCCCAATAGAAGCAATTTGCCGTTGACCGTTTAAAGGCCGTATCGGTGGCCCGATTATTTCGTACGCCATAGATGATCTCGTAACCATTAGCGGCTTTCGACACCATCTCTGGAATCTTAGTGACGTCATCTTGCAAGTCGGCGTCAATTGTAATTAACCAGTCGGCGTAATTCACGGCCGTAGCGAGGCCAGCTAAAACGGCATTTTGATGACCGAAATTGCGACTAAATTTTAGCCCGGTAAAGCAAGCTTGATTAGCTTGAAGCTTTTGAATTAATGACCAGGTCTGATCTTGGCTTCCATCATCGACGAAGAGGATCTTACTGGTGGGGGCTACTGCATGCTGATTAATCAAAGCTTGTAATTCGGCTTGGAGCTTTTGGGCGGTTAATTCGAGCACCGCTGCTTCGTTGTAACAAGGAACAATAATCGTTAATACTGGAGTCATAGGAACGTCCTCCTTTCTTAACTTAAGCGGTAAAGGGTACCACTGTTCATGTTGCCAGGTTGGTGGTTGGTTTTAGTTGTTGATGGTTTCATCACTTGACTACGCTTTTGATTGCCACTAGGCTTTTTACCCGTTGGCTTGGTTCCACCTGGTGGGGTCCCCATTTTTTTACTGGTGCCCGTTGGCGAGTTCATTCCACTTGGACTGTTTTTGCTTGAACTAGCCTTACTTTGACTGGATTGGTATTTACTGGACGCAACCTTCTTACCATATTTTTTAACCCATTTGACAATCGCATTATTCGCTTGGGTTTTACCACTAAGGTAGAAGTATTTAACCTTACCAGCCTTGACTAACTTCTTAAATTGCTTGAGGGAAATGGCGTTGTCAGTGCCGTTGTATCCCCCGATGGTCATGACGGCTTTGCCAGACTTAATAATGTATGGAGCGGCCGAGTTTGAATCCATCGTCGCAAAGAGGTAAGTGGCCTTGCCTTGGTGTTTTTCCAAGTACTTCAATAACTTAGTATTAACTTTACTGTCACCAAGGACGTTATTGTTACCACCGCTCAACAGGCTTGGCCCACTGGTTGGCACTGCGGCTGATTCAGCAGCGATCGTTGGGGTTAAGGACCAGAAGCCAGGGGCTAAGAGGACAATAATTAACCCAGTTGCCAAGAATTTTTGCCGGTTTTCTTTGTGGAAGTAAATACCAGCGAGAACCATTAAACCGGCAATGACGATTACGGCACTTAGCCATGGGTAATAGCTGGAAACGTACCAGGCTTGCAGACCCAAGGTGGTTAAGTAGCCCAAGGTTACAATTACCTTGAGCGACTTGGTTAAGCGGTGTTCTCGGCTGGCTTTGAAAAGTTCGGCGATCCCGACCCCAGCTAAGACCGCAATTGGCGGGGCCAACATGATCATGTAGTAGGGATGGAAGAAGCTGGCAATCGAGAAGAAGCCAGCCACCGGTACTAGCCAGCCGGCCCAGTAAAGTAGTTGTTGACGACGCCGGTTCATTTGCCACCACTTTAATTTCCGTTCCGCAGCGAGCAAGTAAGCACTAATAAAGCCAACAATGGCTAACGGCAAGTACCAACCGATTTGTTCACCGAGGGCAGATTGGAAAAGACGGAAAGGACCAGCAGTCCCAATGTTAAAGATCCCACCACCGGCCATGGCATTGTTTTTCTTGTTTTGGTTACCGCCTGGAGTACCACCCGGTTGGTTACCCTTTTGACTTGGCGGATTTCCCATTTTGCCCTTCTGCTTATTAGAATTAGGTGGGGTTGCTGAAGCTTTTTTCTTTGTATTTCCCATCCCGCTAAAACGACCACCAATCCCAGTTGATTGACCCAGCAGGCGTTGGCTCCCGTTGTAACCAAAAGCGAGGTTTAAGACGGAGTTCGTGGAAGAACTTCCAATGTAAGGCCGACTGGATTTACTGGTGGAATCAACTGCAAGGGGCCAGGCAAGGGTAAAGACTAAGAGGGCTCCGGTTGCTCCAAGGGTAACCCATGATTTCCGACGCCAGCCTTCCGTTTGGGTCAGCCAGTAGAAAAGATACATTCCCGGTAAAACCATGAAGGCTTGGAGCATCTTAATGTTGAAGGAAATTCCGATTAGGGCAAAGGACAACATGACGAGGCTCGCCCGGTGCCGGACGACCGCTTTTTGCAAGACCCAGCCGGCAAGGAGAAGAAAGAATACCAGGGTGGCATCCATGTTGTTAGTCCGAGAATTTGCGACCACAATTGGGGTCAAGGTCATTAATAAGGAACTTAGGTTAGCAGCAAGGCGGCCAAAGTAAGGTTTGACCATGTGGTAAATCAAGGCCACTGAACCAATCCCGAAAAGAACGGAGGAAAGGACGATGCTCCAGCCGTGAAGGCCAAAAATTTTGACACAAATGACCATAAACCATAGGGCGACCGGCGGTTTGTCAACGGTAATAAACCCAGCGGGGTCAAAGCTAGCGTACCAGAAGTTATGCCAACTTTTAGTCATACTGACAATTGCGGCCGTGTAAAAACTATTGGCCTCACCGGCCTGCCAAATTTGCCACCCGTATAAAAAGGCAGCTAGACAAAGAATGGTGAGGAACCACCAATCAAGGGAACGTTTTTTGAAGCGACGTTGGTTAAAGTATTTTATCATTTGCTTCACCTCATTTCGATAGCACTCCAATTGTGACTTATAAGCTTACGGAATGAATTTGAATAATCATTTGGTAAATAAATGAATTTTTACTTTTTGGATTTGAAAAAGTGGTGAAGAAGGTTAAGTTGGGGTAAAAAGGGTTAAAATGAGGTAAACATTTCCCTTAGCTTTGCTTCCAACTTGTGTCATACTAGATAAGCTGTCCGTCTCAAAGGTCGAAAGGAAAATAAGGATGATTCTTGATTTTAAAGTGAATGCGCCGATTATGGTGACGCATTCGGAACGCTTTATTGATGCGGCTGATTTGGCTAACATTCCGAAGCCTCAATTTACGGTGGTTTGTCCGTTAACAATTCCTTATTGGGGATCAATTGATAAAGAAGCCCAGGAATTGACGGGGATTTTGGGGATGGACAACTTAGTAAACCTGGTCAGTGCTTACATGATTGCAGATCAACAGGTCTACTTAACCCTTGGTAACCTCCTAATTTCCTTGGTTAAAATTAATGATCAGGTTCAGGAGAAACTTGCCCAATTCATCCAGCGCTTATCACCAAGTGAACAAGCGGATTACACTTTGATGCTTGATTTGACTGGGCAACGTTTAGTGTTAATTAATGAACACTTAGCGATGCAACAGGGGTATCCAATGCGTCGGTTGTTGGCAATTAGAGATCAACTAGGTGGCCCGGCAGAAAACTACGCCTACCGACTGCAACACGTTAACCTGCTACAAGCCAAAGCTACCGAAGTTAAATTGAAGGTTGATTATGAAATGCAAAGGTTTATGGCCCAGGGAGAAATGGAACAAGTCAATCAGTTAGGGCGGTGGGCACCAATTAAACTGGTCAATGAAGGTCAGGCCGCTGATTATAGTCATGATCCGCTACCGGCGATTGCTAACTTAAAAGCCCTAATCTTATTGACCGGCCCTCAACTTGAGGATCCTAACTTCCAAGTTGCCATTAGCTATCCCTCGGAGTGCTTATTAGCAGAAATTAATAGTAGCTGGCGGTTTCAATTGCAAGGTTTGCGAGTTATTCCTGGAGCAGGGAAAGATTTGCTAACCTTGCTTTTAGCACCAACGAGTCCTTGGGATCAGCCCCTTGAATTACCGTTGGGGGAAGTTCAAGGATCCGGGGTAAACCTAAGCAATTATCTCAGCCAAGGTCAGTGGACCTTTGCCTTTTTGCCGACAGACAAGGTGGGTTTCAAACCCAATCAACGATTAATCGAAACTCGATTTAATCATCAGATATATTTATTCAAGAGTTAAAAAAACAGGTCGAACATTGCTGCTCGACCTGTTTTTTAGGATCTAAATTTTAAAGGTCACGACCACAATTCGGGCATTCAACTTCCCCGTATTCAAGTGGACAACCACAGTAAGGACATTCGTAATCCATGATTAATTCCCCCTATTTTTGATCTTGATTGGGTTTGGCAAACCGTTGCTTTTGTTGGTCAATGATGTGGATCTTTTCATGGAGCCGTTTAGCTTCGCCAATGATGTCGAGCAGGGCTTCGCGGAGGTCATCACCAAACGGTTCTTGGTAAATTTGGTCGCTCATGAAGTGAAAGTCGACTTTCACTTGTTGGTCGGCGACCTGTAAGATCAACGGTAAGGTATCAAAGACGCCCCCAAAGCGATCGGTTTCGTCCAACTCAAGGACGAATTGGTATTTCTGATCAGTGAAGACTCCGTGGATGTTACTGATGTCAACTGGATCCGGTCCCAGGGTGAAATCAACTTGGCCGTTAAGGTAGGATCCCAGTTGAACGACTTGCATTCGGGGCGTTTCAAAGGACTTATCAACAACTTTAATGATTACTGACATTCAATTACCTCACTTTAATCAATCGGCGCATTGAAACAGTAAACTCCTTTCTTTAGATTTGATATTCCAAACGAAAAAGGCTGCGTCTAACCCACTCCGCCCGATAAATATCATCAACGGGCGCGATTAGACACAGCCATATGTACAAGCCAAATTTAGCAGACTAATAGGGGAGCAGTCAAATTATTTACCTCGGATTTGGGAAGAAATTTGGGGAATCAAAAAGCCCTCGTCAGCTCGTAACTGACAGGGGCTGATCAATGAATGCTAAAATTATTTTCCCCAAACTTCCTGGGCGATTTCTTGGATCAACTTAAGCTTGGCCCATTGTTGATCGGTAGTCAAAACATTGCCTTCTTCAGTTGAAGCAAAGCCACATTGAGGACTTAAGCATAATTTATCGAGGGGATGGAACTTAGCGGCTTCATGGATCCGGTTAATAATCGTTTCCTTATCTTCCAGTTCGCCGGTCTTGGAAGTTACCAAACCTAAAACAACGTACTTGTCATTAGGAACCTTTATGAGTGGTTCAAAGCCACCAGCTCGTTCGGAGTCGTATTCAAGGTAAAAAGCAGTGACGTTTTCTTGAGCTAGGAGGGTATCAGCGACTGGTCCATAACCACCCGCAGCAGCCCAGGTTGAATGGTAATTTCCGCGACAAACATGGGTATTAATTGTTAAGTCAGCTGGCCAGTTGGCGATGGTTGCGTTGTTAACCTTTAAAAAGCGTTCCTGGAGGGTTTTGAGTTCGCTAACATCAGCATTCGGATCCTTCTTTTTCAAGTTGGCAAAGGCGTTGACGGAAATTCCCCAAGTACAGTCATCTAATTGAAGGGTCCGACAACCAGCATCGTATAAGGCTTGGACTACCTGGCGATAAGCCTTTACCACGGCATCATCGAGCTCCGCAAGGCTTGTATAGAATTGCTTAACATTTGCTTGGTTTTCTGGCCGTAAGAATTCCTCCAAAAATTGGGCTGGCGCCGGAATAGTTTGTTTGACCTGGATCCCCTTAGAAACGTGATCGCGGACAAAATTAAAATGTTCGACAAAGGGATGATGATCACCAGCCAAGGGCCCCGTGATTTTTACGGTTTCAGGTCGGGTTTCCTCATCAGCAAAGTGATATCCATGAGCAAGAGTCGCTTTTTCAACCCCTTGGAGGCCCCAGAAGAAGTCTAAATGCCACCAACTCCGCCGAAATTCCCCATCAGTAACGGCTTTTAGTCCCGCAGCTTCTTCTTCCTTAATTAGCTTAATAATGGCTTGGTCTTCAACAGCAATTAATTCTTCTTGTGAGATTTTACCTTGGGCAAACTTTTCCCGCGCAACCTTGATTTCAGTGGGTCGCAGAAAACTGCCGACAATGTCATAACGAAATGGTGAAGTTGTCCGGTTAGTAAATTCAGTCATAAGATTAACTCCCTTCCTCAAACAAAAAATCCCTAGAACCAGCAAAAATGTTGGTTCTAGGGACGTTGATTAGCGTAATTACGTGTTACCACCCTAATTCGATCTAGTCTCGCGGCTAAATCCTCAATAAGTACTCTGCAGAATACTTTGGTACGGTAACGGGTACCAAATCGCAAGTTGCTTACAAAATGCTCACAACTTTAACCGCTCAGAGACCATCTTCATTGTTTTTCCCATTCCTGCTTCTCACTTAACGCAGTTCTCTGGAGAAGGGCATCCCAACTACTCATCCCGTCATTGCGGTGGTTAAATTAATTTAATTGCAACTATAATATAATCAAACTCTAATCTTGTCAACATCAAAATATAATCCAATTCCGAGAACTAATGCTGTTTCTGATGCCACCAACCATAAGGATCAATGACAATTGCGGAAATAATCCCTAGGACCGTGGAGGTACGGACATTGCGGCGGACTTCCACGGGACCGAAGTGATCGGCCATGAAGGTTTCGGCCATTTCTAAGTCAGCTTGGGCTTCACTAGTATCAAATAGCGGCCGCTTGTCGACTAGACCTTTGGAGCGTTGGGTTTGGACATAGGCATCGTCAAACAAAAGACAATCGTAATCCCCAAGGCAAATAGGAGAAAATTAAGTTCGGTAAGCCCTTCTGTATAGTGCCAGAAGTAGTGGCCGTGGGTTGGATCGAACTAGCCTCTCAATCCTACCCTTGATCCACAATTTGCCGGTACATCTGGGTAGTTAGGCCATAGATGACAAGGTAGATCAACAAGAGAATAATTGTGATAATGACGGCAATTTCAATCATTAAAGTAGCGTTGTAGAAGCTGAACTGGATCAAAATTTTGCGAATGGCGGGGATGGCGAAGACGAGGTTGACGATCGCTCCAAAGACGGGGAGTAAGAAGACCATCAAGACTTGGCTGCGAATACTCTTAGTGGTTTCATTTTCACTCAAGCCGACTGCCTGCATCGTCTTAAACCGTTGTTGATCTTCGTAGCCTTCGGTGATTTGTTTGAAGTAGATTACGATTGCTGTGGTTACTCCAAGGGTTAGACTAAGTAAGATCCCGATAAAGACGATCCCGCCGTAGAGGTTGGTGAGCAAGCTACTGGTACTTGCTTTGGCGGTAAATTCTTCGCTGGTAAAGCCGAGTTGAGCTTGCAAGGCGGCTTCAAACTTAAGGTGTTGGCGTTCACTTTCAGCGAGGTGATAGTTAATTCCGGTGAAGAAACTTTTACCCGTCTGACTTGGCACTTCGTTCACAACAACAAAAATTGGTGAGAAGATGGAGTGACCGGGATTGAAATAGTAGTTAAAGTGCCTGATTGGTTTAACCTGGTAGGTTTGATCAGCTAGTCGGTACTGGCCAGTATAATGTTTGGCGGGGGAATAAACTAAGGCGGTATGATGATCCAAGCTAACCTGCTTCCCGGTTAAGCGCTGGTATGTGGTGGCGGAAAGATAGATCACTGTGTTGCTAGTTTGGGTAGTGATGTGGTTGAAATCACCCTGGTTAATAAAATGACGGCCTTGCCAGTAACCATATTGGGGTTGGCTGGTTTCAAAGCTGACGGGAGCCTTAAGGGCAGCGTGATATTGTTTAGCCACTTGGTGTAAGGTTTTGGTTTGTTTTGTATTTAAGGGGTGGTTAGTAACTAGGGTCAAATCTTGGGGCGCATAGGCCTTGGTTGTGTCGTTAATCCCAACATAAAGGGTTAAGGAGGCAAAAAGCATTACCAAGACGGAACTACATAAAAGGCAGATCGTTCCGAGACTCGCTCCGTTTTGGTCCATCCGTTGTAACATCCCCGAAACGGCAATAAAGTGACGGGGTTGATAATAGTAGTTGGGCCGTTTTTGAAGCCGTTTTAAAACCAAGGTAATTCCAGCAATAAAGACGAGGTAAGTACCGATGATGACCAAGAGGACGGCAAGCATAAAGGTTTGCAAAGCAGAAAACTTGGGTTTCATGGTAACGGTTAAGTAGTAGGCAATAATTAAAGCGATGAAACCTAAGAGGCCGCCAAAGTAGTAAAGCTTACCGTGGTGTTTGGTTTGCGGCGCTTGGGGATGCCAAAGGGTTTGTGGTTGGAGACGCCAGAGTTTAATTAGATCGATTACCATTAAAATCATGAAGCCAAGGACAATTAAGCAAGTGGTGGTTAAAATTGCCTTACCATCCCACCAACTTTGGTGGAGATGACTAATTTTTAAGAGCCTAGCAAGACTCAAAAAGGCTAAGCGTTCAAAGATTACCCCGAAAACGAGCCCAGTAATTAGGCTCATGACGAAAAGGTAGTTTTTTTCTAAAACTGTTAACCACGCCAAATTCTTACTGGTCATCCCTAAGAGACTGTACAGCCCCATTTCTTGGCGGCGTTGTTGCCAAAGAAAACGGTTGATATAAAGCATGGAGGCGAGGGTCACACAGACGATAAAGAGAATCGCAAGTTCAAAAATGCTTTTGGTAATTTGTCCACTTGGTAGGGCCCGAAGACTGTGATTATTAGCCATCGCCTGGGCAATATAGTTAATCGCGACCAAAATCGTCATGGTAACGAGGTAGGGTAAGTAAAACTTGAGGTTCCGTTTGAAACTAGAATTAATCAGCTTAACGAAGAGCACGATCAGCACCTCCATTCGTTAGGGCGGTCATGACTTGACTGATTTGGGCTTGGTAGTTGGCCAAAGTGAGGTCACCTTGGTAGAGTTCGTGGTAAATCCGACCGTCTTTAATAAAAAGGGTCCGCTTAGCATGACTGGCAGCGGCCGCACTGTGGGTAACCATAATGACTGTTTGCCCTTGTTGGTTAAGTTCATCCAAAAGAGCCATAATTTCACCAGTTGTGTTGGAGTCTAAAGCTCCAGTTGGTTCATCAGCCAGTAAGAGGTCGGGTTTAGTAATCAATGCTCGGGCAATGGCGATCCGTTGTTGCTGACCACCGGAAATCTCATTTGGATAACGATCAATGATTTCTTCAATATGAAGACGCTCTAACAAAGGAGCTAGCCGCTTTTCCATCGTGGCGACCGGGGTTTTTGCTAGAACCAAGGGCAGATAGATATTATCCCGGTTGGATAAACTATCCAACAAATTAAACTGTTGGAAGACAAAGCCGAGATGTTGACGACGGTACCGGGCGGCGGCATCTTTGGTGAGTTGGCTGAGGTCCTGGTCATTTAAGAGGGCTTGGCCAGCCGTAACTTGGTCCAAAGTGGCTATGATATTCAAGAGGGTACTTTTTCCGGCCCCCGATTCCCCCATGATGGCGACGTACTCACTCCGGTCAACCTGGAAGGTGATGTCTTTTAGGGCAGTAACAGGGTTAGCAGAGGTTTGGTTAAAGGTCCGCTGGACATGTTGAAGTTTTAAGAGGGTCATGATAATTTCCTTTCGTTTCGTTTAATGACTTGTTTTCTTAATTATAAAAAGGTTCTGCGCCACTTCCTACTTACAGAAGTGTGCAGAACCTTACAGTTTTGTAAGTTTAGGCAGGGAGAGAAACCTCCCCGATGACCTGGGTTTCTGTTACTGCCGGACTTGCTTTGCTGGAAAAGTTACCTGGGCTAAGGTTCCAATTGAATTAGTGGAAATCTTAACCTCAAAATTAAGTTGGTCACTCAGCTTTTTCACGAGGTAAAGCCCCATCCCAGTTGAAGCGGTCGTTTGGTGACCATTTTGGCCAGTAAAGCCGTTTTCAAAGATCCGATGAAGGTCACTGGCGGGGATACCTGGACCATGATCTTGGATGGACAAGTGATTTATTTCCCAGGAAATATTAATTGGGGCTCCGGTTGGGGAATATTTAATGGCATTGGAAAGTAATTGTTCAACCACAAAGCGGAGCCACTTACCATCGGTGTGGATTTGGACACCAGTAAATTGATCAAGGTGGGGCAAGAGTTGTTTTTGGATAAAGAGGGCGGAATTGGTTTTTAGAATGGTATTAATCATAGTCGTGAGGTCGACCCATTGAAAGACAAAGTCATGGTGATCGAGGGCTAGTCGTTCATCATTTAAGAGCAAGTTCAGATAATAGTTAGCTTGCTGGATATTGTTTTTAACCTGGGGGCTGGCTACAGTCGAGTTATTCTCCGCTAAGGCATTCAAACCGGTCAGTGAATTTTTAATCTCATGGGAAAACAACTCTAAGTGGTCAAGTTGGTTCCGTTGCTTTAAGCGTAATTGTTGAATGGTGGTAATTTGCCGTTGATTTTGACTTTGAAAAAGTTTGATTAACTGGGCTTCAGTTGGAGTGGTTGGCTTTAATTGTTTAAGTGTAGTTGGCGTAATTTGATGCAGGCGGTGCGCTTGGTGAATGGCACTTGCGATGAACCAAATTAAAACGATGGGCAAGGAAAAGCGAACCAGATCCAACCAAAAGATCTGGGGAAGTTGATAAAGAATCGTTAAAAGGTAAACGAGGACGAGCATTCCCAGGTAGGTAATCAAGACGGGAAAATCAGCGCAGAATAACTGTTGATAAAATTGTTTAGGCATGATCATTCACCAACCGGTAACCCACGCCCCGTTCCGTCCGGATAGCATCTTTTAAACCAATTGTGGCTAATTTAGTTCGGAGGCGGCTAATATTAACGTTCAGCGTGTTTTCGTTAAGGTATTTACCACCTTGCCAAAGCCATTCTAAAAGTTGGCCCTTACTTACAGTTTGGTTAAGTTGGTTGAAGAAAATTTGTAAGAGGGCCCCTTCAGTTGGCGTGAGTTGGCAGGTTCCCCGGGTATTCGTAAGTTGATTAGTCAAGGGATTAAAGGAGTTATCGTCCCAGGTGAGGTCAGTAGGGGAAGATGCTTGTTGATTTCGCCGGAGGAGGGCTTGGATTTTGGCAAGTAGGACCGTCATTGAAAATGGTTTCATTAAATAATCATCCGCTCCAGCCGCAACGGCATGCATGACGTTAGCATCGATTTCTGCTGCGGAAATCACGATAATTGGGACGGCACTAACTTTCCGGACTTCCTGCATCCAATAAAAACCATCAAAGCTCGGCAAGGTAATGTCAAACAAAACCAAGTCTGGCCGAGCACTTTCGATTTCTTTAGCGACATTTTGCCAGTCAGTAATTGTTTGCAACTCATATTGCCACTTTGCGAGGACATCGGATACGGTACTAATAATGGCCGGGTTATCTTCGACAATCATGATCTTAGCCATTTTGAACCTCCTGGATTGAAACTAAAAACGTTAACTTAACCATATCATTTTTTGGTAGTTAATGAAAAGCGGTCGGGAGAAAACCTTCTCGATGGCTTAGTTGGGATCAGAAGGACATCGAGAAAGACGTGGTTATTATTTTTCTCAATTTCCAAACAAAAAAGCCCCAGATGGTTAATCTGGAGCAGGCACATAAGCAGGGTTCCTGTTTTTCTATTTTTTCCACAAAATCATAAAAAAATGGTGTTTCTAGGTAAACCCCCTTAGAAACACCAAAAATGGAGATGAGGGGAGTCGAACCCCTGTCCGAGCATATCGCCATCCTAACATCTACGCTCATAGATTAACTATTTAAAATTTAACCTACCAAAACGCCGCTAATCAAGGCAAGCATGCTAAGCGAGCTGGGAAATCTCTTTTGCTAACCACCAGCTGAGGCTAACAACGTAGTCCACTAATTAATGAAACCCGAAACCGCACCATGGACGAGCCCGGTTCGGATTTACGTCCGCTTACCGGTTAGGCAGCGAGGGCGTATGATTGTGAATTATTGTTTGCAGTTATAATTTAAAACTGAGCGTTTTTAGAAGCGCCACCTTCAAACGCAATTAGAACTCGACCTATACCCGTCGAATCCAAAAACATCCCCAAAGTAGATTACAAATACTATACCATATTCTTAAAGTTTCTTTCAACTTTGCAGATTTCAACAAAAAAACAAGAAAGACCGGTATAATTAAATGAAATTAAGCAACGGAGGCCCAAAAAATGAAAATTTTGATGGTTGAAGACAATCACTCAGTCTGTGAAATGATGGGGATGTTCTTCAAAAAAGAAAACTGGGAAGTTGAATTTGCCTATGATGGGGAAGCAGCTGTTACTATGTATGAAGAAGATAAGGATAAGATCGATCTTATTCTCTTGGATTTGAATTTACCCAAAAAGGATGGGATGCAGGTCGCTGCTGATATTCGGCGGGTTTCACCAACGGTACCGATTATCATGTTAACGGCGCGGGATTCCGAATCTGACCAAGTGTTGGGACTTGAAATGGGAGCTGACGATTACGTTACCAAGCCATTTTCCCCAATTACGTTAGTGGCCCGGATCAAGGCTCTTTACCGGCGGACCCAATTAGGCCAAATTACCCAACGGGCTTCTAAGGTGGCTTCCGACTTTGATGTCGAAACGCCACACTTTAAGATGAATAGCAAGACCCGGGAAGCTTACTTAAACGGCAAGCTGATTAATGACTTGACGCCAAAAGAATTCGATCTTTTGAAAGCTTTGGCATCTAAGCCGAAGCAAGTTTTTACCCGGGAACAATTACTCCAATTGGTTTGGAACTATGAATTTTATGGGGATGAACGAACAGTTGATGCCCACATTAAGAAACTCCGTCAAAAGATGGAAAAGGTTGGCCCCAAGGTGATCCAAACTGTTTGGGGGGTTGGTTACAAGTTTGATGATTCTGACATCGAGGGGTAAAGTATGCGATTAGTCTGGCGCCAAATGTTAGGGATTTTGGTGGTCATTGTCGTTTTGTGCACTACCTTAACGATTTCCTTTATCGGGGTAACTAATCGAACCCTCTATTTTAATACTTGGCGGCAACTGTCCCAAAATGCGGACAGTTTAATTAATGACGACGAAATTATTTTCAACAAAAAGACCGGGCAAATCATCGGAATTGAAAAGAACCAAATTGACTCCAAGTCCCGGATGTTAACCCGCCAACACGTTAAGTTTGCGATTTACGATGGTAAGCAAAAACTGCGTTACACTAATGAAAATAAATACACACCGACGATTACCAAGCGGGAGTGGCAGCAAGTCAAGAAAGGCAAGGCCATCCAAAAGCGGGCAGCAGTGATGCCATTACACAAGTCGGTCGCTAAGTCAAAGTCCATGAAGCAAGAAACCACGGAAAACGAGCCAATGCCACCAGAAATGACGATGATCATTAAACCGTATTTTTATAAAGGCAAATTGGTTGCGGCTGTTACGATCGGTTCCTTTACTTCGACGACGCGGCAAAATATGCACCAAATTGTCAATGACTTATTTATTTCTTTCTTAGTTGCGGTCTTGATCGCCTTGATCATTTCTTTTATTGTTTCGCGGTCCCTAACTCAACGGATTGATGCTATGAATCGGGCAACCCGGCAAGTTGCGAAGGGGGACTACAACATTCACCTAGAGAACCGCCAAAAAGATGAACTGGATGAATTGAGTCACAACTTCAACGTTATGGCCCGGTCCTTACAAGAATCGCAAGAAGAGATTAAGGATCAAGAAGAACGCCGACAGCAGCTTCTTGCCAATGCGGCTCACGAAATGCGGACGCCACTGACCACTATTAATGGGATTCTGGAAGGACTCGCCTATGATGTGATTCCGGAAGACGAGAAAAAACACAGTATTGAGTTAATGCAACGAGATACCAAGCGCTTGATCCGGTTAGTTAACGATAATTTGAGTTACGAAAAGATTCGGACTAACCAGATTTCCTTGGACCGGAAGATGTTTGATGCGGGGGCCGTAATTACGAACCTCCGGGATCAGCTAGCTAAGAAGGCCCAGAAAAAGGGAAACAAGTTGGTAGTGACGGCCCCACCCGAATTACGGGTTTATGCTGACTACGACCGGTTCGTCCAAATCCTCTTTAATATCATCCAAAACGCCATCCAGTTTACCGATCACGGGACGATCACAATTAGTGGGGAACGGGTGACCCACGGGACCCAATTTAGCGTCCAAGATACCGGGATTGGGATGACCGAAGAACAAACCAAGCACATCTGGGAACGCTTCTATAAAGCTGATCGTTCCCGGATGAGTACCCGCTATGGGGAATCTGGAATTGGAATGGCAATCGTTCATCAATTAGTTACCCTGCATGGTGGGAAAATTAAGGTTAAATCAAAGTTAAATCAGGGTTCGACCTTCACGATTTTCTTCCCAAATCAGCAGTATGCGCCGCACTCGGGAATGAGAAAATCCCATGAAAATAAGAATGTAAGCGATAAATGATTTGCAATCTGTTTTAATATCCGTTAAAATGTTAAACGTTTTCCAAAAAGCATTGATTGGCAACAACCGGTGCTTTTTCTATGCAATTCGGTGTAACCGTTTTCGAGAGATAGCTGATCAGCTAGTCGGAAAAAGAGATTTAGAGAGATTAATACGTCAATTGCTAGTTTGTAACATTCCAAATTTTGCTAGATTATTCGTCATGACAAGTGCCTCGATCTGTGCTTGCAATCCCACCAAACTACGAGCATAAGTCTGTTCGCTTCCCAAGAGTTTCAA
>DWYX01000049.1 GCA_019118465.1 Candidatus Limosilactobacillus faecipullorum | reverse complement strand
AATCATGGCGATCATAACTAGACTTAAAGTAGCTTAACAAGGCAAAGACTCCTTTTTTAGTCTACTTTGAGTCTAACCTTGTTAGGCTTTTTTTGTTAAATGTTACGAACTAGCAAATCGCGTATTTTAATTACCTTGACACTATTTTTGGGGATTATTTGGTGTCTTGATATTTGGCGTACTACCAAAAAATATCAGTGGTTATTTTTTGGTGGATTTTTATCCTTATTCAGCTGTTTTCTAGAAGGAGGTATGTATTTATTTCCGGTTTTACTAATTTTTTATTTTGGATATGGAAAATTGAACATTCAAGCTAGCGCAATTGCCTTGTTTTGCATTCTGCTGTTAAGTAAAGCCGTTTATACCGCATACGTTACTGGTAGTGGTTTATTTTCAACACTAACTTTTAGTAATGAATGGATGATGATTGCTATTATTCCTTTGCTCTATTTATATAATGGACAACGTGGACGAAAGTCACGATTTAATAAGTATTTATTCTATGTGATATATCCCATTCACTTATGGATTCTAATGATTATGCGTTTTATTTTGATTGGTCAATCTTAATAATAGAAACGAAAAGTCACAGTTAGCTAGAATTTTTATTAATAATTTGGCTCACGTCAAGTTAAAAGGTTGCAACTTTCTTCTAAAGCCGTTAAGGTATATTGAGTGTCTTTGTACGAGATAAAAAAATTTTTATTGACGCGACGCTAAAAAGTAAAATTAAATTGGGAGGAGCTTTTATGAGAAAAGAACAATTACGGGCAATCATTTTTGTAATGGTTGCTTTTATGCTGGGCTGTAACGAGTATGTTATCGTTGGGGTTTTACCAGATGTGGCAAAGGAATACCACGTTTCCCTAGCTTCCCTCGGGTATGTGGTAACCATCTTTGCTTTTGTTTACGCTTTAACGACGCCAGTGATTACTTCACTAGCGAACCGTTGGCCGCGGCATCGGGTCCTATTTACTTTGATTGCCATCTTTTTGATTGGTAATACTTGGACGGCGATGGCGACGAATTACTGGTCATTGATCTTGTCACGGATGTTAACCGCTACGGTTGCTGGGGCGATTATCTCCTTAGTGTTAGTAATTGCCTCGTTTGTTGCTCGGCCAGAAAAGCGGGCCAGCCTAGTTTCCTGGATCTTTGCCGGCTTTAGTATCGCCTCTGTTATTGGGGTGCCGATTGGAACATTGGTTAGCCAACATTTAACTTGGCATGACAGTTTTTGGATGATTACTTGGTTAACCTTAATGGTTTTGGTTCTCCTATTCTGGTTAGTTCCTCGAGACACGCCGCAAGTTAAGGGCCACATTGCCGATCAATTTGTAATTTTTAAAGATCGGCGGGTTTTAGCTGGAATTTCCTTTATTATGGCTGTTTGTGCGGCTGACTATACCTTCTATACTTACATTCGGCCATTGATCACCAACGTATTAGGCTTCAACGACACTTGGCTTAACTGGCTTTTACTGGTGATGGGGGTCTTCTTCATTATCGGGAATAAGTTTGGGGGCTTTTTGGCCGACAACGGTGGAGTGAAGAAATTGCCATGGATGTACGTTGCCATGACGATCCTCTTAGTTTTGATGGCCCCGTCTTTCCGTTGGCCATGGGTAACGATCGCTATTATTGCCCTCGTATGTATTGCTCTGGCTGGTTACGGGGCCTCAACCCAGTTAATGTTCTTAAACATTGCGGAAAAAGAATATCCCCAAGCCTTAGATTTGGCATCTTCTTTAAACTCAATTTTTGCCAATATTGGGATTTCTCTCGGATCCTTAACGGCCGCCGAAACGGTCCAATTCTTGGGGTTAACCAAGGTTGGTTATGTTGCCGCTATCTACGGGGTAATTGCCACGATCCTAATTGTTTTAGTTGCTAAGTGGCGGGATATTAAAGTGAAATAAGAGACCTCAACTGTAATTGGAGAAGAAATTGCTAAGGCCACTAATTTAAAGGTTAGTCTTATCGTAAGCGAAAAGGCTCCACCAGAAATCTTATCTAGCACGAGATTTCTTAGTGGAGCCGGATTAGAAAAGTTGCTAACGATAATTTGACTACGACCTTTATTAGTGGCCTTTTAGTTATAACGGAAGTCAGCAATCAGCCATGCCAGAAGAAACTCCGCCACATTTCCTGGCACTTCACTAATAGCTGGGCTGGGTCTTTATTATAGATTGAGCTCAAACGCCAATCGTTCAGGATGAACAGGCGCGTTTACTTTGATAATTCCCCGATACGCAAAACCTGCTTGCTTGGCAATGGTTTGCATGGCTCGGTTAAGTTCGTAGGTATCGACCCGGAAATTGTGAAAGCCCTGGTTAAGGCCGACCGTAATAGCATTACTAAAGAGGTCCTTACTAAAGCCTTGACCAAGATATTTTTCGCTGATCGCAACCCGGTGGAAGGTGATGTAGGGGTCAGTGGCGTTTGCCCAAGCTCCATCGATTGTTCGGTAAGTCGGTTCTTCACCAGGGATGATGGCAACGTAGCCAACGATCTCAGGGTCGATCTTCAAGACCCAGCCATGGTGGTTTGTAATATCAGCTCGAATACTATCTTCATTCGGATAGCCGGTTTGCCATTGGGGTGAGCCGGCTTTTTGGGCCGAACTTTTGCGGTCTCAATAATTTGGCAAACTGCTTTATGGTCTGTCATTTGCGCTCTCGTTAAATATGGGATTGACATGTGATCACCCCTTAGTAATTGAAATTATCGTACTGATTCAATTTAAATTTCTTAATGGCATAGATTAACTTAGCGGCATAGTCCGGATCAGTAGCGTAGCCGTTCTTTTGGAGTTCATAAGCCGCGGTTTGATAGTCCTTAGCCTTGGTCACCCCTTTGAAACGATCGTGATTATCAACGGTTCCGTTTAAGATTAACTTAGCGTGAGCGTTAATCGAAGCTTGCCAGGATTGATAAACGGCAAAGGATTGTTTAACGGTTTTAGTTTTCCCATTAATGGTCTCTTTCGTGTACAGCCGGACCCGCTTTTGTTTTCCGGAAGCTTTCATTCCAAAGAGGTTATTGTATTTGTATGCAAGTTTAGCCCGGCCCCAATCAGATTCGATCCCGGCTTGGGCGATGATAATGCTGGCAGGAATGTGATAATGTTTTTGTTCGGCTTTTGCGGCCGGTGTAATTTCTTTGATGAATTGCTTGACCGTCATTTGAGTCGGATGAGACTCCATTTGCGGCTGGGGTTGTTGTTGGCGGTTAACTAAGAAAATGGTTAAACCGGCTAACATGGCAACTGCCACTAACCCAATCACAATGCTAAAAATTGTTTTGCGTTTCATTGATAGTTCCTTTCTCGTAATCGGTTTAATTATACCGGGATTCATAGTTAGCGAGTAGGTTTAATTTGGCTTTGTAGGCTTTTCCGAAGGTTTTCTTCACGAAAAAGTAAAAAAGTTCAATTTAGGGCTTGCAATTTATCAAGGGTTGGTTAAAATAAGATTAACAAATTTAAAAAACGATGAGAAAGACGAGTAACTTTATTATTTCGATCAGTGACTTGGGGATGGTGAGAACCCAAGCGACCCTGGTAAAGTGAAAAACCCTTTCAAAGTTGCCACCCCAAACGTTTAACGAAGTAGGCGTGGTCGTGACCGGAACGTTACCACCGGAAGAGTATGTTAGTACTCGATTTTGAGGTGGCCTGGGTATTACCCCCAGGCAACTAGGGTGGCACCGCGGAAAGAAGCCTTTCGTCCCTTGATAGTTAGCAGGGGGTGAAAGGCTTTTTATTTTTCATCCGGTTCAAAAATGGAGGCAATGATTATGACTTTAATTTTACCTAAGGACTATGATGCTAAATTATCAATTCGCGAAACTGAAGATGCCATTCGTTACATCCGGGAAACTTTCCAAGACGAACTTTCAGCGGAATTAAACCTTCAACGGATGTCAGCACCAATGTTTGTCGACAAGGCGAGTGGGCTTAACGATGATTTGAACGGGGTGGAAGAACCAGTTCACTTTACGGCGAAAGATTTACCAGGTGAACGAATTGAAGTTGTTCACTCCTTGGCTAAGTGGAAGCGGATGGCTTTGAAACGGTATGGTTTTGGGATGCATGAAGGTCTTTACACCAACATGAACGCGATTCGGAAAGATGAAGATATGGATAACTTCCATTCCATCTACGTTGACCAATGGGACTGGGAAAAGGTGATTGCCAAAGAAGAACGGACGGAAGCTACTCTCAAAGCCACCGTTAAGCAAATCTTCAAGGTGATTAAGCACATGGAACACGAGGTTTGGTACAAGTATCCCCAAGCGGTTCACCATTTGCCAGACGAAATTCACTTTGTGACGACCCAAGAGTTAGAAGACCGCTGGCCAGATTTGACGCCAATGGAACGGGAAGACGCGATTGCTAAAGAACTCGGTTGTGTCTTTGTAATGAAGATTGGGGATAAGTTAAAGCGTTCTGGTGAACGGCATGATGGTCGGGCCCCCGACTACGATGATTGGGCTTTGAACGGGGACATCATTTTCTGGTATGAACCGCTTCAATGTAAACTCGAAGTTTCTAGTATGGGGATTCGGGTTTCTGAAGAATCCTTAGCAGAACAATTAAAGAAGGCTGGTGCCGAAGAACGGACAGCATTACCATTCCACAAGGCTTTACTTGCCGGTGAACTCCCATACACGATTGGTGGGGGAATTGGTCAATCCCGCTTATGTATGTTACTCCTCGGCAAGGCCCACATTGGTGAAGTTCAAGCTAGTCTCTGGCCAGAAGAAATGCGCCAACAATGTGAAAAAGCCGGAATTCATTTACTGTAAAATTTGTGGGCACGGCGGATAAAGTAATAATAAGAAAAAATCCTAAACAATATCAGTAAACGTGACTAAGGGAGCAATCCTTTTGGTCACGTTTTTTTTGTTTATGATAAACCAAGCTTTGAAAATTAGATGGTAAGAAAGCTTTCAGGCGGTCCTGTGAGATAAGGATGCTTGGCGTCCGCGAACTCATGCAAGGCTGAATAGGTTGGTACGACCGTTAGGAAAGTAACCGCCATTCAGCTACTATAACGTAGATAAGTTGTGTCAGCTACGTTCTAACCTTTAAATCAGTGCCCTTAGACCCTTGTCATTTTCAGTCAATCGCCTTTCCGTTATAATGATAAGGATACTAAAAAACGGGGGATTAACATGGTAGCGTGGCAAAATGATGAGTTTCAAGCAGCGATCGTCAATGGTTTAGTTGACCAAAATTTAGGACAGGCGAGCCTCAACTTTGGGCCGACTTTACTGGATAACAAAACTAGCCCGACCTGGGTGACCATCCGGCATGAGTTTTTGAATTGTCGCCACTTTCGGTTTGCGGTGGCTTTTATTACGGATGCCATGGTTTCTAACCTCAAACCCTTGATGCGACAACTTGTAACGAAGGGGATAACTGGTGAAATTATTACTTCTACTTATTTGAATTTTAACCAGCCCAAGGTGTTCCAAGAACTGATGAAGTTACCCAATGTGACGGTCCGGATTGCTAGCGGGGGTGGCTTTCACCAGAAGGGGTACTGGTTTGATCATGGCGATTACGGGACCCTCTTAGTGGGGAGTGCTAATTTAACGGCTAATGCCATGTTGGGGCAAAATCAAGAATTAACCCTTCGCTTAGACTCTCGAACCCAAGGAAGTTTTACTAGTCAATTTACCGCTACTTTCCAACAGCTTTGGGAAGCTGCAACCCCCTTAACAAAATCCTGGTTAGCGGATTATGCTGCCCACTACCAACCAATCAAAGCCCCGGAGCCAAACTCAGGCGCCGCTCCGGTTATCCATCCCAATACCATGCAACAACAAGCAACCAAAGAAATCGAAAAGCTTCGCCGAGCCGGTCAACCGCGGGCACTCGTGATTTCCGCAACCGGAACGGGGAAAACCTATTTAGCAGCGTTCGCTGTTCAAGCGGCTCACCCCCACCGTCTCCTCTTTGTTGCCCACCGGGAACAAATTCTCCGCAAGGCCAAGGCGAGTTTTCAAACTATTCTCGGGGGGCCAGATCAAGCTTACGGTCTTTATACGGGGCATGAACATCAAACGGGTGCCAAATACCTTTTTGCGACTGTTCAGACTTTAAGTCGGAATTTAGCGGATTTTGACCCAACGACCTTTGATTATGTGATTGTGGATGAGGTTCACCATGCCGGGGCGACGACCTATCAAACCCTTTTAGACTACTTTCAGCCCCAGTTTTGTTTAGGGTTAACGGCGACCCCAGAACGAACCGATGATACTAGTATTTTTGAATTGTTTAATTATCAAGTGGCCTACGAAATTCGCCTCCAAGCCGCTTTAGAAGCTGAGATGTTAGTTCCTTTCCACTATGTTGGAATTGCCGATTACCACTTTAAAGTTGCCCAGGATAATCAGCGGGTTACAAAATACCAGGAGCGCTTTAGCGATGGTGGTCACCACCAAGCGGATGTTCAGGCAGTTAAACTTTTAACTTCCGATGAACGGGTAGCTTACTTACTTGAACAGACCGAATACTATGGCTATGCTGGGGACCAACTCCACGGTTTGATTTTCTGTGCTAGTGTGTTAGAAGCCCAGGAATTAGCCCAAGCCCTCAATCGCCATGGTCATCCAGCGGCGGCCCTCAGTGGGGATGATGCCATTTCACGGCGGCAAAAGCTGGTTGCGCAACTGACAGCGGGCCAACTGGAATACCTAGTGACGGTCGACATCTTTAATGAAGGAATTGATATCCCCTGTGTTAACCAGGTCGTCTTTCTCCGGAATACTAGCTCACCAATTGTTTACCAGCAACAACTCGGCCGGGGCCTCCGCAAGTTCTTGGGAAAAGACTATTTGATGGTCCTCGACTTTATCGGTAATTTTAAGCATAATTACCTTTTGCCCTTGGTATTAACGGGTGATTCAAGTGGCAACCCAGATGCGGCCCGGACGACGATTAACGGGCAAACTTTAATTGGCCAGTCGACGATTAACTTTGAGCCAGTGGCCAAATCCCGGGTCCTGGCGGCCTTAAATCAGGTCCACCTTACGGCCCTCAACCGTCTTCGCCCCCAATACCTTGCTTTGAAACAACGGCTTGGTCGAATCCCAACTTTAATGGATTTTGTCCGCTTCCAAGTGGTCGACCCGTTAGTGGTTTCAACCAGTGGACCAGTGAAAAATTATCCCCAATTTTTAGCAAAGATGGGGGAAGTCGTGACGATTTCAGATTATCAAAACCGGGTGCTCACCTTTATGACCGCGGAGCTTTTAAATGGCAAACGCCAACAGGAATTATTACTACTGCAAGAATTGCTCCAAACTAACCAGGTAAGTGATCAGCAGTACCAAGCGATTTTAAGCAATCATGATTGTTTAAGGGATGTGGCCACCTTACGTTCGGTCCAAAAAGTTCTTGATTTAACCTACTTTGCTTTACGAGCCCGGCCAACCCGAGCTGATTATGGGGATCTCCCGATCGTAACTTATCGAAATGGCAGTTATTCTTGGGGAACCCAAGTGGCAAAAGAGCTCCAAAATCCGCAATTTAAAGCTTGGGTCACTGACCTAGTGGCGGTTGGGTTAACCCTTGCCCAAGCTTACCTGCCAAATCAAGCTTTCACCCCGGGAAAGAAGTATACCCGCAAAGATGCGGTCCGCTTGATTAATAACCCGAAGAATCTCAATGCCCAGATTGTCAGTGGCTACTACTTTACTAATGAAGTTAGTGGTCTCCATGAGGGAATCTTCTTTGTTTCTTATCACAAACGGCGGGGGATCCGGAAGGCGATTGATTACCAAAATGAATTTTTAGGTCACCATGCCTTACGCTTTTTCTTAAACGGCAAGGATATTAAGCCCGGCGCCAAAAATGTTCAACGCTTGGTGAGCGGCGTTGATCGCCTCCATCTTTTTGTCCAACGATCGAACGCTATCGACCAGCAAGGTTATTATTATCTTGGAACTTGTCACTATCAAGCAGGGAGTTTACAAACTGTAACCGATGGGGACTTTACGCGCTTGGCCGTTAATCTGGAATTTGATCAGCCGGTTAGTGACAACCTTTTAAACTTATTGACGGAGGATGACGATGATTAAAGATTGGCTGAGTTTAATTTGCGGGGGCGGGGGCTTAATTGTCCTAATAATTTTGATTTTAAAGTCACCAACCTTTGAAACCCAAGATAGCCGTTTACACCAAAAGTTGGTCCGCAAAAACCAAAACACTTTTTGGCGCTTGGTAGCGTGGTTTAATAAGCCGCTCTTAATGGTTGGCTGGTGTTTTGGACTAGCTTTTATTCAATTGGTCACCCATGGCTGGGGAAGGTTTTGCTGGGTGTTAGCAGGGCTAGGGTTTGCCAACGTAATTGGGATTATCATTAAAAATACCCTCCGGCGGGAACGGCCTAGTGATCACCTCGACTATGATGACGACTTTAGTTTCCCTAGCGGCCACGTTTTGGGGACAACGGTGATGGCCTTAATACTTTGGCAACTTTATGGACCAACCTGGTGGCTAGGATTATTGTTAATAATTTGGTGGGGACTCGTAGCGGTTTGTCGGTTAACTTTACGGGCCCATTATCCTAGTGACGTCTTAGGAGCAACCTTGCTAGCGATTAGTTGGCTGGGAGCTTTGAACTTAATTGTGGCTTTTATCTGGGGATGATAACGATTATAATGAAAAGAAAATAAGGGATAAAAGGGGTAAATTATGGACGCACAATTAATCCAATTTCATATCACACCACAATTAGAGGCCAAGGCAAACGCCGGCTTAAAGCTTGAGGATAATAGTGGCTTTAACTTGGAGTTCGTGGCGTTGAAAAAGTATGTGGCTGAAGATATGAAGGGGGTACCAGTCTTTCGGCGGGAATACCGGCGGAAGTTATCCCACGTGGTGGACCAATTTAATGAATACTTCCAATGGCATGCGGATAAGGCAGCGAAGATGAAGCACTTCCGGGACAGTTTTGGAAAAATGGAAGACTTAAGTGACTCCGTAAAGTACCTGGTTAGTCTACTGAAGAGCGAATTTATTGTTCCAGGGGAGTTAGAATTAACCGAAGTCCGGTTAGTTGGCGAATTTTCAGTTTATGCGCCCGGAAATGATAGTGAATTGAAGCAACACGCAGTGGAAGTTAAGGACGATTCAATTGCCAATTTTGTTGCTAAACACCAGTCACCAACTACTTCAGTTTTGCAAAACGAAAAATTTGGTGACTGATTGTTATAAACTGATTAACAATTTAATAAAACTTTGTAAAAATCCCCCACAGGCCAATCAATTTTAGTACAATGTATAAAGTTGTCTAAAATTGAGTCATGGGGGATTTTATGATTTGGAAATTTTTAAAACAAAAGCGGCAAAGTTGGGTTGCTGGCTTTTTGAGTTTAATTTTATTTTTGAGCGTACTAGCGGTTCCGCTTCGGGCCCAAGCTGCCAGCAAGCCAATTAACGCCAAAGCTGCGGTCATGATTGACCAGAAGACGGGGCAGGTATTGTATGCCCAGAATGCGCAACAATTATTACCGGTCGCTTCAGTTACTAAGATTTTAACCTTGTTAGTAATTGAAGATGATATTGCTCATCACCGGTTGAGCTGGGATCAAAAGATTAAGATTGATCATCAAGTGGCCAAGCTTTCTAATGATTGGCACTTCTCAAACGTGGAATTAGATGAAGGTCAATCATACACGGTGAAAGCTTTAGTTGAGTCAATGATGATTGTTTCCGCCGATGGGAGTGCGGAGGCCCTGGCTTTAGCCTCCGCCGGGAGTACTAAAGCCTTCAACCACAAGATGCAGGTAATGGCGAAGAAGGCCGGCGTTACCGATGCCAAGATTTACAACATGATTGGCCTTTCCAATGGTGAACTTGGCAAATACGGGATTAAAGGGGTCGATAAAAACGCCGAAAACCTCTTTACCGCAACCGATATGGCGAAGATTTCGGCTTACCTTTTAAATCACTACCCAGATGTTACCAATATTACCAAGCAAAAGTTTGTGAACTTTAAGATTGCGGAAGGCCGCGAATACCAAATGGTGAATATTAACGCCATGTTGCCACAAAATGGGGTGGCCGCTAAGAATGGAGAAATGGACGGTTTGAAGACCGGATTAACTGATAAGGCCGGGAACTGTTTTGTTGGTTCAGGGACCTTCAGTGGCCGTCGGGTCATCACCGTTGTTCTGCACGCCAATGGAGAATTTAATAACCAATTTACCGAAACCCAAAAGATGATTGATATTGTCCAAAAACGGTCGCAACCAGTTGCAGTTAATAGTATCAACCAGTTGAGTAAGTCCGTGAACCATGTCAAAGTGGCTCACGGGAAGGACCACCACCAAGTTAAGGTTAAGATTAAGCCAACGGTGGTTTGGGTACCCAAGACGATGGTAAACCAAAAACATTGGCCAGCGAAGATTACTTTGCGGCAGGATATTGATAGCATCGCTCACCGGAAAGTTCGCGCCCCAATTAAGAAAGGGGAACGGTTAGGGACGGTGGATCTCCAATTAAAGGGGATGCCAACCATGAAGCTTCCAATCTATGCCACGCAGAGTGTTGCAAAGCAGGGATTATTTTAAACGAAGGGGAAAAAGTCTCAGCCATTGCTTCTTGCCACGATATTTGAGTAATAGAGATGCTCGCAAAGTTGGGTCGGCGCCGTGCCAACCTTTAAATTAGTAGCCCTAGTAGGTTCCTCTTAGGCCCTGTTTATTATTTTCGCTGGACCGAACCAATTCACCTTGTGGAACAAAATTTCCGTGTGAAACTTTTAATTCTAAGAAGATTATGGCCGTTTTCCTTAGAAATCTTAACTGGTTTGCGAAACGAGGTAAAGAAAATTAAATTTGTGAAGAATGAAAATGCCCACAGCTCGGCATTTGAGTAGTGGGCAAAAGTTAGATTGGGACTAAAAAGCAAAATTGCTCAGAATTTGCTTAGAATTAGACATTTTTTAATCAAAATTCCTCATCAAAACATTAGTAGATTATTATTGGTACTTCCTAAAAAAGACTGTTACTATAAGGGTGTAGAAAAGATAAGGGTTCGGATGAACCTACGAATTAAATAGTAAAAGGAGTGTTCAATATGATGTCAACTATGAGTAACGTAATTGCAGTTTTGGGGTTAGTCGCACTGATTATTGTTTCATTCTCGCACGGGATGCGGAACCGTTTAGGATAATCACTAACTTAACACCTTGGAAGGATGGGATGGGTAGGGAGAAAATCTTCTTACTGGCTTGAGTTTCTGTGTAAGATTCAGAAATGTTAAAACTAAAACAACCTAAGACTAGTCCAGGATGAAGCTTACCATCCTGGACTTTTTTCTTGCCAATCGTGGACTTTGTGGATTGCTGATTTGGCCCAAAAATATGGCAATGCAAAGTTGGTGATGGAGGGGATGCCCTTGGATTGATATTGGGATTGATTGTGCCGGGAGAGACTAAAAATTGAAATAATGGCAAAGAAAGCTAAGGTATAATTCTTAGCTTTTTTGTTGTAAAAACATCTAAAAACATCTAAAAACATCTAAAATAAAATCAAACCTCTAAAAACATCTAAAATAATTTAAAACGTTTAAAAAGGTCTAAAAGGAGTTTTGAACATGGTAGGAGATAATCCGTTTAATCCGACTTTTGGGGATGTCCCACAAATTTATCTGGGAAGAAATCGACCAGAAGAACTAGCTGAGTTAATTTCTACAAGTAAATTTGCAAGATCCTTTTTTATAACGGGTGTTCGTGGCTCAGGAAAGACGGCTTTCATGACAGAAGTAGAACATTTATTAAAACAAGATTCTCATTGTCATTGTATTGATTTAATTAATGATCAAAGTTTACTAACAAGTTTCGTTAATCGACTTGAGGAGATTGGGACTAGCAAGTTTGCAAAGGTATTTAATAAAGCTAAGGACATATCAGCTAGTGGGGGTGGAATTACTTTCACCGATCCCAGTGACCAAAGCAATGAAATCGCCAATCACGTCATGAAATTGATGCAAATCATTAAGGATCAGCACCATTATGTCGTGGTGGCGATTGATGAAGTTACAAACGACAAAATGATTCGGCAGTTTGCCCAAGTCTTCAATGCCTTAAAGCGGCAAGGAATGCCAATCTTTATTTTGATGACGGGGCTTCCGGGCTTGATCCTTGATGTTCAAAATGAAGATAAACTGACCTTCCTATTAAGATCAGAACAACGGGTGATGACCCCGTTACAAGCTAGTAATATCGCCATTACCTACCGCCAAATCTTTAATTGTGACCCGGCAGTTGCTAGTAAGATGGCTCAAATGGTAAGTGGGTATTCCTATGCCTTTCAGTTATTAGGTTACTTAGTCTATCAACAGTTTCGACAAGACCAAGTAGTCACGATGGCGTTGCTAGATCAAATCAAGGCTGATTATCTTGCTTTACTATTTGATAATGCCTATCTCAAAACCTTTGAAGAGCTATCGGAAAATGATCAACGGTACCTAGTTGCCATTCACGGTAATAAACGTTTGAGTGAGGTTGCAGAAGTAATGGGGCAGAATCTTTCCTATGTTTCCCAATATCGCCGGCGAGCAATTAGCCGTCACTTAGTAGTTCCAGCTTCTTATGGACGGGTTAAGTATGTCCTTCCATACTTTGGGGACTTCATCGCCGCTACGCAAAATCCGGATTCGATGTACTATATGTATTTAGAATAATTAAATTAGATGTAAAAGCAAAATATAAATCCCGGTCCCCGCAATTAAGGAGATGAAGGTTTGTCGCCACTTTAAGTGGATTAGGACGGTGGCGAGCCCACCTAAAACTTCGGGGAGACCATGACTAGTGCCCAGCCAGTTGACGTCTTTGAAACAGTAGACGACGAGCATGGCCATAATTGCGCCGGGGAGAAATTCACCCAGCTCCTGGATAAAACGGGGTGGCGTTTGGTCTGCCCGTTTGAAGAGCCAAAAGGGGATGATACGGGTCAAAAAGTTAGCGATTGCGGCCAACAAAATGGTGATTAAACGTTGAACCAAAGTCATTGGGGACGCCGCCTTTCTTTTCGGTGATTTACGATCGCAAACTCAATCACGAGGAGAATTAAGGTGACAATCAAGAAGTAGGTCTTACCAACGACTAGGAGGCACAGGACAGTAATGATTAGCCCACTAATCGTGCTGAGATGGTTACTTTCCCGCTTGAATTGATCAAGACAAAGAACAATAAAAAGGGCGGTCATCACAAATTCCAGGCCGGCAATTTTCAAGGAGAAGGCAATTCCAAGTAAGCTACCACTTAAAGCCCCAACGATCCAGTAACAATAATCAAATAGGGAAATCAGCGTGTAGGCCCTTTGCCGATCAACCCCGGTCGGTACATGAACGGTGTAATTAACCGCAAAGGTTTCATCCGTTAGGGTATAGATTCGGAAAAATTGGGCGAGACCATGTCCTTCATAACGATTAAGCATTGAGATGCTGTAAAAGAACTGGCGAAATCCCACCACAAAGGTGATTACTAAGACGGTGAGGGGATTAAAATGTTGGGTTAACATGGTGGCAATCACAAACTCAACTGAACCACCATAAATCGTGGCTGCCATTAATGGCGGATACCACCAAGCGAAACCCAAGTTATGCATGTAGAGCCCATAACCTAGGCCCAAGATTAGGTAGCCAAACATTACGGGGACTGAAGCCCGAAAGGCCACCGCCAAAGCAGAACGTGGCATAATCAATTCTCCATTAATATTAAAATTTGATTAGATAATATTTTGATTGTAACTGTTCAAAAACTAAAAAACAAGCTGAACTGGAAGAAATTCGGCTTGTTTGATTGAAGATGATAAATCTTTGACCTAGAAAGGTTATGAGTTACATGGTTTTAGGCTACATTCAGCATAATCTAGCTCCTAAAACTCTTGCTCGAGATAAGCTGGCGGCCGCAAACTGTTCTAGTTTACATTCTGCGCAATTCGGTTTTACTTACAGAATGGTCCTCTAGATAGTCCTCAACCGCGAATTTGGCTCCGCCAATTCAGCGGTTGTTAGGCCTCATTACCGTATTATTCTGGGTGAAGCCATTCATTTTTCTTCCGCCAAAATCTTCAAAGCGTCAGCCATAAGTTGCTTTTGGTCGGCTTCGGTAATTGGAAATTGGAGGTTAAGTTGCTTGATCCGTTTGACCATGATCTTGGCAACGATTAGCCGGCTCGTCCACTTATCATCAGCGGGGATGATGTACCAAGGATTTTCCTTACTAGAAGTTGCCCGGATAGCGTCTTGATAGGCCTTTTGGTAGTCGTCCCAGTAACGGCGTTCCGCAATATCGGCCTTTTCAAACTTCCAGTTCTTTTCGGGCCGCTCGATTCGGGCTAAAAACCGTTGCTTTTGTTCTTCCTTGGAAACATGCAAGAAGAACTTCAAAATTACAAAACCACTGTGCGTGAGGTAGGATTCGTAGTTGTTAATGTCTTGGTACCGTTGTTTAAAGAACTCAGGGGTCACATCATCCAAAGTGTAGATTCCTGGTAAGTTGGCGTTAACGATCAATTGCGGGTGAACCTTGGAAACCAAAACGTCTTCGTAGTGAGACCGGTTTAAAATCCCAATTTCGCCCCGTTCTGGTAATTGGTTAGTAATCCGCCAGAGGAAATCGTGGCTTAATTCAGTTGACGATGGTCGTTTAAAATTAGCGACTCGCAAGCCACCTGGATTAACTTGGGAGAAGACGTGGCTGATCAAACTGTCCTTCCCGGCTGCGTCCATGGCTTGTAAAACCACAATAATCCCGTAACGACGGTCAGCGAAGAGCTTCCGTTGTTCTTGTTTGATCTTATCCATTGTGGCTGCCAATTCATCCTTAATTTCTTGACGATCCATACCGGTATCGAAACTGGTGGCTGCCTTTTTGATCTTAAAATCCGCACCCGTATTTTTAAATTGTTTTAAATCCATTGCGATGGCCTCCACTTCAAGGTTAAACTAAAACCTATGAAACAAAATAAGTGAGGAGTGACTTAGATGACGATTACGACGCGCGACTGGCAAAACGAAGCAACTGCCCTCGTGCAAGCGATGGAAAAAGTTCCCGGCATTTGGTTGGTCGAAGAACATCATTCTAACCACAGTGAGAGCATCTACCTCACTTTTGCGGCGGGGATGATGGTGAATACGATCCGCCTTGCCTTTCATCCGGCTTGGTATGGAAAAGTTGATACAATCGTCTTTTCTCAATTTTCAAGTCGCAAGGCCCGTCTTAAAGCAATGAAGCAATTTTTACCCCAGCCCCACCACGGTACAGAAATTACATATCTAAAAATGGTGTTGTTGGCCTTCGTTGCCAAAGCTAATGTTGGTTCGGGAGAACTTTTACAAATTGACGATGAAATTTGGTGGCGAAACAAACTCGTTCCGCCCGCAATTACCCAGACTGTCCAAAGCCTAATTGCCGCTGGAATTTTATTTGTGAATCCCAAGGATCAGCGGATCTTGTTAACCCAAATTGGTCAAGCAATCCTTGATCATTATGATGATTTTGCCGAAACAGACTACGATAATCTAGCTTGGGATGATAATCCCCAGATCATGACAACAAAGGAACTATTCGTCCGGTTTCTTACTTGAAGCTTTCCGGTTGCGTTGGTGAGAATGCACAAAATCATCTTCTTGCGCAAAGAGGTTTAAGTAAGCCCAAAAATTCGCCCGAAAACTGGCCTTGAATTTTTGCCAAATCGTTTGCCATTGCATCAAAATCAACTCCTTTAATTTTTATTATACCGGTTTTGGAAAAACGGGAGTAGCATTTTGTTGAAAACCCTTTAAACCGCGAAAAGATTAGAAATTATACTCACTTTGCAAGTGAGTATGTGGCAAAACATTTGACGCTGACAGTTTTCAGAAAGGAGTTCTGAGATGAAAAAAACGGCGCGCGCAACCCGTGAAAGCCGTCGTCAGTCACGCCGCTTCCGAAAGTGGATTATCAGTGGGTTTATTGGCGCTGCTATCCTGTTGGTTGGGTTGATTTCTTACACCAGTAAAAATCCCAACCAGGCGGCCAATTACCATCCCACCAAAGCAGTTACGAATCTTTTTTCGGCGGTGACCTTGAGTCATCAGCTTCATAAAACGTGGCGCCAACAGTTTAATTCGACTGACGCTAACGTTACGGTGGCCGTCTATTCTGCCAAAACGGGGCAGACGTATCACGCAACCAACGCGCCAAAGCACCGATTCTATACTGCAAGTACGGTCAAAGTAGCAATTTTAGCGGGGCTCCTCCAAAAAGAAAATGGTCAATTAAGCAGTCACGAAGATGAACTCGCAACCGCGATGATTGAAAACTCAGATAATGATGCGACAAACGAGTTGTTTAACGACTATCTCGGAGGAAAAAGCGGGTTACAAAAAATATTCGATCGTTTTGAAATGACCCATTCAACGGCTAGCAATTACTGGGGATTGACAGTTACGACCCCGAGTGATCAATTACGGCTGTTGAACAACATTTATTTTAATTCCGACCAATTGACGGTTAGTGAGCAAGCTTATATCCGCAAGCTGATGGCCAACGTCGAAAGTGACCAGCAGTGGGGAATTTCAGCGGGAAGTAGTAGCTATGGCCTAAAGAACGGTTGGCTGTCATATGGCAAACGAGACTGGATAATTAATAGTATCGGCTATATTGATGGCCCGGAAGATAATAACTACACCATCGCCGTTTATACCGATGGCAATTCAAGCATGGTAAATGGGAAGCGGTTGGTTGAGCAGCTTGCTAAAGCAACCCGCCAAGTGATGGATCAGGCCAATCCTTAAATAAAAGATCAGCAGACTTGGGATACTTTACTTAGAAAGAGGAGGATTAGTTTGACGAAATTAACTGTTTCTGTCCAACAACTAATATTATTTATTCAAAAAAGTGATTATCGTCGTATGGTTATCATATTATTAGCATTGGTGAAAATAAAACATTATACTGTGGTTAATGGAAGAAACAGCCAACGAAGATGGGGGCATAAAAGATGTTATTGCGTCAACTAGACTATTTTATTAAAGTTGTGGATAACCAAAGTTTTACTAAGGCGGCGGACGCTGCTTTTATCTCCCAATCTGCGGTTTCTCAACAGATTCAAGCGTTGGAACAAGAACTTGATGTCAAGCTATTGAAGCGGCATAACAGGAGCTTTTCGTTAACCAGTGCGGGGAATTATTTGTATCGTCACGGTCCAGCCTTATTAGCGGCGGCCGACCAACTGAAAAAAGCTACGATTAATGTTGGTAAGCACGAAGTTGGTGAATTGATGATCGGGTATCCGAAAAATTATGATGGGGTTGGATTAGGGCAAGTTGTTAGCAGTTTTAGTCAACTCTTTCCCCAAATTCAGCTCAATATTACGGCCGAAGATCATGTGGAAATGTTACGGAAGCTTCAAAATAAGGAGCTTGATATTGTTTTTGTTGATGATCGGTGCGACCTGCCTACTGATTTCCACCAGGAGTTACTTCTAAACTCGCGTTACTTTGTTGAAATCTGTAGTGAAAATCAGGTTGCTAATCAAACTTCGGTAACCTTAAACGATGTTGCTAATAAGCCATGCATTGTAGTTTGTTCCAAGGATCAGGTAGCTGAAGAGGTTCGGTTCTATCGGGAAAAATTAGGGGTTGATGGAGAATTTAAGTTTGTTGACAGTCTTGCGGAGGCGCAGATGCTAGTAGCTGCTAACCAGGGTTACCTCTTGGTAAGTGAGATTGGTCACTGGCAACCAACTTCATCCTTGATAAAACGGGTTGCGGTAACTGAACCAGCTGGTCACATGATGGTTCAACCTTATTATGTCCTTTGGCAAGAAGAACAAATTACCGCTGCTGTTGACGAATTTATCCAATTGTTAATGAATATTTTGCGGAATACGGATTAGAGGCCATGAAATAGGGGATGGGAAGAAGCTCGGCGTTCTTCTCGTCCTCTATTTTTAATTAAGCCATTAACAAATGTTAACGATTTCAATATAATGAAAGAGGATTATATTGTTGGCATGAATTCAAAAAAAGGAAGCGAAGCGGATGACACAAGTATATCTTTCAGCTAAATTACCGAAGCTTGCCACAGACATGCTTGAAAAGGCCGGCTTATCTTATGAAGTTTATGATGGGGAAGGGTTGATTACTAAGGCGGAGTTATTGGCTCATGTTAAAGACATTGAAGTTTTAATTACCCCATTGTCCACGCCAGTGGATGTGGATGTAATTGCTGCAGCAAAGAACTTAAAGTTAATTGCTAATTTTGGGGCTGGCTTTAATAATATTGATATTAAAGCGGCCCGGAAACGGGGGATTGACGTTACTAACACGCCATTTGTTTCCTCGACTTCAACGGCCGAAGTGACCTGTGGGCTGATGTTGGCTCTTTCACACCGGATAGTTGAAGGAGATAAGCTTAACCGGACCAAGGGCTTTGATGGTTGGGCACCACTCTTCTTCTTAGGTCACCAATTAGCTGGTAAGACTTTAGGGATTATTGGTTTGGGTGATATTGGTAAAAACGTTGCGCAACGGATGGCCGCCTTTGACATGAAAATTGTTTACACGCAACGGCACCAAGCAACTTCGGCAACGGAAGCCCATTACCATGCTACCTATGTTTCCTTGGAGGAATTATTGAAGGCTAGTGATGTTGTTACCTTACACTGCCCATTGACCCCAAACACGAAACACATGCTGACGGCACCACAATTTAAGATGATGAAGCAAAACGCCATCTTGATTAATGCTGCCCGGGGACCGGTGATTAGTGAAGAGGACCTCTTGGAAGCCTTAAATAATAAGGAAATTGCTGGGGCAGCGCTTGACGTTTATGAAGCAGAACCAAAATTTGCCGATGAATTTAAGCGTTTAGACAATGTTATTTTGACGCCGCACGTGGGGAACGCCACGGTTGAAGCCCGGGATGACATGGCCGAAATCGTCACTAGTAACGCCATTGCTAAGATCAATGGTGAAGCGCCTAAGTATGTGGTTAACTAGGATCTAGAATTAAAAGCTAAGGTCAGGAGAAGTTCCTAACATTTTGTTTTCTTTAAAATGAGAAAATGACACCGTACAGATCTAGTGGATCTGTGCAGTGTCATTTTTGCAATTTTGGGAATTTTGAATTTACAAAGTTGCTTTCGTAGTTTAAGGGAGATTCTGAATCTAAGATACGATTTCTGCATATCAGTATTCTTCTGACCTCGATAAAATTAAAAATTGGCTTGCTTACTAATCTGAGCGACTCTTTGTGTACCCGAAATGTCAATTTAAATCACCTGAAATGTCAAATTAAGTTAGAAAGAAACTAACTGTGCGTCTGTGATATTCTCCATGAATACCTCAATGGGTGTGCGATAATGTAGCGACTTCCGTGGAATATTGTTTCGGTATGACATTAGCTGAGTAACTAATTCATCCGGAAGATTACGGAAGTCTTTCTTTTTACTCAGACCATCACGACGAAGAATACCGTTGGTGTTTTCGTTTAACCCTCGCTGATTAGGCGCACCAACTTCCGCAAAGTATGTCTGGATATCATGCTTATTAGCAATCTCACGCCAGCCCGCAAATTCCTTACCGTTGTCAAAGGTGATGGACTTAAAAAGATGACGAGGCTGTTTTGATAGCCACTGATCCAAATAATAGTTCACACTCTCAGCTGTTTTGTGATGGACATTCAAGACAATCTCAACTTTTGAGATTCGTTCTACTAGGGTCATCACAGCGCCATGGTGAGCTTTCCCTTGAACCGTATCAGCTTCTAAATGACCAAATTCATGTTGGTAATGTGGAAAATCGCGGTAACGTTGGTAAATACTGCGACCAAGATGGCCAGCTTTCCCACGTCGTTCAACGTAGCCATTTGGATGACGGTTACCTTTCATTGGTAACTGCGTAATATCAAAGTCATATTGACCACGGGCAAACATGCGATAAAGTGTCCGCATACTACAACTGATTTTCTCCTCTGACCGACCAATAATGGTATCTGGCGTCCAACCTTGGCTAACTTGCTTGGTAATGTAACTTACTTCATCATCAGGTAACGTCATTGGTTTACGACCACAACGGCGCTTATTCTGTTGGTACTGCTTTAAATACTGCGTAATTGTCTTACCCGTATCCAAGTAACGATAAACTCGATAAATTGTTTCAGCACTACGCTTTAGTGATTTAGCAACTTGATAAGCTCGAGTGTCTTGACGATAAAATTCAGCTATGAGAGTTAATTCACGTGTGGTAAGATGTTTGTAGGTCATTTGTGATTACCTTTCTTTTGATTAGGGATACTCAAAAGTCTATCACAAATGGCTTTTTTGTTTTTCTAACTTAATTTTACAAACCGGG
>DWYX01000048.1 GCA_019118465.1 Candidatus Limosilactobacillus faecipullorum | reverse complement strand
TTATAGGGATATAGTTAAACGGTATAACTACGGTCTCCAAAACCGTCATTGTGGGTTCGATTCCTACTATCCCTGCTCAACTGAATATTTTGGCGGTATTGGTGAAGTTTGGTTAACACATCGGTTTGTGGGTCCGACATGCGTGGGTTCGAATCCCACATACCGCCCTTATAACTGATCATTTTGATTGGTTAGTATAACTAATTGGTGGTATAGCCAAGTGGTAAGGCAGAGGTCTGCAAAACCTTTATCACCGGTTCGAATCCGGTTACCACCTTTTAGTAAAGACATGCCTCTGTGGCGGAATTGGCAGACGCGCTGGACTCAAAATCCAGTTCCCGTTGAGGGAGTGTGGGTTCGACCCCCACCGGAGGCATATTTTCAAAGTTTAGTACAATATAGTCTTTGCTCGAAAAGAGCTCGAAGCCTTGATAGATGAAGGTTTCGAGCTTTTTTTGTCTGATCTTAAATGAGGTTTAATGCGGTAAAATTTTAAGTTTGCTATACAAATTATAATTACGAAAGTGCTTTTACAATTCGCTGACCAGTCGTCAGTTTATACTCATCAATTAAGTATGCATCCATCCACTTCACTGGATGAGGTTGTTTTTGAGTAGCCAAGTTAGACACTAAGAGTGGAAGTATTATTTTTGCTTATTAATCGCATTGAGGGTGACGGTACTAATACTTGTAACTTGGCGGTTGTTTGTGATTTTTACTTCCCAAGTTTGCAGATGTCTTCCAATGTGGATTGGGATGGCAGTGGCAACTAACTCTCCGCTAGTAACAGCTCGAAGATGATGAGTAGTAATATTAACGCCGACGGCAACTTGATCACTAGGTAAGTTTTCATTTGCCCCAAGGGAAGCTGCGGTTTCAGCAAGGACTGCGTTGATGCCGCCGTGCACAAATCCTAGTGGTTGGAGTATCTTTTTGGTGACAGGAAGTGATACGATAGTAGTTGTTTTTGAGAGCGTTTGGATTTCAATTCCAAGGTTTTCAAGTAAATTCAATTTTAGGACCTCACTTTGAAAGGAGTTTGGAAATGGCAGATGTAAAATGGGAAAAGGTAAAGGACTTTTCAGAGATTATCTTTGAACGAGTTGGCAAAATTGCCAAGATTACAATGAACCGGCCAGAAAAGCTAAACGCATTTACCCCGGTCACGGTTGCCGAAATGATTGAAGCGTTTACGATTTGTCGGGATGATAGTTCAATTGGGGTAATCATCTTGACTGGAGCCGGAAACAAGGCCTTTTCTTCTGGTGGTGACCAATCAGTGCGGGGAAATGGGGGCTATGTCGGCCCAGACCATATTGCCCGCTTGAATGTATTGGATCTCCAACACCTCATTCGTATTATACCAAAGCCAGTGATTGCGATGGTCAAGGGTTGGTCAGTTGGGGGTGGAAATATTCTCCAATTAGTCTGTGACTTAACCGTCGCTGCTGATAACGCTAAATTTGGTCAAACTGGTCCAAAGGTTGGTTCATTTGATGCTGGATATGGTTCAGGCTACTTGGCGCGAGTGATTGGCCATAAACGGGCTAAGGAAGTTTGGTTCTTAAACCACTTCTATACAGCTGAAGAAGCTCTTCAAATGAATTGGATCAATCGAGTGGTTCCACTTAACCAGGTTGAAGATGCAACCTTGGAATGGGCCAACGAAATTCTGCAAAAATCGCCAACTGCGATCCGCTTAATCAAGGCTGCGATGAACGCTGATACTGATGGCTTAGCTGGCTTACAACAACTGGGTGGCGATGCCACGATGCTCTTCTACACGACTGATGAAGGTAAGGAAGGGCGGGACGCCTTTAATGAAAAGCGGAAGCCTGATTTTAACCAATTCCCGACTTTCCCATAAAAGATAATGAAAACGCAAAATTGGTTAATTAAACAAGCTGAGTTGAATCCGCATCGGCTTGCGGTTAGTGATGGTCGAGTGAGTTATGACTTTACAACCCTTCTAGGAAAGGTTAAGGTTGATGCCAGTCATTTAGTAAACTTAACTTTGCAAAGCCGGGTTGGCTTGATGACAAAAAATAATTTACAAGGGTATCGGTTAGCGTTGGCCCTGATGTCGCTCGGAAAGACGATTGTGTGGTTGAATTGGCGCTTATCAACCCAAGAATTGATGTTACAAGTCGATGATAGCGCCCTAGACTTGGTGATTGTTGATGATTCGTTAATGCGAGAAGATTTTGATCACCGTTATCAACCTTTTACGATGGTTTTAAATCAACCTTCAGTTAAAGTTGATTTAGTAGCTGAATTTGATTTTGATAAGGTAGCCAGCATTATGTATACTTCCGGAACTACTGGGCGCCCAAAGGGAGTCTTACAAACCTTTGGTAATCACTATGCTTCTGCAATTGCTTCCAGTCTTAACCTGGGACTGGCGGAAAATGAAGAGTGGCTATGTGTTACCCCGCTGTTTCACATTAGTGGCTTCTCAATTTTAATGCGTGGCTTAATTTATGGGATGACGGTTCGCTTAATGGCGCATTTCGATCCTCAAACCGTTGAAAATGTTTTAGTTAATGAACCAGTAACGATAATTTCAGCGGTGCCTTACATGTTAAAACAATTATTAGTCCAACGGCGACAAAGTCACCAAACTTACAACAAGTCATTTCGGTTAATCCTCCTTGGTGGCGGGACAATTGATCTGGCAACTTTAAAGGCTTGTCAGGCCGCCCAGTTACAAGTTGTCCAGTGCTATGGGATGACGGAAACTTGTTCACAAGTGATTGCCTTAAGTGCCCAGGATGCCGAAAAGCAAATTGGTTCCGTTGGGAAGCCATTGTTTACTACACAACTTAAGCTCATGCCGAAAACGAATGAAATTGCGATTAAAACGCCAGCGTTAACACCGGGGTATTTAAATTACTCCCAAAAGTATACAGCGAAATTTAAGGATGGGTGGTATCTCACTGGGGATGTTGGGCATTTAAATGATGCTGGCTTTCTATTTGTTGAAGGGCGAAAAGACGAGATGATTATTTCTGGGGGCGAGAATATCTTTCCTCAGGAAGTGGAAGCAGTCTTACAACAAGTTCCAGGTGTAAATGAAGTTGCAGTTGTTGGTAAATCTGATCCAGTTTGGGGGCAAACTCCGGTTGCCTTTGTCGTTGGCGATGTTGATACCGAGCAGGTAATTCGATTTGGCCGTCAGCATTTGGCACACTATAAAGTACCCAAAGAGATCCATCGAATTAAGCAACTGCCCCGCAATGCGAGTGGTAAATTACAACGTTTTAAACTCCAAATGAAACTTAAAAAATAAATTGAAACGGTCCCGGCAATGTCCAAGAGGGATCGTTTTTTGATAATTTGGAAATTAACTTTTCTTTTTAAATCAAAAATTGCCTTCCTGCTTTATGAAATAAAGGGATGAGAAAAAGCTAATTCATAATGAGAAGAATAAATAAATTTTGAAACAAAAAGGGATAATTGATCCTACTGATATCAAGGCGTAAAACGTTTGTTAGTGTAATATTTTTGGGGGCAGGATGAATAATTCGCCCTGCTGGTTATGTATTTCTTTCCTAGACCAATTTACAAAAAAGGAGAAGACCGGTAGCCTTTGTATATAAGACAAAAAACACAAGCAAAG
>DWYX01000047.1 GCA_019118465.1 Candidatus Limosilactobacillus faecipullorum | reverse complement strand
AAATGACAAAAAGAGCTTGGAGTAATCCCAAGCTCTTGTGCTTTATCTTTACTGTTCTTCTTCAATTAACGCACCCGTTAACTCAATAAGTTTTTTCTTTCATATACATGAAAATAGTAGTTATACGGATTTTTATCATTCTTTATCCCTTTTTGGGCAAATACCTCATTCCATTCCTCATAATTCACTTCTGGAAAAAAAGTATCTCCTTCGAATTCATGATGTATTTTTGTGATGTACATTTTCTCAACATAAGGGAAAAACAAATTATAAATCTGTTCTCCTCCGAAAATAAAAATTTCTTCTTCGTTTTTACATAACTCAAAAACATCTTCTATTGAATGAACAATTTCACAACCATTAAAGGTAAACCCCTTATCTCTCGTCAGAATAATATTTCTTCTGTCAGGTAAGGCTCTTCCGATTGATTCAAGGTTCTTCCTACCTAATATTATCGGATGTCCCTTTGTAGTATTTTTAACATATTCCCAGTCCTTGGGAATCCTCCAAGGAATGTCATTCTCTTTGCCAATCACTCTATTCTTATCCATCGCAGCAATCAAAGAAACTTTCATTTATAACACAGCCTTTTTAACTAATTTACCATCTAATTTCTTATTTCTATCAAAAAACCTTTTCTCATTATCCTGCCCGTTAGTTGAATAAGCAATTTTTTCTATAAGTTATATTATCATAATACCACAAAATCACAAATTTTCATTCAATTATCATTTTCAATTGCATTTTATAAATCATTTTGTATGTAATTTGGTATGTAAGTTAAAATGAAAAAAGTAGTCCATTTTGAAGTACATTTTGTCATTTTGTACTCCAAAACTGAACTACTTATATGTGTGACGCTGGCTTTTTTTCTATTTCTCCTGCAACTGCGAAATTGCTTCGTAAGCCGGGGTCAGAAGATGTTCAACTTGATTAAAGAGGGGTTGGTACTTTTGATAAGTATAAGCCGCCATATCATCTGGATCATAAACTTCAGGCTGGCTAAGCATCCCCTTCACTTCTGCGTAATCATCAATTCTTCCCAGACTCTTTAAGGCAATTGCCGCTGCACCTAAGCAACAACCACCATGAGCCATCGCAACCCCCACTGGGAAACCAATTACATCAGCTAACATCTGCCGCCAAACTTCAGAATCAGTAAAACCACCAGAAGCCATAATCTTTTCTGGGTCCCCAACTAAGTCACGGACAACTTCAAAGACACTGCCAACATTCATAGTGATCCCTTCCATTACGGAACGGAGCATATCCGCCCGGGTGTGTAGCAAGTTTAACCCAAAGAATGAGCCCCGCGCATTTGCATCCCAAATTGGCGCCCGTTCACCACCCAAGAAAGGATGAAAGATCAAGCCGTGCGAACCAGCTGGCACCTCTTCAATAATTTGATTGGCTAACTGGAATGGCGTCTTCTTTTCATTTACAGCCGCCTTCGTATCAACTAAGTGATTGACCGCCCATTGATAAACATCACCACCATTGTTTAGTGGTCCTCCAACGACCCAATGTTCCTCGTCTAAAGTATAGCAAAAAAGTCGTTGGTGAGGATCAATCACTGGTGAATCAGTAATGACCCGGACGGCAGCGGAAGTCCCAATTGCAATTGCGGCTGCGGAAGCATCAACCGCCCCCATTCCAATATTTGAAGAAGCCCCTCCAAAAGCACCATATACGAATGGCGTGTCTGCAGGAATGTGTAATTCTCTTTGGGCAGTCGGGGTTAAACCAGTTGCTTGGGTCGTGCTCTCAACAATTTCCGGAAGTTGGCTCGTACTGATTTCCGTCATTTGTAAAGCTTGGCGATCCCAAGTCCGGGTGTTGATATTCCACATTCCGGAACAAGAAGCCACCGAAATATCAATCTTAAATTCGCCAAAGAAATGGTGGAAAAGATACGATTTAATGTCAGCGACATAAGTGGCAGCTTTTAACTTTTCTGATTGTTCTTCTTTTAACCAAAGAAGTTTCGTAAATGGTGACATCGGATGAATTGGGGTCCCAGTATCCATGTAGAGTTCCCGGGCAACCAAATTCCGTTTCACCCGACTAGCAATGAGTCGAGCACGGGTATCTGCCCAAGTCAAAATCCGACTAATTGGTTGAAAGTTTTCGTCCAAGAGTAATAAGCTTTGGTTCTCGCTTGAAAAAGCGATCGCCAACAAGTCACAATTATTTCGCTGTACTTCTTGATAAGCTTGATTAATTACCCTTTCGACCGCTGTTAAAACTTCAGCCGGTTCCTGTTCAGCCATTCCTTTTGCATCCCGATACAAAGGATAAGTTTCCCGAAAACTTTTCTTTGGTTGTAATTGGCTATCATACAAGATTCCTTTTGTCCGGACGGTCCCAACATCAATTCCCAACAGATACTCCATTTACTTTTCCTCTCTATCACTAGCATTTTACCTGTTATGTAAAAAAAGACCAGGCGGATGCCCAGTCTTTTAACTTTCAGCGTTTACTTTGGTTACCGTGCTGACGAGAAGTCAGTTAAATCCAAGGTAACACTTGGGCCGAAAGTTGAAGCAATTGAAGCGTGCTTAACATAAGTACCACGCACAGCAGCTGGGCGTGACTTAGTAATAACGTCTTCAATCGTCTTCAAGTTTTCAACTAACTTGTCAGTATCAAAGGAAACCTTACCAAATGGTACAGCAACGTTCCCATCCCGGTCAGTCCGGTAGGTAACCTTACCAGCCTTTGATTCAGAAACGGCCTTAGCTACGTCCATCGTAACCGTACCAGTCTTAGGGTTTGGCATTAAGCCCTTAGGTCCTAAGACCCGACCCAAACGACCAACTTGTGGCATCATGTCTGGGGTAGCGATTGCGACGTCAAAGTCGAGCCAACCGTCTTGGATCTTTTCAACTAAGTCTTGATCCCCAACAAAGTCCGCACCAGCTTCTTGAGCAGCCTTAGCGTTTTCACCCTTGGCAAATACAATAACCGTTTGGTCCTTACCAGTTCCGTTAGGTAAAACTACGGCACCCCGTAATTGTTGGTCGGCTTGCTTAGTGTCAACGTTTAAGTTAAATGCAACTTCAACCGTTGCGTCGAAGTTTGCAAAATCAATTTCTTTAACTAATTCAACAGCGTCAGTTAAGGCGTATTGCTTCTTAGCTTCAACCTTCTTCAACGCGTCTTGGTACTTCTTACCACGAGTTTTAGCCATCTTGATGTATCCTCCTTGCAAATGTGGTCTAGCGGAAGTCTCCTCCCACGGGGACAGCTTTTCTTTCAAAAAGTGCCCGGTCTGCTAGAGCCTAGTCTTCAACAGTGAAGCCCATGCTCCGGGCAGTACCTTCGATCATGCGCATAGCTGCTTCTACGTCAGCAGCGTTTAGATCTTGCATCTTAGTTTCGGCGATTTCCTTAACTTGTGCCTTGGTTACAGAAGCAACCTTCTTCGTGTTAGGTTCACCGGAACCGTGTTCAACACCAGCGGCCTTCTTCAACAAGACAGCAGCGGGTGGTGTCTTGGTGATAAATTCGAAGGAACGGTCTTCGTAAACCGTGATCACAACTGGAATCAACATTCCCTTTTGATCAGCAGTCCGGGCGTTGAATTCCTTCGTGAAGCCCATAATGTTAATCCCTGCTTGCCCAAGCGCAGGACCTACCGGTGGAGCAGGCGTTGCTGCACCAGCAGGAATTTGTAACTTGACAATGTTTGCTACTTTCTTTGCCACGAGACAAAACCTCCTTAGTCCGTGTTGTGGTAATGATGGGGGATAAAAATTTGCCCCTCCCACAGTATGTTGATAGCATACCCTATAAAATTACCACATCTATCTTAGAAATACAACTCAAATTTATTCAACCGCCGCAATTTGGTCAAAACCAAGTTCAACCATCGTTTGCCGGCCAAGCATTTCAATCTCAGCCTTCAACTTCATGTGTTCATGATCAACTTCGGTTACAACCCCGCTCAAGTTAGCGAATGAACCAGCAATGACCTTAACGTGGTCACCAACTTCAACGTTAATATCAGTCCGTTCAGGAGCTTCGTCATCCATCCAGCTTAAAATCCGGTTAACTTCTTCCGGTTGTAATGGAGTTGGCTTCGATCCACCACCGTGAGAACCAAGGAATCCGGTTACTCCCGGCGTGTTCCGAGCAATGTACCAAGCCCGGTCTGTCATTACCATTTCAACTAAAACGTAACCTGGGAAGACCTTTTCTTCAATATCTTTACTTTTACCGTCCTTAACTTGGTGGACCGTTTCTTCAGGTACAATAACCCGGAAAATATAATCTTCCATTCCCATTGATTGGGCCCGTGATTCCAAGTTGCTCTTAACCCGGTTTTCGTATCCAGAGTACGTGTGTAAAACGTACCAACGTTTTTCTTGTGATTCCACGATTTTCTCCTTATTTTTGTTTTGATGTCTTGATATTTAAGCAAAATAAAAAAGCCCGTACCAAGACGGAAGCTTTCTGAAAATGTATTATACCAGACCTTGTAGATTTTGACCAATTAAATCTAACCTACAAAAGCCAAAAGTCCCATTTGAATTAACCAATCAAAGAGGGCGAAGAACAGAACAAAGAAAATCGTAATTGAAAGAACAACCGCTGTATCACGCCGGTTTTCTTTTGCAGTTGGCCAAACGATCCGGTGCATTTCTTTAGCGACATTTTTGGAAAACTTAATCAAGTGCATGGCTACCTCCCTTTTAACGTGTCTGCCGGTGAAGAGTTACTTTTTGACAATGCTTGCAAAACTTTTTCAGTTCTAACCGTTGTTCACGTTGGTTAGCACTAACATTGACCGAATAATTACGTGAGCCGCAGACTGAGCATTCTAATCCAACTTTATGGTTAGCCACAATGGCCACCTCCATTCAGAATTACTCTAGCATAATTGCATAGGAAGAACAAGAATGTCTATCCCTTCTTTAATCTTGTTCTTGATCAAGAATCCGTAAAAATTTTCGTTCAACCCGCCAAATTGCTGAGTAAACCGAGCGTGGATCCTTTTGGAGTTCAATTGCTATTTCTTCAAGTGGGACTCCATTACAAACCTTCAAAAAACAGAGTAACTCAAACTTTGAACACTCCGTTGCTAATTTATTTAGCGCAATGCGGAAGCGCACAACTTTGTCACTTGCAACCCGTTCATCTTCAATTTGATCAGCAGCCGGCATTTGGTCCAAGGAAAAGATTTTTGTATTCACTATCCGCTTTTGACTTTGCTGACTTCGGTAAAGGTCATTCAATCGATTTACAAGCATCTTCCGGTAGTAAGTTGCAAAGGCACCCGTAATTTCATCATAAGTTTTTAAGCACTTAAACAAAGTAATTCCTGCTTCCTGGTGCCAATCTTCATAACTAATTGTTAAGCCAGTGTATTTCCGTCGGAGTTTACGAACCATTGGCAGGTACCGGCGAAAAAGGATTTCAAAACTGGCATCGTCATGATGGTTCCGAACCATGTAAATTAACTTTTGCTCAGAAATTTTCTTTTCTGGTTTTTTCATTAGTCTTATTAATTCCTCCCCTTTGAGCGTTTTTACCGTTTAAAACCTAATTGTTAAACCAATTTAAATGACTGCTTAATTTTAAAATAGTGAACTTAGTAGCAATTCACTATTATCATTAACTTACAGCAATTAATTTATCATTAACAATTCAAATATTCATCAACAAAAACAAGTTATCATTTTATATTATCTTTTTCAACATGGTTTTTCAGTAATTAATTAGCTAATAAGCGATATAAATTTAGGGGTAAAACTAATTTTTATGCTAAATATGCATAAAATGGGCACTCCAACAAGTTAGTGTGCCCACGAAACGTTTTTTGAATTTTTGAATATTATTTCAACTCAGAAAATAGTTACCTCCAAAAGTAATTTGGAAAAAATTTTTAATTACTTAAGCGGATGACGAGAATTAAACCCTTGATAAATGAGAAGGCTAGCAGCAACACTTGCGTTTAAACTTTGAACATGGCCAATCATCGGAATCGTCAGCATTTCATCGCAGGTTTTCTTTAGTAAACTGGAAATTCCTTTGCCTTCGTTTCCAATTACTAAAGCAACTGGCCCCTTAGCATCCCAACGCCGATAATCAGTTCCCTTCATGTCCGTTCCAAATAACCATAGTCCGCGATCCTGCAGTTCTTTAGCGGTTTGGACCAGGTTGGTTACCCGGGAAACTGGGACATGCTCAATTGCCCCCGTCGAAGTTTTTGCCACGACACTCGTCAGCCCAACAGAACGCCGTCTTGGAATAATAATTCCGTGAACGCCCGCTGCGTCAGCCGTCCGTAAAATCGATCCTAAGTTATGCGGATCCGCTAATTCATCCAAAATTAGGAAGAATGGCGCTTCATCTCGTTCAGCGGCTCGTGCAAATAAATCATCAATTGTTGCGTACTTGTATGCGGCAACGGCTAGTGCCACCCCTTGATGGTTTTCGTTATTTGTCATTTGGTCCAGTTTGGTTTTAGGAACCGTCGAAATTACTAACCGCCGTTCTCGTGCTAATTTAATAATTGAAGCAATAGCATCTGAACGCAAATCCTTTTGAATAAAAACCTTGTTGATTTCTTGATCCGACTTTAAGGCCGCTACAGCTGGATGACGGCCAATAATAAATTCTGGTTGTTCACTTGGCACGGCTTAAATCCCCCTTTTCCACGTGCATAATACACCACTTCACAATCTCAGTTAACCGCTCATCTTTCCCTGCCAACTTGAGGTAACCCATTAAAGCTTCAAACCCCGTTGACATCCGGTAAGTTAAGACACTCGTATTCTTTGCGTGCGTGTAACTATTAGCGTTCCGCCCCCGTTTAAAATAACTCCACTCTTCTTCATCCAAGAGATCTTCTTCTTGCATTTTTTCAATTAGGGCTGCTTGCGCCTTAGCCGAAACGTAATTTGTCGCAACGTGTTGAAGGCGATTAGGTTTGGCCATCCCCTTCGCTAATAAGTGTTCCCGAATAAAAACTTCATAAACAGCATCCCCTAAATACGCGAGGGCAATTCCGTTCAATTGTCGATAATCTACTGCCATTTTATTCCTTTCTGTACCGTGTGCCTTGGGGAGTATCTTCAAGAATAATTCCTTGCGCCTTTAAATCATCCCGAATTTTATCACTTAAGGCAAAGTTCTTTACTTTCCGGGCTTGGTTACGTTGTTCAATCAAGGCTTCAATTTCAGCATCATCAATTTTTTCTGTTTGCAACTTAACGCCAAAAACCGTTGTTAACTGGGTTAAAAGAGCTTGTAAAGCTTCAATTGCTTCCCGCTTAACCGTTTCAGATTGGGCATACAGATTAGCATACTTTGCAAGATCGTAAACCACTGTAATCCCATTTTGAACGTTAATATCATCATCCATTGCCGTAACAAATTGGGCCTTAAACTTAGCAACTTGGTCTAAAACCGCCGGATCTGTTCCCGCTTGGGCATCCTCTTGCCGGTAACTCAAATTCGTAAAAGTATTTTGCAAGTGTTGGAGATTACTTGCCGCATCTTGAAGTTGCTCTTCACTATATTGGATTGGTCGCCGATATTGCGTGGTTGCCATAAAGAAACGTAAAACTTGCCCATCGACAGTTTTTAACAAATCATGAACCGTCACAAAATTATGCAGGGACTTACTCATCTTTTCGTTTTCTTTCCCAATCGTCACAAAACCATTGTGCATCCAATAGTGGACAAATGGTTGCCCCGTTACTGGTTCAATCTGAGCAATTTCATTTTCATGATGCGGGAAGGTTAAATCTTGGCCACCGGCATGAATATCAATCGTATTTGCCAAGTATTTGGTTGACATCACTGAACATTCAATATGCCAACCTGGCCGGCCTGGTCCCCATGGTGATTCCCAGTTAATTTCGCCTGGCTTAGCCGCCTTCCAAAGAGCAAAATCAAGGGGATCTTCTTTTTTATCAACTTCATCCTGGCTAACGTGCTCACTCGCCCCGACTTCAAGATCATCCAAAGATTGACCTGAAAGAGTGCCATAATGTTTAAACTTCCGGGCCCGGTAATAAACATCGCCGTCAGCTTCATAAGCATAGCCCTTTTCAATCAACGTCTGAACCACCCGAATGATTTCCGCAATATTTTCTGTTGCCCGTGGATGCATCGTCGCATCTTCAACGTTAAGGGCTTTAGTATCTTCCATAAAAGCTTGGATATACTTGTCAGCTAATTCTGGGACGGTAATTCCTTGCTCGTTGGCGGCTTTAATCATCTTGTCATCAACGTCAGTAAAGTTAGATACATAGTTAACATGGTAACCTTTGAATTCTAAGTACCGGCGGACCGTATCAAAAGCAACGACACTCCGCGCATTCCCAATGTGAATGTAGTTGTAAACGGTTGGTCCACAAACATACATGTTCACTACTCCGGGAGTAATTGGCTTAAATCCTTCTTTTTGCCGCGTTAAGGTGTTGTATATTTTTAGCATCGTCCTATTTCCTTTCAACAAGATCAATATCTCAATCTTACCACAAGTTAGCTTGGCTTCTGCACTGGAAATTATTTCGCCGCTCTTACCGGTAACTTTAGGCTTTCATCATATTTTCTTCACACTCGACTGTTACTATAAGAACCGTGGTAAGGAGATGTCTTATCACGATTAACCGAAACCTATTATTTTTCAATTACTCCTCCCAAATAGTAACCGAAAAATAGATTAATTACGAAATCTCCCCCAAGATATTCGTAGTACTCCTTGAGACTGGCTATGCCAGCCTCTTTTTTATTTAGAGCAACAGTAATAAGGGCAGGAAGAAACATGCATTCTTCCTGCCCTTATTCGGTCTCTAAAACTTAGTTCGAAGATTTATCGAGAAGTTTTCCTTGATCTCTAATCTTTATCTTTCTTATCTTCAATTCCTTGGTGCGGCGGTCGAGCAAAGATCATCCGTCCAGCATCTGTTTGCAGAGCACTCGTCACTTCAACAACCATTTCTTGGTTCATGAAGTAACGGCCATCTTCAACGACAACCATTGTCCCATCGTCAAGATAAGCAACCCCTTGTTGGCGCTCCGTTCCTTTTTTAACGATCTTGACTTGTAACTTTTCGCCAGGTACAACTCGTGGCCGCAATGATTTTGCTAAATTATTGATATTTAGAACTTGCACATTTTGGAACTGAATCACCTTGTTCAAATTCCAGTCGTTTGTAACGATTACCCCATCAACCTTTTTGGCAAGAGCAATCAACTTACTATCAACTTCTGGAATATCCTCAAAGTCACCATCATACATTTCAACTGGAACGATCTTTTCTTCCCGTAATTTGTTAAGGATATCTAGTCCACGCCGGCCCCGAACCCGCTTAATGCTTTCACCTGAGTCAGCGATGTATTGTAACTCGTATAAAACAAAGTTTGGAACCAATAAAGTTCCTTCTAGAAAGCCCGTTTTTACTAGGTCATAGATCCGACCATCAATCAAAATGTTGGTATCCAGAATTTTGTAATGGTGATAGTTATCATCTTGCCGATTGATAATCGTTCCATCTTTAACCTTATCACGGCGACTAAAAAAAAGCTTACGCCATTCATCGAGTCGGGTTGTCCCTAAGATAAACCCGAAATAAGAAAAAGTAACCATCAAAATAATCGGTAAGACGTTGTTTAACACCGGAATCCGTAACCGCCAAAGCGGAATCGAAATCAATGAAGCCAACACTAAGCCAAGAATGGTGGTAATTGCACCCATAATTAGATATAAGGGACTTTTTTTCGATAAAGTGGTTTCAACCTGGTGGACAATTCGTAAAATCCAACCCATCAACACGATTGATAATAACCAAAAAATAATTGCTCCAAGTAAAACGTCGACAATAACTGGAAGGATAATCGAAGGCGGTTTGATACCTAAAGTTGCCCACATTGGTGGAAAATAATAATAACCAATTGCCATCCCCACTAAGATGAAAAGTAGTCGAATAAAATTAGTTCGCTTTTTCATTACAATCCTCCTTTCTCTTATCTGCCTAAAGCTAATTTCAGAGTTTCGCTAATCGTTGTCACCCCGATTACCTCAATATTATCCGGAACCTTCCAGCCCTGCAAATTATTTTTCGGAACAAAAATCCGTTTAAAACCAAGTTTGGCCGCCTCGGCAACCCGTTGCTCAATCCGGTTTACCCGGCGGACTTCACCAGTTAAGCCCAATTCACCAACAAAAGCATCGGTTGGCTGGGTTCCCCGATCACGATAAGAAGAAGCGATCGCAACCGCAATTGCCAAATCAATTGCCGGTTCATCAAGCTTAACGCCCCCCGCTGCCTTTAAATAGGCGTCTTGGTTTTGCAGTAAGAGATTTGCCCGTTTTTCGAGCACCGCCATAATTAGCGAAACCCGATTCCGGTTCAAGCCTGTCGCTGTCCGTTGCGCATTTCCAAAAACGGTTGGTGTAATCAGGGCTTGGATTTCAACTAAAATCGGCCGGGTCCCTTCAAGGGAAACCACCACCGCTGATCCAGTCGCATCTTGTAGGCGTTCCTCCAAGAAAATCTCTGACGGATTAGCAACTTCACTCAACCCATCATTATTCATTTCGAAAATTCCGAGTTCATTGGTAGAACCAAACCGGTTTTTAACCGCCCGCAAAATCCGGTAAGTATGATGAAGGTCTCCTTCAAAATACAGCACCGTATCAACCATGTGTTCCAAAATTTTTGGTCCCGCTAAGACCCCACCTTTAGTAACGTGGCCAACGACGAATACCGTAATGTTTTTTCCTTTTGCAATCTGCATTAACTGGGCAGTTACCGCTCGAATTTGCGAAACACTTCCGATTGCAGAAGTAACATCCGTCGCTTGCATTGTTTGAACCGAGTCGATCACAACATATTCTGGATTCAAGTTATCAATCGTCGCCCGAATACTGTCCATGTTTGTTTCTGGATAGATGTAGAAATTATCCCCGGCTACTTCAAGGCGTTGCGCCCGCATTTTAATCTGGGAGGCACTTTCTTCCCCTGATACATATAGAACAGAATGCCCTTCCGTACTTAATTGACCAGAAACTTGTAAGAGTAAGGTTGACTTTCCAATTCCTGGATCCCCACCGATTAAAACTAAAGATCCCGGGACGATCCCGCCCCCTAATACCCGATTTAGTTCATTTAATTTTGTTTTTACCCGAGGTGTTTTTTGCGTATCAATTTCATTGATTTTCTGTGGTTTGGCAACAATCCCGGTTAAAGTTGTGGTTGGTTGAACCTTCTTTTCCAATTGGCCCTGTTCAACCTCTTCAACCAAGGTGTTCCATTTCCCACAATTTGGGCACCGCCCCAAAAAACGGGGTGAGGAGTACCCACAGTTTTGACAAACATAATGGGTGCGTGCTTTTGCCATTTAATTCCTCCTTTTAAGATCTTTGATTGATGATGATGTTCTGATTGAAGTAGAACCTTAAACCCGGAAACTTATTGACAACAGATAAAGGTCACATTGTGCGCAATCAGGTTTTGCCAGTTTCATCGGCTAATTTTCTTATCACCACGTAATCTCAGGGGAAAGCCTTTTACTTAGTCGAGCCAAAGCCTCCGATTCGATCGGCTTTAGGAGCAACTTCAGCGTCGGCCACTAAGTATGGAACAAAAATCCCTTGAGCAATCCGTTCACCCTTCTTAACGTGGTAATCTTTGAGACCAAAGTTAAGAAGTTGAACAAAGATTTCGCCTTCATTTTTGGCATTATTGTAATAATCAGCGTCAATTATCCCAACCCCATTTGGTAAGACTAGCCGGCGCTTTAAAGGACCACTTGACCGGTTAAAGAGCATTAAAACCTCATTTGGTTGCATATAAGCTTTGATCCCAGTTGGAACTAAGTATGGCTTCAATGGCTTATCCGCCGTCGCAAATTCTTCTTCGGTTAAAGTTTGCTTATTCAATAAAAGCCTTAAACCAGTTAAGAAATGATGTTTCCAAATTGAAGGTAAAACAAAGTCTTCACTTGCTTCAAAATCATATCCTGCTGCTTGTTTTGTTTGACGTTGTGGCAAATTTATCCCTTGGTTTGCTTTATGACTAACGACTTCAAATCCCCGTTGTTTCACGATTTTTATCTTCCCTTCACGCTAAGAATAGACATTTATTTTAAGCTTTTCTGATTTTTAGAATGCTTCTTTCATTTTACCATATCTAATTAAGCAATCACCAACTAACGCGCTTTAATGAAAACGAAATTTTCGCTATTGTTGCGTGAAGGCTAAATTAGCTTTAAACTAATGATAACGATTACAAATGATTGATAATTGCTTGACAATTGATCATGAAACTTAGAAAATGTAAACGTGTAGTAAAACGTTTTTCCAATAGGAGGCTGGGTCATGCAAATTACGACAGAAAAAGAAAAACTGACTGCCACCGAAGCTGATGGCACCTTAATTGGGCAAATTGATTACCCAATGGTTGATGAAGATGCTAACCGGGTCGTTTTAGAACGAGTTTTTGTGAATCCTGATTACCGGGGACAAGGGATTGCTGGTAAGTTGATGGCCGCCTTCGTCGAATATGCTGATCAAGCCGGCTTAACCGTTAAATTAATGTGTCCATATGCCAAAATGAGCTTTAAAAAGCATCCGGAATATCAGCACCTTTTACTGCCAGAAGATCGTTTCTAAGGAAGGAAAATCAGAATGGATCAAAATGAATTAAAGGCCCTTGTAGGTCAAGAAGCTGTTAAATACATTCAAGACGGAATGATTGTTGGCCTTGGGACCGGCTCAACAGTTCGTTACATGGTTGATGCTTTAGGGAAGCGTGTGAAAGAAGAAGGTCTGAAGATCGTTGGGGTAACTACTTCTAACCGGACAACAGTTCAAGCTGAAAGCCTCGGAATTACGATTAAGGACCTTGATGATGTTGACCACATCGACCTTTGCATTGATGGAGCCGACGAAATTGATACCGACTTTAACGGAATCAAGGGTGGTGGCGGCGCCCTCCTTTGGGAAAAAATCGTTAACAACGCTTCTACTAAGCGGATATGGATCGTTGATGAATCAAAGATGGTTCCCCGGATTGGTAACTTCGGGGTGCCCGTTGAAGTAATTCCATTCGGTGCTCAACATGTCTTTAACTACTTTGAAAAGCAAGGGTACCATCCAGAATGGCGGATGGCAGAAGGTGAAAAGTACCGGACCGATGAACATAATTTGATCATTGATCTTAAAGTTGGCGAAATCGCTGATCCAAAGGCATTAGCTGAAGATTTAATTCATACAGTTGGTGTCGTTGAACACGGATTGTTCCTAAATCGGGTTGATACTGTAATCGTTGGTCGCCAGGCCGGCCCTGAAGTTTTACAAGCAAAGTAAACAATTTATCAACTCTGTGAGGTTAGGAAAGAGACTAATATTAGAGAGGCTGGGAAGAAATTTGACTTTCTTCTCAGCCTTTTTTCGTACCTCCAAATATTACACAGAAACTATGGTCGAGGCAGTAGCCAAGTGAATATTGCCTTCCCTTCAGTCGGCACGATCCTACTTGGCCTTGCGTGGGCTCACAAACGCCAAGCAAGTTGGCTGATTCGACCCAAACCACGCCCTTAAAGGATAAGTTCGAACAAAAAAAGATTCTTACTAATCAACCTTCGTTCTCCTTATCCTTGCCAAGCCGTCGCGAAGTTTTTTCTGACCTCCTTTCATTATCAAATTTCTTTTCTTGTGGAAACGTTTTCGTTATGATGATAAAAGAGATTCTTGAGGAGGAAATTATAATGGAAGCAAATACACGCCAAATGCTTGAAGGCAAGCCTTACACACCAGACACGGAAGAACTTTATCGCTACTCCCGTGATGGTCATCGTTTAAGTCAGGACTATAACAAAACCTATGATACCGAAACTGAACAACGGCAAGCGATTTTGGATCAATTAATCCCAAACCACGGCAAGAATATGTACCTTCAAGGGCCAATTCAATTTGACTACGGTCGTTTTACCACCATTGGTGATAACTTTTACGCTAATTTCAACTTTACCGTTTTAGATACTTGTCCGGTAACCATCGGCGATAACGTGATGATTGGTCCAAACGTCAGTCTTTTAACCGCCCTTCATCCCCTCGTCGCCGAACAGCGGATCCTTCGTCGGCAACCAAATGGCCGCCTGGGTGATTACGAATACGGGGCCCCAATTACAATTGGTGATAATTCTTGGTTAGCCGGTAACGTCACCGTTCTTCCAGGAGTAACTATTGGCGCCGGTAGCGTCATTGGTGCGGGGACAATCGTTACAAAATCCGTTCCCGAAAACTCTTTAGTTGTTGGTAATCCTGGTCGGGTGATCCGCAAGATTACCGAAAAGGACCGGCTCGCAAACTTTCCATATTAAATTTCACCGCTTATAATAATCATATTAGTTAATAGGGAGGCTTTTGAATGACTTTTAAAATTACCAACGATGATGTGCGAGCTTTTCAAGCTGATTATGAAAAGCAACCATTAAACCAAGTGCTCGAACGGGCAGTTACTAAAAATGGAATCCGGAATGCCAGTTTTGATTGGCATGCTCAAGCTGATAACGACCCCCACTTCTCCATTGATCTTTCGACTGGGGAAGTAAGTGACCAAAAGCAATCTGGTCGTTGCTGGATGTTTGCAGCTTTAAACACGATGCGGCATGAAATGCAGGCGAAGTTCAAGTTACCAGAAAACTTTGAACTCTCGCAAGCTTACCAATTCTTCTGGGATAAATTTGAAAAGGCAAACTACTTCTACGAAAACGTAATTAATACGGCTGAACTTCCCCATGATGACCGGAAGATTGCTTGGTTAATGGCAACACCACAACAAGATGGTGGTCAATGGGATATGCTTTGTGCCCTAATTGAAAAGTATGGGGTCGTTCCTCAATCTGCAATGCCTGAAACTTACAACTCTTCTAAATCCCGGGAAATTAATGAGGTTCTAAACAACCAATTACGTCATGATGCCGTTATTCTTCGGAAAATGGTTAATAACTATGGCGTTGAAGATGAACGGATTAACCAAACTCGGAAAGAAATGCTTAACCGGGTTTACCGGATGCTTGCGATGAGTTTTGGGGAACCAGTTCAAAATTTTGACTTTGAATACCGGGCCAAGAAGGATCATGAATTCCACCGGGAACCAAACCTTACTCCACAAACCTTCTTTAAGAAGTATGTCGGTTGGAACCTTGATGACTATATTTCAATTATCCAAGCTCCAACAGCTGATAAAAAGTATCACCAAACTTACACGATTGAGATGCTCGGTAATGTTGTTGGTGGCCGACCAATTAAGCACCTTAACTTGCCAATGGATGAATTCAAAGCCCTTGCGATCAAGCAACTTATGGGTGGCGAAAGTGTCTGGTTTGGCTCAAATGTTTCCAAATACTCTGAAACCAAGCTCGGCTTGATGGCCCTTAATACTTACAACTACGAAGCCCTCTTTAATACTGAATTAAAGATGAGTAAAGCCGATGCCCTCGATTACGGGGAATCAATGATGAACCACGCCATGGTCTTGACTGGGGTTGACTTAGTAGATGACCAACCAACTAAGTGGAAGGTTGAAAACTCATGGGGTAACAAAGTTGGCACCAAGGGGTACTTTGTAATGAGTGACGAATGGATGGACGAATACTGCTACCAAATTGTGATCAACAAGAAGTATTTGTCAGATGAACTCAAGGCAGCTCAAGCACAAGCCCCCCAAATCTTAGCACCATGGGACCCAATGGGAACTTTGGCTTAAACTTCATTTAAAAAACACGATCAGAAAATTCCTTCTGATCGTGTTTTTTAATTGATTAAATTAAAATTGTATGATAAATTCATTGAAACATTTAATTTACATAGGATTATTTTTAATATACGAAGGAGGAAAACCTATGCGACCAAGAATTGCGGTCCCTGCTGATACTTTAACTGAGGCCACGAATGTCATTAATGAACGGATGGCCCCTTATGCACCAAAGCCAATCATTGAAGCAATCGTCAAATCTGGCGGCGTGCCAGTTATTTTACCAAGCGTTGATCCTCAATTTGTTCCCGACTACATTGATCTCTTTGATGGGGTAATTTTTGCTGGCGGAGCAGATGTTGATCCAACTTTCTATGGCGAAGAGCCTCACCAAAAATTAGGGGCTACATATCGAAAACGGGATCTATTTGAAATCGAATTACTGAAGGAATCCCTTAAAGCTAGTAAAGCCGTCTTTGGTATTTGCCGGGGGCTCCAAGTAATTAACGTTGCTCTCGGCGGAACCCTTTACCAAGACCTATCTGAAAATCCCGCTACTGTTCTTAAGCATTCCCAAGATGCGCCTGGAAATTTTCCTTCCCACCATATTACCGTTTCACATGAAACTAAGCTTCACTATTTGATGGGCGATCGGCCTTACGTTAATTCTCGCCACCATCAAATTGTTAAGAAAGTTGCCCCTAACCTTAAAGCAGTTGCGAGCGCTGATGATGGAGTTGTTGAAGCTTTAGAATCAACCGAAAATGATCGAATTTTAGCTGTTCAATGGCACCCTGAAAACATGTTTAAACATTACCCAGAATCGCAACAACTCTTTGCTGATTTAATTAAACGCGCCCAGAATGGGAATTAGACTTTACCTTAATCGCTACTTGAATACCTTATATGCTTGTTCTAGAATTAGACAAAATTAAATTTTTCTCATAAAGGAGTGAGACCTATGTTTAGCCGCATCGGGCAACTAATCTTCAATCATGGGGTAATTGCCAAAACCTCTAATTTTACAATGGGTTTAGAAATTGAGATGCAACGGGTTGACGAAACCGGTAATCTAAGTTCTGAACCTTATCCTGCTTCCATTGGTGATGAAAAAACTAATCCTTGGATCACCAATGATTATCTGGAAACTATGTCTGAGGTTGTTACCCCACCTGCCCACCATGCCTTAGACGCCATGCACTACTTATACGGAATCAATAATGCTTTACGTTCGGCTCTGGCGCCTGGTGAACTTCTCTGGCCCCTTTCGATGCCCCCAAAACTTCCTAAAGATAAAAGTACCTTACAGTTTGCTAAAATGGGGCCGGCTAAAGAAGCTTACTTAAAAGAATGGACCAAACGCCACGGATACTCGGAAGGGACTCCCTGTGGTGCACATATTAATCTCAGCATTAACCCTGAAGTGATCGCACTTGTTTTGGAACACTTTCCGACCGAATTCAAAGATCAAGTAGCGGTTCAAAATTACTTATACGCTGTTGTAGCTCAAGGATTTTTGCGTTACCGCTGGTTGATTACATATCTCTTTGGAGCAAGTCCACTTGCTGAAAAAAACTATTTTGAACCCGGTCAAGAACCAAAGCATGCCTTGCGAAGCATTCGGCAAAGTTCCCATGGATTTGGAACTAAGTTTAGTGGGCGCTTTACCAACGTTCAAGATTACGTGGATGAAATCGAAAAAGGTGTTAAAGAAGGCATCCTAATTTCCGATTATGAATTCCACGGCGCAGTTCGTTTTAAAGGAAATAAGAATCTCAAAGAACTACCAAAAACTGGGGTTCAATACTTAGAGTTACGGATGCTTGATCTCGATCCAAGTAGCTCCGTTGGAATCCGGACTGACACCCTCCGATTCGTCCGCTTACTTGCCTCTTACTTCATTATGAATCCAGGTTTGCGGGAAAATGAAGTCGACCGGGTCTTAGAAATTGCTAATCAAATGAATGAAGTCGTTTCAACTGAAGAACCAACTTCAACTTGTCACTATCAAAGTAAAGCCCTTGCCTTTTTACGGAGTTTAGACCGGTTTGCTAACCAATTACAACTTGGACCAGAATACCAAGAAATCTTGTCCGATTTAACTGACCGGATCGAAAACCCCTTAACAACGCCAAGTGCTAAATTACTCAGTTATGTCCAAGATGGTTCCCTTGAAAATTATGCTCTCCGGCGGGCTAGACATTATCAAGCCGCTGCCCTTGAATCAATTCACCAATTTAAAGGTTTCGATGATGACCAACCAATGTCAGCCGAAGACCTAAAACAAGCCCTCTTCTATGGTAATTGGGAATTAAGTACTGAAAATTAGTAAAAAATCGCGGTTAGACTTTCACTTCCTACCGCGATTTTTTATTATTCTTTATCTGCAAGCCAGTCTAGTAATAGCCTTTGATACTTAGCGGTTTGATCATAAAACACCATATGCCGTGCATTCTTAACTTGAAACCACTTTGCTTCCGGAATTGCCTGCACCATTTCTTTAGCAACCACTGGGGTACACAGATCGTGGTCACCATTAACAATTAAAGTTGGTACTTGGAGGTTCTTAAGCTGATCAACATAGTTATAATCCCTCAAATTTCCTAGCGGCGTAAACTCATTGGGCCCCCAAGCCGTTTGGTAAGCAGCGATTCCGCCACTTTTTGGCCGTCTTAATGGTTCTGGCATCTCAGCATGAACCGGCTCTATTGCAAACTTAGTCATCAAAGCCTGGTTTGCTTCTTGGTAACCACTTTTTGAATAATCATTATGAGTTTCTGCTTCTTGAATGGCTAATTGTTGAGATTGAGATAAAGTTTTGGTAAGTCGATGGACTTCCCTGCCCCAGGTTTGTGCTGAAGCCAGGGTGCTCGATAGAATTAGGCTCTCAATTCCCTTCGGCTGGTAATCACACAGATACATAATTGCTAACATTCCACCCCACGACTGACCTAATAAATGGATATTCTTTAATCCCAGTTTTTCCCGAATATTAATTAATTCCTTTATCCAGGTTTGCGCCGTATAAAGTTCTGGTTGATCGTCCGGAATCGAAGAATTCCCACAACCAATTTGGTCATATGTGATTAACTGCCGGTGACTTTTAGTCGCAAGCTCATCTAATAGTTCAAAGTAATTATGGCTAGATCCTGGTCCTCCGTGAAGTAAGACTAAGGGAGCCTTACCTTCTTCGTCACCCACAATGCGGACATAGGTTTTTAACTCTCCAAAAGGGAGCCATTTTTCAGTAACTTGCATCTCAATTTCCTCCAAAAGAAAAACGGCGACTACGCAACGCGTAATCACCGTTTTCCCGGGTTGGGCATAGACTACTTAAGGGTAACAGTAGCACCAGCGGCTTCAAGCTTTTCCTTGATGTCGTTAGCTTCGTCTTCCTTAACGTCTTCCTTGATAGCAGATGGAGCACCATCAACAAGGTCCTTAGCGTCCTTCAAGCCAAGACCAGTAATGTCCTTAACTACCTTGATAACCTTAACCTTAGCAGAACCTGCAGAAGTAAGTTCTACAGTGAAGCTGTCCTTAGCAGCAGCACCGTCACCGGCAGCACCAGCAACAGCAACTGGAGCAGCAGCAGAAACGTCGAATTCTTCTTCGATTGCCTTAACAAGGTCGTTAAGGTCAGAAATTGATGCTTCCTTAAGAGAAGCGATGATAGCATCCTTATCAAAAGCCATGATTAAATCCTCCAATATATAATGGTCTTTTTTATGCACTTAATTGTGCTTGATATTTAACAACTAGGCGACGTAGCTTAAGCAGCTTCGTCTTCCTTGTCGGCGATTGCCTTGACGGCCCGTGCGATCTTGCGCATTGGGTCTTGCAATGCAGAAGCCAACATAGAAAGAAGTTCTTCGCGACCTGGCATCGTTGCGTAAACGTTAATTTCGTCAAGCGTCTTAACAGCCTTTTCAACGAAACCACCCTTGATTTCCAAAGCATCGTGGTCGTCAGCAAACTTCTTCAAAATCTTAGCTGGGGCAATTGCATCTTCGTTTGAGAAGACAACAGCAGTAGGGCCAACAAAGACATCGTTCAATGCTTCGTAGTCCGTACCTTCAACGGCCCGTTGCAAGATCTTGTTCTTAATAACTACCATCTTAACGTCGGCATCCCGAAGTTGCTTCCGTAAGTCAGTAACTTCTGCCACCGTCAAACCACGGTAGTCAACAACAATAGCAGTTTCGGCTGTCGTCAACATTTCGTTGACATTCTTTACAGCTTCCGCCTTCTTTGCGATACTTGCTTCACTCATTAGTTTCACCTCCTAGCTGAAAATTTGTGATCGGATTTATAAAAAAATCCCTATGACCGCAGACATAGAGAAGGAATTTATTTCTTCCTCGGCAGGATATTAAGGCGTCTCGCCACCTGAGTCTTAGGCAGAGTCATATTTAAATCAACTACCATAGTATACCCAACATATTTAAAATTGTAAAGCCTCAAACTGAATAATTTTAAATTTCAGAAATATTAGAAAATAATGAGTTAGTGTACTTGCAATTAATTTTTCAATCAGTTAGTATTGAATCAGTAAAAATGCCAAGGAGGATATTAAAATGATCAAACCATTCTTTAACATTTTAAGTGTCTCTTCCTCCTCAACTAGCACTTGGCTGGTTGGGTGATTTGGCATTCAATAATAAGTGTCAAAAACCGAGTTCACTTAACCACCAAGTTTCTGGTAGTTAAGTGAACTCGGTTTTTATTTGCAGAGGAGGAATTAAAATGGAAAAACAACCACCTAAAGAAGAGATGAAACGAGCGTTGGGATTAGGTTCTGCCCTTTCGATCGTCGTTGGGACAATTATTGGTTCAGGAATCTTCTTTAAGCAAGGTTCGGTTCTCGACAGTGCCGGGAATTCAACTATGGCAATTTTAGCTTGGGTTGTCGGTGGGATTTTAACCCTTACTGCCGGATTGACAATCGCCGAAATTGGTGCTCAAATGCCATATACTGGTGGTCTTTATGTCTACATTGAAGAACTTTACGGCCGGGTCTGGGGCTTCTTAGCCGGTTGGATGCAAGTAATCGTTTATGGACCAGCTATTATCGCTTCGGTCGCTGGATTCATGAGTATTCTAATGACGAACTTCTTTGGCCTCGGTAATGAATGGCGGGTTCCTTTGGCGGTTGTCACGATCCTCGCCATCGGTTTTATGAACATGTTTGAAAACAAGGTTGGGGCAGCTTTTGCCGTAGTAACCACAATTGGAAAATTAGTTCCAATCGCTGCGATTATCGTTTTTGGGCTTTTCTGGGGTCATAACAACGCCCTTGGTCAAACTGTTGGTGAAATCCACGCTGCCAGTGGTAACTTTGGAGTTGCCGTGTTAGCCACCCTTTTCGGCTATGACGGTTGGATCTTAATTGCCAACCTAGGCGGTGAAATCAAGCATCCCCAAAAGGTTCTCCCCCAAGCAATTATCATTGGAATCACTGCTGTCTTAGTAATCTACACCCTAATCACGGTTGCCGTTTTACGTTTCTTACCAGCTAGCCAAATCCATGTTCTTGGCGAAAATACGACGGCCTATCTCGCTACTGCCGCCTTCGGTCAAATCGGCGGGAAACTCCTTTCGGCCGGGATTATTATTTCGATGATGGGAACGATCAACGGAAAAATGCTAACCTTCCCGCGGATCGTTTATGCTATGGCTAAGCGTCGGGACTTACCATTCTCCCGTTACCTTGCCTACTTGACTCCAAAAGCTAAAGCACCAGTTGTCGCCACCCTATTCATCATCGTTTTAGCAACAATCTTAATGTTATTCTTCAACCCTGATCGGTTGTCGGACCTCTGTGTCTTTACCGTTTACTGCTTCTACACTTTGGCTTTCTTTGGGATTTTCATCTTGAGAAAACGGAATGGCAAGCAACGGCCCTTCTCAACTCCCCTTTACCCATGGGTTCCAATTATTGCGATCGCCGGTGGGATCTTTGTCTTAATCAGTGAGATCGTTAATGACCCTGAAGGGGTAATTCTCTTCATCGGAGTCGTTATCGTTGGTCTGCCCGTCCTTTACTCGGTCAAAAAAATAGACCAACGGCGAGTCGAAAAAGCTCTTAACATTAAAAATAACCATTTGAAGAAATAGAAATTTTCTCCAACTGCAAACCAAAAGCGATCGTTCACAGTACTATGCTAACGATCGCTTTTTTACTATGCATTTTTTGTTAACGTAACCCTAACAAACATAATCAATAACCCGAAAATCTTTTGTAGTTTGACTGGGGTTGCTTGACTACCGAGCAGGCCAAAATGCTCAATAATAGCACTCGTAGTTAGTTAACCAAATCGTTAATAAATTATTTTAACTTATTTGCCATATTTAAGTTATTTATATTTACTTCCATTTTTGTTTCAATTATTTATTTGAGAAACATTTTTCTAAAAAAGTCGCCTAACTTCCAAAATAGAAGTTAAGCGACTTTAATTTAAATTACGATCAATTTGTTCTTGGTTACATTGAATGCAATCCAGCTTCACTTTCGAAATTATGCTCCAGATAAGGACTCAGCCTCGAGACTTGCTAAGCTCACCTGCTAGCGACACAGTTCTAGGTTAGATTCCACTTACGTAATCTGTACTCTAGATCTAGATAAGAGTAGAACCGCAAAACCTGACCAAAGACGGCAGCTTTTACGGTTCTTTTTTCTTATCATCGTTTAATTCCGGGTGGGGCCTTTTTCCTACCACATACCCAAGACTTTCATCCAGAGGGAACCAATCCCGATCCAAACAACCAGGTAGAAGATTCCGAGAACAAAGTTGAGTGACCACCACTTGTTTTGTGGAACATAACCAGAACCAAAGAGGACTGGGGCTGGACCAGATGCGTAGTGCGTGGTTGAAGCCATTAAGTTACCAAAGAACCCAAGCAAAAGGGCTGCTAGCATTGCTGGCACGTGAATTGAAATAGCAACTGCCAGGAAGGCTGAGTACATTGCCGTCACGTGGGCCGTTGAGCTAGCAAAAAGATAGTGGGAATAGAAGAAAGCCACAATCAAGATTACCAAAGCCAAGAACCAACTTACCCCGTGAAGAGAAGCCCCAACGGTCTTACTCAACCAAGGAATAAAGCCCAAGGTCGTCAAAGAACCGGCCATCATAACTAGAACAGAGAACCAAGTTAAGGTGTTCCAAGCTCCCGTTTCATGTAAAACGTCTTGCCAAGAAAGAACTCCACAAAGCAAAAGTAAGCCTAAAGCAATAAAAGCAGCTAAGGTTGCGTCAATACCAATAAAGCTCCCCGTAATCCAAAGAACCAAAGCAACAACAAAGATCACGGCCATCAACTTTTCTGGTAAGGACATTGGTCCCATCTTATCAAGTTCACCTTGGGCCCATTCCTTAGCATTTGGCGTTTCCTTGATTTCCGGTGGATACATCTTGTAGATCAACCATGGAACAACAATCAATGAGATAATCCCAGGAACTAAGGCGGCTAAGAACCAACCCATCCAGGTAATGTTAACACCATTGCTCTTAGCTAACGTTTGAACTAATGGGTTTGCCGCCATGGCAGTCATAAACATCGCCGCCGTGATCATATCCCCATGGTATTCAGCGAAGATCAAGAAGGAACCAATCTTGCGTTCCGTTCCATCTCCAGCTTTTGAACCAAAGGATTGGGATAAGGATTCAATAATTGGGTAAAGCACCCCACCGGCACGGGCTGTGTTACTTGGCGTAGCTGGTGCTAGGATTAAGTCAACCCCAATTAAGGAGTAGGCTAACCCCAACGTCCGCTTCCCGAAGGCCTTAACGAAATTCAAGGCAATTCGCCGACCAAGGCCAGTTTTAATAAAGCCCCGGGCAATGAAGAAGGCCATGGCAATCATCCAGATTGAGGCGTTCCCAAATCCAACAATTGCCTTATCCATCGGCACCGTCTTCGTCAATACCGTTAAAGCAAAAGCAATAATTGATACCCCACCGATTGGTAAGGGCCGCGTAATGCAAGCAATAATCGTTGCCACAAAAAGGGCAAACATGTGCCACCCAGCAACCGGAACGGTAGCTGGTTTAACTGGCGTGGCGAGCCATAAAAGAACCCCAATAATTACGGGCCAGATAAAGCCCTTGTAGTTAACTTTCTCTAATGTTTTCATCGTGAATCTCTCTTTATTCGATATTTTGTAGCTAAACTAGGGTGTCCAAACCTAATCTAGCGTAATTATGCTTAATTTAAACTTTGCGTGTAAAGGGTAACTTGTTGTCCAGCTTGTCGACCGAAAATAATCGTTTCGGCAATCGAGTTACCCCCAACCCGGTTGTTACCGTGGAGCCCACCAGCAACTTCACCCGCTGCAAAGAGACCTTTAATGACATCCCCATTGCCATCGAGAACCTGCGTCTTCGTGTTAATGTGCAAACCACCCATCGTGTAGTGGATTGCAGGGGCAATGTGAATTGCAAAGAAACCAGGTTTTTCAATTCCCCGGTCCATCCCGGTCGTCCGGTTAAATTCCGTGTCCTTTTGGTTCTTAACCGCTTCATTCCAGGTAGTAACCGTCGCTTTCAAATTAGCTGGGTCAACTTTGATGTTCTTTGCGAGATCTTCGATCGTGTCACCATGAACAACTAAGCCGACTTGGTCATAGAATTCAATAGCCTTAACGTGGTCCCGAATTCCTTGGTCCAAAATCAAGTAAGCACTGTGTTCTGGTAAGGCCGTAATGGCATTAGAAACAATTTTCCGGGTGTTCAGTTCGTTAACAAATCGTTTTCCTTCCCCATTAACTAAGATTGCACCTTCACCCCGAACGGCTTCCCCGATCAAGTAAACATGCGGGTTATCTTGTTGGACAGTTGGGTGAACTTGGATCAAGTTCATTTGCATTAATTCAGCGCCAACTTGTTCCCCAAGCTTCAAACCATCCCCAGTGGCACCCGGTTGGTTCGTCGTCTTGTAGTCCAAAAGGTCTGGACGGAACCGCTTCATGTAGTCCTTTGAAGCCCCAAAGCCACCAGTTGCTAAGATCACCGCTTTTGCAGCAATATGCTTAGTCGTACCATTAGCTTCAACTTCAACGCCGTTAACCCGACCATCTTCAGCTTGGCTTAGCTTGGTAACTTTTGTTTCATTAAAGACGGGAATCTTTTCTTCGGCAACGACCCGTAGCAAGCTCTTAACTAAGAAGCCACCAATTGGGGCCATTGAAGCTGGCCGGTGGGTCCGCTTCCGGGACATCCCCCCAGTAATGGTAATGTCATCTAACTTAATTCCATGGTCGGCTAACCAATCGATTGCTGGGGCAGAATGGTAAACAAAGTAGCCTAACATGTCCTTGTCGTTTAACTTTCCTCCATCTTTGTAAGTTTCGTGGAAGAAATCCGCGACGTTATCGATTACTCCGTGGTGAAGTTGGACGTTGGTTTCAGCGGCGTTCATCCCGGAAGAAGCCCGGTTAGTGTTCCCACCAAGAGCCTTTTCCTTTTCCAAGATCACAACTTTTAACCCCAATTCGTTAGCTTGAATTGCAGCTGCTAATCCGGTCCCACCAGAACCGATAATAACTGCATCATAGCTATCAGCTAATTGGCTAGCTGATAATGGTTGAAAATCTGCCATGTTTATTCTCCTTCTTACTTTACATAGAAAATGGCGGATTCAATCCGCCGTTTTCCATTGGATACTTATCTTTTATGACAACAGTGACCTATCGTAACGCAAATCTTATTTGCGAACAACGGTAACTTTTTGTTTTCCCTAGTCCTTCCGGTCAACGTTGGTCATCTTAAGCATGTCCATCCATTCATCATATTGTGCTTCAGTAACCTTGCCAGACTTCAAAGCAGCTTCCTTCAAAGTGCTTCCGGCCTTGTCAGCAGCTTGGGCAATCTTAGCACTGTCGTGGTAACCGATGTGTGGTGAAAGGGCTGTAACCGTCATCAAGGAGTTGTCCAAGAGTTCCTTCATCCGGTCTTCATTAACCGTCAAGCCGTGGATCATCTTGTCCGCAAAGCCCATGATCGTCCCCGTCAAAAGGTCAGCTGATTCAAGGAAGGCATCAATCAAAACTGGCTTGAAGACGTTCATTTCAAAGTTCCCTTGCGATGAAGACATGCCAACTACCACGTCGTTCCCAAAGACCCGCATTGCGGCCATAGTAACGGCTTCAGCTTGGGTTGGGTTAACCTTCCCCGGCATGATTGATGAACCAGGTTCGTTAGCTGGGATGTTTAATTCGCCGTAACCAGCTCGTGGACCAGAAGCCAAGAACCGAATATCTTGGGCAATTTTGAACATGTCAGCGGCCAAGGTCTTCAAAGCGCCGTGAACAACGTCTAAACCGGAGTGGTGAGAAAGACCGTAGAACTTGTTAGTCTTAGCAGTAAATTCATGACCGTAAACGACGCTCATCTTTTCAGCGATCTTTTCTGGCATTCCTGGAGCAGCGTTCAAGCCAGTCCCAACAGCCGTTCCCCCAATGGCTAATTCAAGCAAAGTTGGCGTCAAGGTCTTAAGGTAGTTTAAGTCATGTTCCAAAGCAGCCACGTAACCAGAGATTTCTTGACCAAAGGTTAATGGCGTAGCGTCTTGCAAGTGCGTCCGTCCAACCTTAACCGTGTGCCAGTACTTTTCTTGCTTAACCTTTAATTCATCGATTAAGTGTTGAACAGCTGGTTCCAACTTGTCGATAGCTTCAACGGCCACAATGTTCATTGCCGTTGGGAAAGTATCGTTTGAGCTTTGTCCCTTATTAACATCGTCGTTTGGCAAAATTTCAACGTCCGGGTTAAGTTGCTTACACTTGTTAGCAACTACTTCGTTGGTGTTCATGTTGGTTTGCGTCCCAGAACCAGTTTGGTAAACCTTCAATGGAAAGTCCTTGCGAAGATCTTCATCGCTCAAAGCAAGTAATTCATCAATGGCCTTAACAATCAAATTTCCCTTTTCTTCGCTAATTTGGTTTGATTCCATGTTAGCTTGGGCCGCTGCCTTCTTGATGTTAAGCAAAGCGCGAATGATTGCGAGTGGCATAAATTGACCAGTTGGGAAGTTGTTCCGACTCCGTTCAGTTTGAGGACCCCATAAAGCACTTACGGGAATTTGAACTGGACCTAAAGTATCTGATTCTGTACGAAATTCTGGCATGATTTTTTCCTCCGAATTTTCATCCTTAATTTATTTTGTGAATTTTTACACATTTGATAGTTATATCCTAAACCACCAAAAATAGTATAGTCAAAATCATATAACTCAATAAATTTTATTTATACCTTTGCTAAAAATCCTTATATATCAGATTTTTAAAGGCAAATGTAAATTAAAGCGTTTTTCAAAGAACAAAAACCAAATAAAAAAGCTTTAAATTTCTGAGAAATATTAAGTCTCACTCGTGAAATAGTTAAGTAAGTTTAGCAAGAGAGGGTGGGAAGAAGCGTGTGTTTCTTCCCACCCTCTCTCATACCTCCGAATGTTACACAGAAACTACGATCAAGGCAGTAGCCAAGTGAATATTGCCTTCCTTCCAATCGGCACGATCCTCCTTATCCTTGCCAGGCCGTCGAGAAGTTTTTCTTCTGACCTTTTAATTCATTCCATCCTTTGAGACCAACTATCAATTAAACAACGCCTCCTTAAGGCGACGTTGTTCTAGGCTATATCCTGCACAATCGTTTGGCTCTCAAGATAAGAACTCTTGAAGTTTTACCTAATCTGACTATGTTCTCAGTCGTATTTGCTAGAAAATCCCCCTCAAGATAAGCTGTCCGGCGTAGAATTTTCAGCAAAGCCTTTTATTTCTTCAACAAATCATTCAACTTCTCAATGGCGTCAAGGGGGCCAACGACGGTGATACGGTCACCTTGCTGAATCTTATCTGTTCCCCTTGGCATCTGATTGATTTCGTCTTGGGCATTCACGACTAAAATCACGTTGACATGGTAGCGATTCCGGAAGTCCATTTCATCTAAACTTTTCCCGTAGAAAGCCTCATTATTAACAATCACTTCAGCCAAGGTCGTATCCCGACTAATTTGGACATAATCAATTACTGATGGGTGCAAACGAGAAAAGACTAGGCGCTCTGCCAAGTCATGTTCTGGCCGAACGACGAGATCAGCCCCAATTCGTTCCAAAACCCGGGCATGATTCCGGTTTTCCGCCCGGCAAACTACATCTTTTGCCCCTAAGTCTTTAGCAATTAAAGTAGCCATGATACTAGCCTCAATATTTTTACCAATTGAAATATAAACATGATCAAAGTGGCCGAGGTCAAGTTCTTTCATTGCATCTTCATCTTGGGCATCAGCGATTACCGCCCGCATGACCATATCAGCAAAATCATTCACGACATTTTCATTCGAATCAATTGCCATGACCTCTTGCCCGGCCCGAACAAGCGATTTACAAATAGCTGATCCAAATTGACCTAACCCGATCACCGCAAAACTTTCTTTTTTAGCCAATTAAAACACCTTCCTCTGGGTAACGATAACTTGGTTGCTTTGGTTGAGCATTAAAGACGGAGAACATTACCGTGTAAATTCCGACCCGGCCAATAAACATCAATGCCATAATAATTAACTTGCCGAGCAAATTTAACTTGGCGGTAATCCCAAGAGAAATTCCGGTCGTCCCAAAAGCGGCCATCACTTCAAAAGTTAAATAAGTTAGGGAATTATGCTTTGGTAAGGTCTGAGTTTCAGCTAAGATCAAAATTGCTACGGCAATGATTACCAAGGCCACAAACAGTAAGGTCAAAGCCCGGAAAACATTATCTTGTCGGAAACGGCGGTGAGCTAAAGTTGGGTCCCGGTGACCACGTAAAGTGGCGATGGCTTGCAAGGTAAGTAAACCAATCGTCGTCGTCTTAATCCCCCCAGCCGTTGATCCCGGGGTTCCCCCAATAAACATTAAGAGAATCGTGTAGGATAAGCCGGCCGCTGAAAGATCCGTATAGGAAAAGGTCGTCAAGCCAGCTGTTCGAGGGGTAATTGCCATAAAAATTGAATTTAAGAAACGCATCCCCCAAGACATCTCACCATGGAACTGGCTTAAATTCCGTTCCGTTAGTAAGTAGACAATCACTGACAACACCATAATGATCGCCCCGGTCCGTAAAGCCAGGTTCGTATGTAAGGACATCCGATGAACTTTCCGGTACTGTAAAATATCTTGCCAGACTAGAAAACCAAATGACCCGGCAATGATTAAAATCGCAAAAACGGTTAGCAAATATGGGTCGTTTTTGAAATTTGCCAGTGAACTGCCAAATAAGTCAAAGCCAGCGTTACAAAAGGCAGAAATGGAATGAAAGAGGCTTAACCATAAGCCGTGGCACCAACCATACCGGCGGCCGAAGTCGAGATAAAGTAACCCCGTCCCCAACAATTGAATTAGGATGGATAATTTAATAATTAAGGTTACCACCTGGATTTGGGAAACATTATCCAGGTTAAGGGATTCCTGGACTAAAAACCTAGTCGACATTTTCAATTGGCGGCGAATTAGTAAAGACGTCATAACCGCAAAGGTCATAAAACCCAAGCCCCCAACCTCCATCAAAGCAGCGATTACCAACTGCCCAAAGGGGGCCCAGTGAGTAGCGGTATCAACTAAGGTTAAGCCCGTAACACAGGTGGCACTTGTGGAGGTAAAAAATGCTGTCATAAAGGAAGTATGCAAGCCCGGACGCGTCGCTATTGGTAACAGCAATAAAAGAGTTCCAATTGCAATTACCATAATGAAGCCAAAGGTTAGTAACTTTGGGAATGAATAACGGTGCTTATTAATTTCAATCATTGTCTCCACCCCATCTTAAAAATTCAGTCCCTATTATATCATTATCATTGAAACTCTTAACCCAATAAAAAAGACCGAAAAGACTTGTTTCTTTTCGATCACAATTCTATCTAATTAGTTTTTAGTTATGAGTAGTTGATTTAAAGCCCTTAATTTACACTGACTTTTTCAACCGAACTTTTAATAGGAACTGTATTTGAAAGATTATCAAATACTGGGCAACGACTTTCCATAAATTCAACAAAACTTTCACAATCAGACTGACTAGCTGATGTCCGAAAATGAGGAGTTAGATGAATCTCATCAAGGCCTAGTCGTTTTGGTTGATCGTATTTTATTCCTTTTAAAGTCAAATATAAGTCATAATACGGGAAATGCTTTTGCCGATGGAAAGCCCCGGCAACAATTGATTCACATGCACCCAAGGCCCATAAAAGAGCTTCATTAATCTGTACGCCTCGTTTATTCCAATTAAGTTCATCAGGGTGGTTAAAGGTTAGTTCAAAATCTCGAACAGTTGCCACATAACGATCCGGATCGGTGGTGGAAACTACAATTGCTTGATAAGTCGTTATTGCCATTTTTAACTATCCTTTCATTGTACGATCAACTACTGGATGTATACCATTTGTCAAAAGATCCACAATTGGGCATTTGACAAACACTCGCTTTGAGAAATCTTCACACTGTTTTTGTGTCATTTTCGTTTCATATTGAAAATTAACTCGAATTTCTTGAAAGCCATTTCGAATATTTGGATCTCCCATAAAGCCTGCCGGATCTAGGTCACCATCAAGTTGAATTATTAACTTTTGAAACTCAAATTCTTCTGTTTGTTTTAGCTGTTGAGCAGTAGACTGTAGGGAAGCCCCTAATGTGCTTAATAATAACTCAACTGGATTCATTCCGGTGTTAGTTCCTCCACTATTCCGAGGCTCATCAAAGAAATGATGAAAGCCACGAGAATGAGCATCAACTTGGAGTCCTAGGCCTGTCTTTCGCGCCGTTGCTTGGTAAGTTTCCATTATTAATCCTCCTCGTATATTAAAAATAATCCTTTTGTTTTTTGTGACATTACAACTTGCTTTCTGGTCACCGCATGATAGCCTCTAATTATCATTGGCTTTGGTCAACTGGTATAGGTTATTTCCTCCTGTAGTTT
>DWYX01000046.1 GCA_019118465.1 Candidatus Limosilactobacillus faecipullorum | reverse complement strand
CTTAAAAGCATTCAAAAACTTAGCCATTTCAGTATGAGGCGTTGCTTTTAGCAAAACATGGACATGATCAACATCATGGTTCCACTCTTGAAGCGTCACCCCGTATGATTCGCCAACTTTAACGAATTGGTATTTCAAGAACGATGATATCTCATCGTTAATGACACGACGCCGATATTTAATCACCATTACAAGATGGTAATTTAACAAGTATACCGAGCGTTGATTATGATCTAGTTCCATTATTATCACTGCCATTCAGTTAAGATATACTAATTATATCATAGAGCAAAAAAGAAAGCACTATGTGTTTTTAGGAGGCGATTCATCTCCCACTTAGTACTCCCTAACGGGACAATACTTGAAGTGGGAATATTCTCGCCGATTTTGGATAAATCAGCTCACCGACCTCAACCTCTGGCAGGGCACGTTGGATCAATCGCCGACAGATTGACTTATTCTTCATCACCAGGCTAAAAACAATATCGTTGGTGATCGACTTTTCTTCCCATGCCTGCACTAACAATCGCGTTTGTTCCAAAAAATCCATTTGAACCTCCAAAAATATAATTTGGGGGTTACCCCCCTATTATATATATACGTAAAAAAGGCCGGAAAATTAGCGCAAGAAGCCAAAAAAGTTTTTGATTCTAGACTAAAAAACCATCAACGAGGTCATTGATAACTATCTCTCACCCCGTTAATGGTTTTTAAACGATGATTTATCTTATATTAATACTTCTAATCACAATTACACATTTCATCCCCCGGCAAGCAGTTACATGGAACCTGCTCCGGAGCGGCCTTGGCCTTCTCTGCTAATAAAGCTTGTAAAGCATGAACGTCATTTTTCGAAAGGGGGACTTGTTTCATGGCGTGGATCAAGGCATCCCCTGCCCGCATCTGACAAATCCCCGAGAAGAGATTTTCAACGGCCTGGTCAATCGTGGCCTGTTCCTCCACCGCGGGACGGTAAATAAAGGCCCGCCCCTGCTTAGTTGCCGTCAAAGCTCCTTTTTCGACTAAGCGCCGCAAGAGGGTCTTTACCGTGGCGTCTTTCCAATCCATCAGCGGTGCTAAGAACTCAATGACCTGAGAACTGGTGACCGCCTTTTTGGACCAGACGATCCGCATCACCCGCCATTCGGCCGGCGTAATTTCTAATTCGTTCATCATCTCACCTCGCTCTTAGTCTACATTTGTCAATCTCGGATGTCAAACCAGGTTATTCGGCGATTTCACTCCGCCAACCGCGAACTTCATCCCGGGCCGACATCCGGACTGGCATCAGCCGACTCAAGATTCGGTAAAGGATCCAGACCATCCCCAGGGTATAGAACATTGTAATTACCGTTGCCCCAATTTGCAGAAGGAGCTGGTACCAACCCCCACCGTAAAGAAGGCCATTATGGAGAACCGCGGAGTTAACGGCATGGGTCGCAAAGAGACCAGTCGCAATACTCCCCCAGATTCCACTAATCCCGTGGCAGCCAAAGGCGTCTAAGGTGTCGTCAAACTTTAAGCGTGGTTTGATAAAGCGGACAAAGAGGTAGCTAATTACAGAGCCGCCGATCCCAATTAGGGCCGCCCCAGTGATTGTAACGTACCCGGTGGCTGGGGTAATGGCAACAAGACCGCATAGGGCCCCAGTACAGGTTCCGACTAGGGTAACGTGGGGTTGAAAAATCAGCTCTAAGGCCTGCCAAGCCACCATCGCCCCGGCAGTCGCAACCGTAGTCGTAACCATTGCTTGGACGGCAATCTCGTTAATTGCTAAGGCTGAACCGGCATTAAAGCCATACCAGCCAAGCCATAACATCGACGTTCCAAGCAACACCAAGGCCTGATTATCATGCCGGAGGGTCCGATCAAGCCGTGGACCGACCAAAATCGACAAGGCAAAGGCGGTCATCCCCGCATTTACATGGACCACCGTTCCCCCAGCGAAGTCCAGGGTGCCGAGGTATTGGAGAATCCCCCCACCCCAAACCATGTGGACCAACGGATAGTAGACGAGGAAGGACCAACCAATAATAAAGGCGGCTAAGAAGGGTAAACGGACCCGACCAACGATTGCCCCAATAAAGAGGGCGGGGGTGATAATTGCAAACATCATCTGATAAAGGGCATATAAACCTAAAGGAATCCGACTGTCTGGAAGCAAATGGGCCAGGTTAAGGTGGTGCATCATCAAGGCCCCCAAGTTGCCAACGAACAGTCCGTGGCCACTAAAAGCAAGTGAGTAACCAACGAGCACCCAAAGTAAGCTTGCTAACCCACAAATAAAGAAAACCCCAATAAAGGTGTTCACCATGTTTTGCCGCGGGACTAAGCCCCCATAAAAGAAGGCCAAACCAGGCGTCATAAAGAAAACTAAAATCGTTGCGACCATTACAAATAATACATTTACCAGGTCCATCAAATCACCCTTCCTCAAATAATGGTGTTTACTATAGACCAATTTAAAAAAGGCGCCAAGGACTTTCCTAAAATCCCGTCAATAAATTAGTTTTAACCGGTTAAACTTGACCATCATTAATTTTGAAACCGATTTCGTTTTTGGATAAAAAAGCTAGACCAATCCAAATGGTTGACACTGTATGATATCCTATTGATTGGATATTTAGTATAGAAAGGAACTTACTTGTGGAGGAATTATTTGAACACACCTCGATCCGGCGGGCCTATTTCACTCTGGCCTTGCCAGTCGTTTTAAACATGGTCGTTTCCCTGGTTTATAACATGGTTGACACCTTCTTCGTTGCTCAGACTCAAAATGCGGACTTGGTAGCCGGCGTTTCCCTAGGCGCCCCGCTCTTTACCTTGATGATTGCCCTGGGTGATATTTTAGGCCTGGGGGGCTCTTCGTTAATTTCCCGGTTATTTGGGGAACACCGCTATGAAGAGGCGAAGAACGCCAGTGGTTTTTGTTTTTACGTTAGCTTCTTGATGGGCCTTGTCGTGATGGTCATCCTCTTTCTTGGCCAAACCCCATTTTTAAAGCTTCTAGGGGCAACCAGTACCACTTGGGAATACGCTCGCCAGTACTACTTAGTGATTGCGGCCGGCGCCCCTTTTATTATCTTCTTCTATTCGCCCGTCAACATTCTGCGAACGGAAGGTTTAGCCGTTCAATCAATGAAAGCTAGCGTCGTCGGGACAGTAATTAACATCATCTTAAACCCGATTTTTATCTTTACCTGTGGCTTAGGCGCAGCTGGTTCGGCCCTCGCTACGGTGGTTGGAAATATTTTGGCTGATATCTTGATGGTTTACTACCTCCGGACCGCCAGCAAGCGGCTCACTACTTCGATTCGCGATACCAAACTAGCTGGTTCCCTCCAACGGGAAATCTTAATGATTGGGATCCCAGCATCCGTCACCAACTTGATGTCAACCTTTGCGATGGCGATGACCAACCGGTACTTGATCCATTACGGGGCAACCTCCGTGGCCGCGATGGGAATTGCCCTCAAGATCAGTATGATTACCACCATGATCTTTGTCGGTTTTGCCTTTGGAGCGCAACCGTTAATTGGGTACACTTACGGGGCTAAGGACACCAAACGATTTAACGAAACCATCCGCCTTGATTTAACGGTCGTTTGCGGATTCTCCCTCTTCATGACCGTCGTAATGTGGTTCTTTGCGCCAACGATGATTAAGTGGTTTATGAATAACCCAGCCGTAATTGCCCACGGAACGATTATGATTCGTTGGTTGATCTCATCAGCGACCCTAGCCGGTTTGATTCTCGTCTTTACCACGATGTTTCAGGCGATGGGGAAGGCCTTCCCCGCCTTCATCCTCTCCTTCTTCCGCCAAGGGGTGATCTTTTACCTCGTCCTAATCACCTTCGCTCACCTCTTTGGCTACCAGGGGATTATCGCTAGCCAAGCCGGAGCGGATCTCGTTACCGCTATCATTGCCGTCATCCTCTTCAATCTTTATCGTCCAAAAATCGAGCGATAATAAATTATGGGTTGATTACTATTTTTCGTTGACAATCAGTCGATAACCCGTTACAATGACAGTCCGCGATTTACCCTCACAGCAAAGAATCCCAGGAAGACGTGTTGCTTCCTGGGATTTTTCATTGGCGATAAAGTAGCCATTTATCAAGATAAGCGGTCGGGAGGACCCCCTCTCTCCTCACTCTTGAGGCAATTCCCCCACTTCTAGCCAAACATCATTAAATGGCTTTGTAAAATAAAAGCCGCCAAAAAGGTTGGCGGCTTTCAAATTATTTATTTTTACTATTCAACCCATGCTTCTTACCAGCCACTTCATAAAAGAGGTAAGCAATTAAGGCAAAGAAGAATGGTCCGGCGATCGTCCAGAAGGCCGTTTCAAAGTCGTGGTCAAGCATTGGTTGAATAAAGGTAAAGAGCGTCCCGACAATCAAAATCAATTCCACGAAGCAAACCAACAAATTAGTCCAAGTCTTGTTCTTAAAAGCCACAAAGCTTTGCTCGTAGTGCTTCTTTTTAAAGAATGGAAAGGCCCCAACTAAGAACATGTATGGCGCCGTTGAAGAAACGTTGGCCATATCAGTTAAGATCGTGTAGAACCGTTGAGCAGCTGAACCCCCGAAGGAAACCAGGAAGACGATCACACAAACGATGATGGCTTGGACCCACATCGCATTAGCTGGCATGTCTGCCTTGTTCAACTTAGTAAGCTTTGCTGGCCACAAACGCCGGTCAGAACCAAGAATAAAGGCCTTGATTGGCGAGTACATCAAGATAAAGAGGGCCCCTAAGAACCCAATGGTTTGGGCCAAGGCAACGATCCGCGTCATGACAACCCCAAAAGTAACGGCTGCCGCGTGGGACCACCCTAAAGCATTCCCCATCGCAATCCCTAAGTAGTTGAAGACCACGTAGGTAACGTTCCCCAAGTTAACGTTGGCCTTCGTCATTTGAGATTGGTAATTAATTGACCAACCAAGCATGAAGATCATCAAAACGTAAGTCCCAATCGTGAAGATAGAGGCAATAATCAAGCCGCGTGGGAAGGTCTTTTCTGGGTTATCCATATCATCAGTAACGGATCCCAAGGATTCCATCCCTCCGTATGCGAAAACTGCGTAAACCACGAAGGAAATCAAAGCGATTGGCGTTTGAAAGGCGGGATTGGGTGACGTGATAAAGGTACTTGGTCCATCAATTGGTTGGGCCAACTTAAAGTGGTTCGCAAATAAAACAATAAAGGAAACCACCACGAAGATCACGTTAACCACAATGGTAAAGATCCCCCCAAGAGAACCAATCTTGGCAATGGCGTTCATCCCCCTGGAACTAAAGAAGGTGATCAACAGAATCATTAAGATCCCCAAGATCCCGATCGTTTGCGTCGAAGAAAGGCCAAAAATTGACCAAGTATTCGTCGTATCCTTCCCAAAGAAGAGGGCAGAGAAAGTAATCCAAACCCGGGAAGCCGTCGAAACCATCCAGACAATCCAGGATGCTAACCAAACGAAGGTCCCGATAAAGGCCATCCGTTCCCCGATCGAACCAGCTAACCAGGAGTAAATTCCCCCTTGGGCGTCCTTAAAGGCAGACCCGTATTCGGCCATCATCAGCCCACATGGGAAGAAGAAACAAATCCCGGCTAAGGCGTACCAAAAGATACTCCCGTAACCCATTTGAAGGTAAGCGTTAGAAACATTTCCGAACCCAAAAATGGTGGAAATAATCATCGTTACCAAGCCGAAGGTCGTAATTTTTTTGACCTTACTGTTGCTATCGTCCATTTCAGAATCATCCTCCATAAATGAATAAAAATTACTTAAAAAATTCCAACGTTAATAATTATAGACGTGCTCTTTTGTTTTAGCAAGCCAAAATATTGATAAGACAAAGATTTGGCGTTTTATCGTCTTTAGACAAATGCATAAAATTCGATTATAACCATTCTGCTTCGTAAACCGGTTCTTTAAAGCCAGCCGTGACATGATCGCCCTCGACCATTAGCGGCCGCTTGATTAATTTTCCATCACCCGCAAGAAGTTCCGCAGCTTGATCAATCGTCATGTCTGCCAGTTTATCCTTCAAACCTTGTTGCCGGTAATGTTGGCCACTGGTGTTAAAGAAGTAGCGGAGCCCTTTATCTTGGTTAGCCGTGATCCAACGTTTAAGATCACTTGCCGCCGGTGGCGTTGCTACCAAATCAATCTTTTTAAAATCAACCTGGTGTTCATTTAGCCACTTTTCCGCCTTTTTACAGGTCGAGCAGCGAGAATAACAATAGAAAGTTGGCATTTTAATTCCTTCCTTCACAATAATTTTATTTTTAATTATACCGCGATTGAGATTTAAAAAAACCGTTTTAGGCCAAAATAAAAGGACAAAGGGGCAAAAGACCACCTTTGTCCGCTAATTTAAACTAAAAATCCCGTAATTGTCCATCCAATTCATTTAATTCTGGATCATCCGGCGTCAAAGTCAAGGCATGATCAAGGGTATCCATCAAGAGATCGTGCTCCCCGCTTTCTTGATAGAAGTGAATTAGTTGTTTCAAGAAGGTTGGGTTATCCCAGTAAGTTGGCCGCGCATTTTCAAAGGCTTGAGCCGCTTGGTCAAATGTTTCTTGCGCTTGGTAGGATTGGGCCAGGTTCCATTCAACTTGGGGATCAACCGAATCCTTTTCAATTCCTTGTAGTAAGTCGATGTTGGCAGCATGGTCCCCTTGACTAAGATAGTAATTACTAAGTTTAAGGCTAATTGCCAAGTTTTCCGGTGCCAACTTATGGGCAGTTTGCAGGTACTTCTTAACCAGGTCAAACTCCCCTAACCGCCCCGCAATATCAGCCGCTAAAGTAAAGAGGTTTTCGTTGTATTCGTCCACCCCTAATCCTTCTTGAGCGGTTTTAAGGGCTTGACTAAGATGGTTTTCCTTGCGGTAAGCTTGCGCCAAGGCTGGATAAGCTGAAGCATATTGACGATCTTCATCAATTAATTCCTTTAAGGTAATAATTGCCTCTTTGAGTTGACCTAAGTTTAATTGGGTCAAACCAGTTTGGAAGCGAATATCCGCCGTCATAAAGCCTGGGGCCACTTGCTTTAAATAGCCAAGGGCTTGATCAAACTTTCCACTTTGGGCATAGGCCATCCCGAGCCGACCAGCAATATCGACCCGGGCAAATTCAGCCACCCCAGCTTGGATCAAAGCAAAGTAGTACCGGATGGCAAGTTCAAACCGCCCAGTCGAGTAGTAGTATTCCCCTAAGGCAAACAAAACCGCTGGCTCATCCGGAGCAATTTGGTAAGCCGTCTGAAGTTTTTCTTCCGTGACCTCAAATTGTTCTTCGGTTTGGTAAAGGTCCGCGGCAACCAATAATGACTGGAGATAAGCATCGGAATCCGGCTTAATTTGGGCCAGATAAGCCAAAGCTTCATCATTATTTCCATTATCAATGGCAATTTCCGCCAAGGCCGTTCGCAATTCATCTTCATCCGGGTACCGGTCTAAGAGCTTTAAATAAGTCCGTTGTGCTTGTTGTAAAAAGCCTAAAGCATATAATTGCTCTGCTAAGCTAAAAAGCACTTCGTCATCATCTTGCCGCAAAGCCCACGCAAAGTCCTTTTTTGCTTCGTCCAATTGCCCCATTTCAATGGCATTTAACATTTTTTCCGCATATGATTCAGCCAAGATATTTCCTCCTCGTAAAAATCACTATTTTACTATTTTACGCGGTTTACTGGCTTAAAGCCACTAAAAAAGCCACGGTAACAGATATTCTGTACCGTGGTTTCAATTTACTTTTCCATCAAATCCTTCAACAAAGCCCGGGCTGAATCATGGAGGGCCTTTGGTGACTTGTCGTTCCCGAGGTGGGTGTAGATTTCACCAACCGGAACTCCTTGCTTGAAGAGGGCGGTAAAGACCTTATCAATAACTGGACGGGTCAAGGTTTCTTCTTGTACCGGCCCGAATGGGTTAGCGAAGAAGGTGGTCGTCATACCCACTTCATCAGTCGTTCCGAGGGCCTTCCGCTTCCCAGCAATAAAGACTTCCTTTGCGGAAGCTTCATCATCAAAGAAGTGAACCCCCACCCCATCATCGTAGTTGTTAGCGTAGAGCCACATGTCAATTTCATGTTCAGCGACAACTTCGGCATATGGCGCCGCTGGGATAATAACCCGAGCGTTCTTCCGTTCTGGGTTCAAGAAGACCCCCCGGTCCATGTTATTGAAGGCCACCGAGCTAGAAAGGTCATCTAGACGGACAAAGGCCCCCGTTTCCGTTCCTTGAGCAACTACTTGACCATCAGAACGAACCCGGAATGATCCCATGTCATCAAAGATCGTGTCAACGGCAATGATTTGGTCATCAGCGACTTCCTGGAGGGCTTCGATTGATTCAGACTTCCCGGCGCCGGAGTCTCCAAAGAAGACCACCGTCTTTTGCTTACCGTTCTTAAAACGAATCCGAACCATTGACCCATGAATTGGTAAGAGACCATGATTAATTTGGTGTAAGTTGTGCAAAGTTAAGCACATCTTCTTCATGTAACCAAAGTAGGTGGTGTCATCCGTGTATGGCACTTCCCCAACCCAGATGCCGTTTTGTTCATCATGGTGGTAATGACTAACCATGCCTTCAGTTTCTGGAACCCCAAAGAGTAAGATCACGTCTGGCTTATGACCGATAACATCTTCCTTTGGTGCCAATTCAAACAAGTTGGCAAGGGCTAAGCCGTTAACCAGGTAATCAAGTTGGAAGTAGATGAAGGCTAAGGTTTCCCCAATCTTAGCAGGGTAACAGTACCATTCCCCTGGCTTGCCATTAAAGTGGTCAATTGGGTTGTAATCAACAGCGGTAAACAGCCCCTTCCGCTTGTTAGAGATGGTATGCATTAACAATGGTGGCCGAAGCATTACCTTGTCAATGAAGTCAAATTGGTTTAAAGCCGCGTACTTTTCCGGCGCTGCCCAGACATGATGGCGGACCAACAAGGAAGCATCCGTCCCCGCACTAACTTGCCGGAAAGTCCGGTTTGCAAAGCCTTGGAGCTTTTCTTCTAGCATCCGGTAACTGCGGAGAACCAATTCGTTAAAGCGCCGGTCGATTTGTTTAAATTCTTGTCCTAGGATGTGATTATTATCGGCTTTAATTACTGAAACCCGGAGTAAGGACCGATAGAAAGAGTAAAAGCGTTCCAAGCTAGCTAGAATTTCTTCCTTGCTAAACTGGTCATAAACCGTCGCATCGTCAATCATCACCTTCGCAAAGACCGCCAAGTAATCCTTCGCTGAGAGGGATTCAAAACTATTTGAAACTGCTGCCCCTTCGTTTTTGAGGAAAAGACCAACTAGTTCTTGGACATCAGGTGAATTAAAAAATGCAACAACACTTGTTGGGTAGTCGTGATTAAAATCTAATCGAGCTACCTTTCGCTCAGCGTTAACATATAATGAATTTGTAACTAAAGCGTTCGACATTAATGATCACATTCCTTTCGTTTGTTATTAATAGGATAACAGAAATTCAGAAAATGTGAACAACAATTAAATACTTTCTATTGGCACGTTCCAATTTTTATTAGTGAATGATTAGATTTTGATGAAAAACAGACTCTTTATTCTGGATTGTAAACGAATTCAAGCGAAAGTTTTCAATTTAAAATAAAAAAATTCCTCGTCCAATACATGAACGAGGAATCATATTAACACTGAATGTTAATTATTTAACAGCGTCCTTCAAAGCCTTACCAGGCTTGAAAGCCGGTACCTTGCTGGCAGGAATTTGAATTTCTGCCCCCGTTTGTGGGTTACGACCCTTACGGGCAGCCCGTTCACGGACTTCAAAGTTACCAAAGCCGATTAATTGAACCTTTTCACCCTTTGCAAGGGAAGCTTGGATTGCACTGAAAACAGCGTCAACTGCCGTCGTAGCATCCTTCTTGGTTAAACCAGTTGCACTAGCAACATCGTTAACTAATTCTGCTTTGTTTGCCATAATATTTTACCTCCGTTTAATGTCAGAAGCTCTGACACCCGAATGTGATACCTAAAATAGGTATCATAAACCAAGGATCATTCACTTGATTCAAGACTAAGGTTAGCATAGTAAAACCCCGTAATCAAGCCATTTTAAAAAGTTTTTACTAAATTATTATTAAAATGAAGTTTACTACTTACATAAGCAATCCAAATCATGTTTAGGCGTAAGGAATTTAAGGGTTCTAATATTTACAGTTATTTCCGCTTCCGCTTAATCACGTGGATTGGGGTACCAGTAAAGTCAAAGGCGGCCCGAATTCGGTTTTCGAGGTACCGTTGGTAAGAGAAGTGCATTAGGTCCGGATCATTAACAAAAATAACAAATGTTGGTGGTGCTACTGCGACTTGGGTTGCGTAGTAAACCCGAAGCCGTTTCCCATTTACCGTTGGCGTTGGGTTCGCGGCTAAGGCATCCATCAAGACATCGTTCAAAACTGATGATTGAATCCGCCGTTGGTGGTTGGCTTCAACCATTTGGATCATCGCTGGCAGTTTATTTAACCGTTGCTTGGTTTTTGCCGAAACAAAGATAATTGGCGCATAGGCTAGGTATTGGAACTCTTGCCGGATTAAGTTGGTAAAGTCAGTCATCGTTCGTTGATCGCGGTCGGGGATTGTATCCCACTTATTGACAACGATAATCACTGCCCGCCCTGCTTCATGCGCGTAACCAGCAACGTGCTTATCGAGTTCGCGAATCCCTTCTTCGGCGTTCAATACAACCAAGACAACATCTGAATCATCAATTGCCTTCATCGACCGCATCAAGGCGTAGCGTTCCGTATTTTCGTAGAGCTTACCTTGCTTCTTAATTCCGGCCGTATCAACCATGGTGTACTTTTGGCCGTCACTGCCAACAAAATTAGTGTTAATGGCATCCCGGGTTGTCCCTGCGATGTCGGAGACAATCACCCGTTGTTCCCCTAACATAGCATTCACAATTGAAGATTTGCCGACATTTGGCCGACCAATCAAGCTAAAGCGAATCGTATCATCATCCGGCTTAGCTTTTTCTTCGGGAAAACGCTTAATCACTTCGTCCAACATATCCCCAAGGCCAACCCCGTGAACACTAGAAACTGGGTATGGTTCCCCTAAACCAAGGGAGTAGAAATCATAGATATCAGCCCGCCGTTCTGGATTATCAACCTTGTTAACGGCCAAGACAACTGGCTTCTTGGACTTGTACAAAAGTTGGGCGACTTGTTCATCCGCATCAGTGATCCCGTTTTCAACATTAACCACGAGGATAATAATGTCGGCTTCATCAATTGCCACTTCGGCTTGTTGACGAATTTGGGTTACGAGGGGTTGATCTGAAATTTCAATTCCCCCGGTATCGATGAGGTTAAATTCCTTGCCAAGCCATTCAGCATGGGCATAGATCCGATCCCGGGTAACCCCTGGCGTATCTTCGACAATTGAAATCCGATCCCCGACAATCCGATTAAAGAGGGTTGATTTCCCAACATTTGGTCGACCAACAATGGCCACAATTGGATTTGCCATTTTTTACTCCTTTCAATGTAAAATTAGCACTTATTCTATTCGTAGAGGATATTCCTGTTCAAAATAAAAAGGCGGCGACTATCCGGTCACCGCCCATTTTAAATGATTAACTTGGGTTATTTGCCGGCGTTCTTTAATTCGTCACCGATCAAATCACCAAGGGTAAAGCCACTTTCTTCTTCCGGAGCGTCAGTAGCGTAGTTGTTACGCCGTGGACGACGGTTGCCGCGGTTACCACGGTTGTTGTTGTTTTCTTCCCCTTCAGGCTTTTCTTCCAAAGCCTTGATGGAAAGGCCAAGCCGTTGTTGAGCTGGGTCAACGTTGATAACCTTAACCTTAACTTCTTGACCTGCCTTCAAAACATCAGCTGGCGTAGCAATGTGCTTGTGAGAGATTTGGGAAATGTGTACCAAACCTTCAACACCAGGGAAGACTTCAACAAAGGCACCAAAGCTAGTAAGTCGCTTAACAGTCCCGTCAAGAACCGTACCTTCAGCAGCCTTTTCTTCGATGTCATCCCATGGGCCAGGCAAGGTTTGCTTGATAGAAAGGGAAATCCGTTCCCGTTCTGGGTCAACGCTCAATACCTTAACCTTAACTTCTTGGCCAGCAGAAAGAACATCGCTTGGCTTGTCAACGTGGTCGTATGAAATTTCAGAAACGTGAACCAAACCATCAACACCACCGAGGTCAATGAAGGCACCAAAGTTAGTCATCCGAGCAACCTTACCTTCAATAACATCACCAGCAGCTAATTCGTTAAAGACCTTCTTAGCAGCGGCTTCGTGTTGTTCCTTAACAATTTCCTTGTGGGAAAGGATCAAACGGTTTTCACTTGGTTCGATTTCGATAATCTTGAATTCTAATTCTTGACCAACGAATTGCTTCAAGTCTTCAACGTAGTGGTCGGTAATCATTGATGCAGGAACGAACCCACGAACACCGGCGTCAACTACTAAACCACCCTTAACAGCTTGGGTAACCTTAGCAGTGATCGTTTCACCGTCTTCAAACTTCTTTTGGATTTCGTTCCAAACCTTCATGGCTTCTAAGCGACGGTGTGAAAGCAGGTAGCTACCGTTTTCCTTATCGCTGCCAATCTTGGAGATTACAACCAAGTCCAAAACGTCCCCAACCTTGACTACTTCATTGATGTCATCAACTGGCTTCGTGGACAATTGGTTTGCGGGAACAATCCCTTCAACACCAGCATCCTCAATCCCAACGATTGCTTGGCGATCGTCATCGATTTGCAGTACCTTACCCTTAACAACATCACCTACATTTACTTGCTTGATGCTGTCAAGCGCTTCTAACATCGCGTTATTGTTTTCGATTTCAGCCATCTAAAAATATCCTCCTTGCAACAATCAACTCTAGCCTCCATTGTACAGGATAAAAACGATTTTGACTAGGGATAAAACTAATTTCCTTCAACTTTTTTGATAATCGAACTGATTTCATCAACTACTTCTTCAATTGATAAGTGAGTTGAATCCAGTCGGATTGCATCGTCAGCCTGCGTCAGCGGTGAAACTTCCCGTTCAGAATCTAATTTATCCCGCCGTTCAATTGCCGCTTGTAATTCAGCTAGGGTCGTTGTTTCAATTCCTTTTTGCTGATTTTCTTCGAAGCGGCGACGAGCTCGTTCATAAGCAGAAGCCACCAAGAAAATCTTAACTTCGGCATTTGGTAAGACCGTCGTCCCAATATCACGACCGTCCATGACAATTCCGCCAGCTTCAGCGATTTGCCGTTGTTGTGCAACCATTTCTTCTCGCACCGCCGGCACAGCCGCGACAACTGAAACGTTGGCGTTGACTTCATTTGACCGAATCGCTTCCGTGACTTCTTGATCATCAATAAAAACTCGTTGTTCTGGTTCACCTGGTTGGAAAGCAATTTGGATTGATTGCGCTAGCTTAGTTACTGCCGCTTGATTATTAACATCAATCCCCTTTTGTAAAGCCGCTAAGGTAACAGAACGATACATTGCTCCCGTATCACAGTAAACATAACCAAATCGCTTGGCAACTAACTTTGCCACGGTACTCTTCCCAGCTGAGGCCGGACCGTCAATGGCAACTTGTAACCCTTTCAAAGATAACACTCCTCTTATATCTATCCTATCTAACCCGTAATTGTTGGCCTGGATAAAGCTTGGTCGACGGTGAAATGCCATTTAATCGAGCTAACTCATCAACCGTCAAGCCATTATTAACCGCCACCCGGTAAATTCCTTGACCAGCTTGAACTTTAACGTAACTAGCCGCACTTGAACTATTCTTTTGACTACTAGAACTTGATTCCTTCATGCTACTAGAACTGGCACTTAAAGCTGAACTTTTTTGGCTACTGGCAGACTTAGCTTGGCTAGATTTGGTTGACTGAGTCGCCTGCTTGCTTTTGCGGGTTGCAGAATGGACTTTTTTTTTAGAATTTGAACTGGCCTTTGCCACCCGCTCCGTATGTTGAACCGGATGATTAAAAGACTTCTCGTGATTTAACCAATAGAAAATTGGCGTAGCTGCCAGAATGATAATCAAGACCACTAGGATGGTCGTAAATCTGGCGTTAGCCGAGCTTTGCTTTCGGTGTTCCATTCGTGACAAGTGACCATCTTTACCTAAATCTTGGTTATCCTCAAAAGTTTTATCCCAGAGGTTTTCATCCACATTTCGTTCGTCTTCCCGACGCTTCATTTTCTTCCCTCCTTGCGGGTCTAATAGACTTATTCTAGCAAAATTACCCGCCGGTTTCTAGTTATGAGAATTGAATAATCGATTTAATTGCTCCTGCCAATTGAGTTGCGCTGGCTTTTCTACAGACTGTTTTCTTTTTCCAAGGCCAAAGTCACTTGGTTGCCAATCCGGCTGGTGAAAATCACAACATGGTGTCTGATCATGTTCCCCTTCATCAAACGCCGCTAACAATAATTTTCGCCGACAGGTTTGAGTTTTAACATAGGTCAACATTTGACTAATCCGTTTCCGAGCTCGGTCAGCTTGGTGATTAAATAAGGCTGGGAGTTCACTTGGTTGATAACCATGGTGAAGATAAAAATTGATGACCGGTCCTTTTTCCCCGAGAATCGCAGGGGATTTTTTCCCAGTCAAAACCTCCTGCATTTGGATTTGGGATGGTAATTCAACCTGGGTCAAGAGTTCTGGAATGGTTTCATCCCCCGGTGCGTACAATAAAAGCGCCAATGCTGGTTGGCCATCTCTCCCGGCCCGACCAATTTCTTGGGCATAGGCCGCTAAACTCGCCGGCATGTGGTAATGGATTACGTATCGGAGATCATTTTTATCAATTCCCATCCCAAAAGCGCTCGTGGCACAAATTACATCAAGTTCATTTTGCATAAATTGGTTTTGAATCCGGAAGCGTTCCACGGCTTCTAACCCGGCATGATAAGCTGCCACCCTTAGATCGGTGACCGCTCGCAACCATTCGGCCATTGCATCCGCTTGCTTTCGGCTCGAAAAGTATATCACCCCCGGGCCCCCGAGTTTGGGAAGTTTTGCTTGCAGATAAGTTTGTTTAGCCATCGGGTTTTCCAATTCTTGAACCGCAAGAAAAAGGTTCGCCCGATTAACTGACTGCCGAATGATCGTAACTTGGCCTTCTTCAAGGCCCACCTTTTTTAAAATATCATTAGTAACCCGGTTCGTCGCCGTCGCAGTTAACAATAAGGCTGACCGTGGTTGTAAGGCTTGGATCGCCTCTTTTAAAAGAAGATACTCAGGCCGAAAATTTGGCCCCCATTCTGAAACACAGTGAGCTTCGTCAATCACAAAGAGGCTGATCGATAACTGGCGTAAGGCTCCTAAGACCGGCCCCCGCCCTAACGTTTCAGGCGAAGTAAAGATAAACCGGTACCGACTCAAGGTTGCCAAAATTGCCGCTTGATCTTGATTATTAACGGCGGAGTTTAAAACGACTGCCCGAAAATCGCCTTGCCGCGTGATACGGTCCGCTTGATCCTGCATCAAAGAGATCAAAGGTGAAATGATTAAAATGGTTCCCGGTAACAGGTATGCGGGAAACTGATATAGGAGGCTTTTTCCCCCACCAGTTGGTAAAATTGCCAGCGTATCTTGCCCAGCTAAAACCGCTTGTAAAGTTTCAATTTGCCCAGCACGAAACTTATCAAAACCAAAACGCGCTTTTAATAGCTGGATTAATTTTGCCTTATCCATTTTGCATCACCTTTACCTGAAATAACCGAAAATAAAAGAACTCCTGGCCAGGATCTGTGCTATGGGGCGTAAATTGCCATCCCACCACCGGCCCTTGATATCGTTGACGTAATTCTGCCTCAACCTTTGGTGGCAAGAGCTGAGCTAGCGGTAGCTGACCAGGCAAAAGTATCACTGCTTGCAAAATGTGCTCGCGGATAGTTCCAACTTTTAATCGCCGAGCGTGGCTAATCTCCTCAATTGAATGGCCCCCTAAAAAAGCAGTTAAAGTTTGTTGAGAACTGCTGCTTAAAGGCGTCGTTGCCAAAAGGGGCCAGGCTAAGTTCGTCAAAACACTGGAAGTTTGAGTTAAATAATGGGCGAAAAATAGCCATGCATCCCGCTCCATCCAAAAGAGGTCACTAGCTTGCACCCCCAACTGGCGACAAGCTTCAGTTGCTGACCAGCCAATCACCTCATGACCAATCAAACGGTAAGCAAACAAATTGCTTAACCGCTCATCAACCGCCGCTAATTGGGTTAAGACCGTCTTTAATTCCGTTTGAACTTGACTAACAATTTGGTAATCATGATGTAAAAACCAGTTGCGCACCGCTTGTTTTTCATGCCAAGGAAGATCGAGGGGGGAATAACGCCGATTATGATAAGCAAATTCAGAGACTAACTGCACCGCCAACAAAAACCGGTCCGCCAAACGTTGCCAATTTGCGATCCATGTCCACTGACCGAACTTTGGTTGGTAATGCTTCGCTTGCCACGCCGCTTGCGCTTCTAATCCCCGTTCAGTCAACTGAGCCGTTTGCTCATTAAGGATTAAGTTACCCGTCTGCGCTTGGACCATTAACCACTGATCATAACCTTGGCGTGATAAATGGCGGTCAGCTCCTAGATAAGACAGAATTCCATAATTTTGGGCCCAAAATAAATTTGTAATCGTCCGCTTGCCTTGTAAGGTCCCTTCAATTACCCGAATCCGCCGCGGCTCGGCACTAAATAAGGCCAATAAATAATCTGCCACTCGTCTCACCACCTTTTTGATCAAATTATTTAATTTCTATCATAACTTGGTTATCCTAACTTGAGTAGTTATTTTAATACAATTTAAAAACAAAAAAGCCACCAACCGGAGGGTAGCTAAATACTACTAACCTCGATCGGTGACTCTACTTAGATAACTAAACTAATTTTTCTCAATCCTCAAAATGCAAAAAGTGTTTCATCCGACTAACAATAATGGCAAAAACAACACTCAGAATAACTCCCTTAATAAGGTTAAATGGAAAGACCCCAAAAGCCATTAATTGAGGGATTGGTAGGGTCGGTTGCCAGCCAAACATCTTCATGTACATTGGGGTAAGGACATAAAGGTTAAAAACCGTCATCACAACAGCTAAAACCAAAGTCCCCGTAATCCCGCTCCAGAGCATTGCCCGTTTAAAACTTAACTTACTATTCTTTCGAAAGAACCAAGCAAGTGGCAATAAGAGGGATAAAGAAGAACAGAAACTTGCAAACAAGCCGAGAAATTCGACCGGTGAAAAGCCCCGGATCGCCCCGTGCAAAAGCAACTTAATGATCGTGATCATAATCCCAGTAACTGGACCGTACATAATCGTCCCTAGTAAAACCGGCAAATCTGAAAAGTCGAACTTCAGATATGAAACTATCGGAATAACTGGGAATTCGAAGAGCATTAACAAGAACGCTAAGGCCCCAAAACAAGCGGTTAACGTATACCGCTGCATCCGTGAATGAGAAAGTGACATGAGACAAAACCTCCTGTGAGGTTGCCTTCTTGTGTAGGTATTAACCAGGCTACAATCAAAAAAGCTAGAGACAAAGCAAAGTTTGTCCCCAGCTACTAAATCTTAATCATGTAGACCATGGTAATCTTCTATCTACCAGACTATACTGTCGGCACCTGGAATTGCGCCAGGTTCCACCGCCAATGCGGGTTGCGGGCTATACCGCCGGTCGGGAATTGCACCCTGCCTTGAAGACAAACCAAAAATATTTTATTGACGTACTTTTCGTACAAGCTAAGGATACCATGACAACTTATCATTTACAAGTAAATTGGTTAACAACCTCAGACTTACTTAGTTTCCGAAGTGCGTTTCAAACCGATCCCTGTCAAACCACTTAGAATTGAGAAGACCGGTGAAAGCAAACTAAAGAGGGCAAACGGTAAGAAGTGGGTTACCGGAACTCCCAAAGCGCCGGCTGCAAAAGAACCGGCAACTCCCCACGGAATCAAGTAGTTAATCACACTTCCCCCATCTTCAAGGACCCGACTCAAGGCTAAAGGATCGAGTTTAATCCGGAAGAAAGCACTCTTGAAGGCATTCCCAGGTAGGATAACAGAAAGGTATTGTTCCCCAACGAAGAGGTTAATCCCAATTCCAGCAAAAATGGTGGCCGTGACTAGGCGTCCTGGTTTTTGGAGACGGGTAGCAATTGGCGCCATCGCATTTTCAATAATTCCAGTGTGCATCAAGATTCCCCCAAGGGCGAGAGTCATAATAATCAGAGCGACCGTTCCCATCATACTGGTGATTCCACCCCGGGTTAAAAGGGCATCCACTGTTTGGTTGCCGGTTTTCGCAACATAACCACTTTGAGCAAGGTTGGCTAATTTTGCTAAAGTAAAGTGGGGATTGAAAGCAAAAATCATCACAATGGCAACCAGGATATTAATAAAGAGAGTTGGGATGGCCGGTAATTTTTTCCAAGCACAAATCAACATCAACCCAACTGGCACTGCTGACCACCACGATACCGAAAAATGAGTCGTCAAAGTGTGCAGAGTGGGCGCCATCTTAGTCAAACTTGCCCCGTGATTTGAGTAACCAAGTAAGGCAAATACAATCAGCGAGGCCACGAAAGCGGGGATTGTCGTCCACATCATATTTTTAATGTGGGCAAACAAGTCACTCCCTGCCACCGCTGAGGCCAGATTTGTTGAATCCGAGAGCGGTGACATCTTATCCCCGAAAACTGCCCCGGAAATAATCGCCCCAGCCGTTAAAGCCGGATTAATTCCCAGCGTCGTTCCCATCCCGAAAAGGGCAATGCCGACCGTTGAGATGGTCGTAAAACCACTTCCAATTGCGGCTCCCACTAAGGAACAAACCACAAAGACGGAGGGAACAAAAAAGGCGGCATTAATGAGATGAAAGCCTAAAACCATCAAAGACGGGATGACCCCAGCTTGAATCCAAACGGCAATCAGCGTTCCAATTAACATAAAAATAAAGATCGGAATAATCGCTGTCGAAATCCCTTGCTTAATCCCTTCCATTAAGTCATCCCAGGTAAATCCCCGGAACCGTAACCAACCCATTAGCCCCCCGATGACAGCCAACACCGGAATATTCGGCATTAAATCAAAACCAATTACACTAATCCCAAGCACAATTAGCATTAGAGTCAGAATGCTAACCGCCTCGTTAAATTGCACCTTTTTTTCCATTAAAATTCCTCCAAACAATTAAAAAATCCCAGCAAGCATAAAACTTGCTGGGACGACATTTCACCGTGGTACCACCTAGCTAGGGGATCTTCCCCCACTCTTGCTAGTTGATAACGGTACTAGCCAATCCGTTCAGGATCTTCGACGGGTAATTCGTAGCTTTCATCCTGCCTAGCTTTCACCAACCGCTAGTTCGCTAACCCTTGAGATGGAGCCCTACTGATCGTCACCCTGAAATTATTGTCATTACTTTAACATTCTTCTCATCTTTTTACAAGCAAAATTTAAAGTTGCTTCAAGGCTTTAACTTCATTCGGCCGTAGTTTTCGCCATTGACCGGCTGAAGGAAGGCCCGCTAAAGTTAGCCCGGCATATTCTTCCCGGTGAAGTTTAACCACCGGATTTCCAACCGCCTGCAGCATCTTTTTAACTTGGTGGTAATGACCTTCATGAATGGTTAAGCGAACAATACTGTGTTTGCGGTCGTCACTCACTGAGACCACCTTGGCTTTTGCTTGGGCTGTCATTCGTCCATCAATCTTCACCCCGGTCCGCAAGGCCTTTAGGGCTTCGTTACTTACCCGACCCTTGACTTTGGCAACATAGACCTTATCAACCTCAAACTTGGGGTGCATCAATTGGTTAGTTAGGTCCCCATCATTAGTCAACAACAAGAGTCCAGTCGTATCATAATCGAGCCGGCCAATTGGGTAAATTCGTTCTTCAATCCCCGCATCCTTAAAAATATCAACGACCGTTTTCCGGCCTTTTTCATCGTGAGCTGAAGAGATCACTCCTCGGGGCTTGTTTAATAAGAAGTACACCAAGGGTTCTTTTTTTAAGGGCACCCCATCAACCTTGATTTGATCGTTTTGTTTAACTTGAACTCCCAGTTCGGTCACGATTTGATCATTAACTTCAACCCGACCAGCTTGAATTAATTTTTCCGCTGCTCGGCGGGAAGCAACCCCCGCATGAGCGATAACCTTTTGTAAACGTTCCATTCGCTAATCCTCTGCTTTCTCTAACTTTTGTCGCCGTTGGGCTAAGGCCTGGGCAAATTGTTCGCTGTCCATAATTTCTTCCGCCGGTTCGCTCAATGGAGGCAACTCGGATAAATCAGCTAAGCCAAAATAATCCAAGAAAGCGGTCGTAGTCGCATAGCGGAAAGGCCGCCCGGGAACATTTAAACGCCCCTTAGTTTCGACTAAGCCTCGCACAACTAACTTTTGAATTGAGCCTGAACTCTGGACTCCGCGGAGATCATCAATTTCAATCCGAGTAATTGGTTGCCGGTAAGCAATAATGGCCAAAACTTCAAGTAAGGCTGGTGTCAACGGCACCGTTAGTGGGGTTTCAAAATAATCTTTTACAACCGGTGCCAGTTCCCCCTTCGTCGCAAGTCGGTAAGTATCGGCACTCACCAGGAGCTTAAGAGCACAAGTCTCATCTTGAGCATATTTTTCGGTGATCTCCCCCAACAACCCTTGAACGGCCGGCTTTAACAGCCCGGTAAGGTTGGCAAGGTCACCGAGGGTGATTCCTTCATCCCCCGCAATAAACAAGAGAGCCTCAATTTTCGCTTGGTTGTTCATCAAACATGCTTCCTTTCGTCACAATTAAGGGACCAAACGCCTCAGGTTGGTTAACCCGAACAACTTGATGGCGGCAAAGTTCCAAAAGGGCCATAAAGGTTGTCACTAAATTATCCCGAGTAAGTTGATCGGCAAACAAGTCCACAAACCGCACTGGATGATCAACGACCTGGCGAATATAAGCAATTCGCTCTGCCACCGTGATTTTTTCCGGTGCCGTTTCTTCAACCGGTAGTTCTGGAACTTGACGGCGTTGGAGTAATTCTTCGAAGGCCGCCTTTAATTCATCAATACTAACCCCGGGTTGGACTCGTTTAACCACTAATTCCGGCGGAACTTGCATCGCTTCACGGGTATATTCCCGTTGACGGGCTTCCGCTTTAGCTTCTAAATGCTTAGCTGCGGCTTGATAACGTTGATATTCTAATAATTGATCAACCAATTCTTCTCGCGGATCAACCTCCTCTTGAGGTTCCGCTTCGTCTACCGGTGGCACTGGTAACAAGAGTTGGCTCTTAATCCGCATCAGCGTTGAAGCCATCACAAAGTATTCCCCCGCAATTTCTAATTGGTGGCGCTGATTCTCGTGTAAGATTTTCACGTATTGACGAGTAATCTTTTCAATTGGAATATCGTAAATATCGACTTTATCTTGTCGAATCAAGTGCAGTAGTAAATCCAAGGGACCATCAAAGTCGCCAAGATGGATAAAAGGCTTTTCTGGGCCCATCATGATCTCATTCGCCATTTACTTGCTCCTTTGTGACCCGATACCGACTGCTGCGGGCCCAATTTGTAATTAGAGGTTGGATATCCAAGGTCCCCATAATCCGTTTGTTGGGATATTTTTGCTCAATTGCCGTCAAAAAATCATAGACATTTTTTCCTGAACGCTCACTTGGTGGGAAAGAAAGCCGCCGAACCAGAACATATTCATCCCCAACTTCAAGGACCGCGACCCCAATAAATTGCTCGGAGTAAGGCGCTTTCCAGAGGTAAATCGGATAATGGGTTAGGTTCGACCAATCGATCTCTGCTTGAAGGTAATCATAATTCGGTAAATCCGCACTAAAAGAAAGTAATCCCATCACGATTTTTTGATAATCTTTGCGATACGGAACTAACATTTTACCCCTCCTCAAAGGCGGCTGGTAAACAAGCCCGATAAATCTTCTGGACCCGTTTAAGTGGTAAAAGCGGCATATTCTGGATCCGAGTTCCTAAGATTTGAACCACTGCTAAATAGTCCGCTTGGTTAGCTAATAAGTGATCTTTTAGGCTCGCCCGCAAGATTTCAGGGGTCACCGTTACTTTAATCTCCGCATTTGCCGCACTGTTTTTCAATAACTGCCAAATTGTTTGCCGGGAAAGTTGCCCTCCACGAGCATTCAAGAACAGCGCGTTTGCCTCAACGTTTGAATTGACTAACTGGGGCCGGGCCACCTGTAAATATTTTTCCACCCATTTTTGGGCACGATGGCTAATCGGAACTAACCGTTCTTTTCCCAACCGATCATGAACCGTTAGAAAGTCCAAGTTAAAGTGTAAATCTTCCTCCGTCAAAGCCAATAATTCACTGACCTTCAACCCAGTCGCATACATCACTTCTAAAATTGTCCGGTTCCGGATGGCTAAAGTTGTCGTTCCCGTGATTGTTTCAATCAAAGTCAGGGTTTCTTCAACACTTAAAGTTGCTGCTTCCGTCATCACCCGTCTCGGTAGGGCGAGATCGTGGGTTGGATCCTGGTTAACTAAGCGTTGCTCCAGCAGATAACGATAGAATTGCCGTAAACTCGAACAGTAGCGACGGATCGTGGCAACACTTGCTGTTTCAGCTAATTCGTTAAGGACTTGCGTCAATAAGTAATGATCCACTTGGTCCCAAGTTTGAATATCATGGGTAGCAAAAGTTTTCATCATCCGCTGTAAATCTAAGCCGTAATTAGCAACCGTGCTTGGTGATCGGCGTTGCTTTAATTGCTCTAAATAGGCTTTCACCGGGATAGCCAGCTGCTCACTAATCATGATTTGGTTCCTTTAACAAAATTAATTTACCGTTTACCTGGTTAACCAAACGTGCTTTTAGTAAGTGGCCAACTGCCCGTTTAAATTGCCCCTTACTGATTCCTAAGACCGCCTTAATTTCAGCTGGTGATGACTTGTCCGTTAAGGCTAACTGATGAGTTTGGCTATGGGTTAACAAGGCTAAAATTTGTTCGGCATCATCGTTGATTGCTTGGTAGGCCCGTGGCTTCAACGAGAGGTTTAATCCCCCGTGCGAAGAAAGGCCAATTACCCGAGCATTTACCACTTGACCTAAACGTGGTTCTTGATCCCGTTCGCTTGGATGGATGAATCCAAGATAGTAGTCTTCGGTTAAGACCAGTGTTCCTGCCATCTTCAAACGATAAACCGTCGCCTTCGCATTTTTATTAACCAAAGAGCGATTCGGTTTAGCAGCCAGAGTGCGGAAAATCTCATCATCGGCAAGCTTCCCCCAAATCCGATCATGATCATCAACTTGAAGGGCCATTAATAAGCGGTCCCCTGGTTGGGGCCAAAGGTGTTTCAAGGTCGGCAGATCATCAAGGGAGACAACAATGTCTTTATTTGGTAAACCAATATTAACAAAGACCCCTAAATCACGGCGAACATTCACGACCGTTCCGAAATCATAACGGTCAACTTGAATATTTGGGATATGTTCACACGTCATCTGAAGCTGATGGTCAGCATTTTCGTATACAAAGCCCCGCACAGACCCCCCAATATGCAAAACCTGGGGTGCTTCCGTCTTTTTCAAACGGTAAGTTTGCCCATTGCGTTCTGGTTGAACAAAGTAATAATCCTCATTTTCATCGATCATTACCGCAGTAACAACCTTTCCTAGTGCTTGATTCATAACATTTTCCCTTCGTTTTTATTTCGGACCGTTTTCTCAACTTTTCCATTTTACATAATTTTATTAGAAAGATAAAGTCGCTTATGTAAAAAGACTGAGAAGAACAGACGCTTCCCAGTCTTGTTTAAATATTTTAAATAAAGTTCAGCAGAGAAAGAAAGGTTTCCTCCCTACCTATTTACTTAACTTGCATAACCCGCATCAAGTTGGTCGTACCAGCGTGACCACCAGGTAAACCAGCAACAACGATGATCATATCACCAACTTCAGCAAAGCCAAGTTCCTTTGCCTTTTCACCGGCAAGCTTGAACATTTCATCAGTGCTTTCTGGCCGGTCAACAACAAATGGTTGAACCCCCCAGTTAATGTTTAAGCTCCGTTGTACCCGTTCGTCGTAAGTCAAAGCGAGCACATCAGCAGATGGCCGGTACTTGGAAATCATCCGGGCCGTGTAACCAGACTTCGTTGAGGCAACGATCGTCTTGATGTTAAGGTCCCGAGCAGCGTTAGCAACGGCAGAACCGATTGTTTCGGTAACATCAGACTTATCAAAGTCAAAGACTTCCCGTCCAAACTTGTCAAGGTTGTTTTCAGCCTTGAGGTCGATGTGAGCCATGGTTGCGACTGATTCAACTGGGTAGTCCCCGTTAGCACTTTCACCAGAAAGCATCGTTGCATCAGTTCCGTCAAAGACGGCGTTGGCAACGTCAGAAACTTCGGCCCGCGTTGGCCGTGGGTTTTCTTGCATAGAGTCCAACATTTGGGTCGCCGTAATAACTGGCTTGCCAAGTTCGTTGCAACGGCGAATCATGTTCTTTTGAACCAAAGGAACATTTTCAGCTGGGATTTCAACCCCCATGTCCCCACGAGGAACCATTAACCCGTCAGAAACTTCAATGATTTCTTCGAAGTTGTCAATTCCTTCTTGAGATTCGATCTTAGGGAAGATTAAAACATCTTCCTTGTTCTTTTCCTTAAGCAATTCACGAATGTCCAAGACGTCTTGGGCCTTCCGAACAAAGGAAGCAGCGATGAAGTTGATGTCGTGGTCCAAACCAAAGCGGATATCACTGGAGTCCTTTTCCGTAATCCCTGGAAGGTTGATGGATACACCAGGAGCGTTAACCCCTTTCCGTGAACCAAGTACCCCGTGGTTCAAAACGTGACATACCAATTCCTTGTTAGCTTCATCCTTTTCGTCAACTAACATGTCAATCAAACCGTCATCAAAAAGGACGTGCCCACCGACCTTAACGTCGTCGTAAAGTCCTTCGTAAGTAACGGCAATCTTGTCATGCACACCTTCAAGGCTGTCGTCCATAGAAATCCGAACCTTGTCGCCGATGTTGTATTCGATCTTACCGTCCTTTTGAACAGTCGTCCGAATTTCAGCCCCCTTGGTGTCGAGCATGATCCCGACCTTCTTACCCGTGATTTCTTCGGCCTTGTGGACATTTTCCAACCGGCCCAAGTGTTCTGGGTGGTCACCATGGGAGAAGTTGAAGCGGAAAACATTTGCTCCCGCATTAATCAACTTAACAATCGTATCAACATCCGTACTTGCCGGCCCTAAAGTGCTGACAATCTTGGTTTTCTTCATAAGTGATCTCTCTCCTTTGCGTTAAGCATTTTCTGGGGTTGCCCCCTCAATCACACACTGATATCATAGCACGTTTTAAATGGGGTGTCTTTAATTTTTCTAGCAAAAGTCGTTTGTAAGCGCATCCATCTACGGTTCGCTTTATTATTTTTTTAGTGGTAACTTTTGAAAAACTACGTTAGCACTCCCAATTGCAGCATTGAAGGCTTGGTGGGTTGCTTCATCCCCCGCCGCGCCATTGATTAACTGGTGGGCAGCCTTGGTTTTGACATCATAGACCACAACCGGATAATTACCCGGATGATCCTTAATGACGGCTTGAATTCGTTTTAAACCACTCATCGCAACTTCTGGGAGGAGCTGTAAAGCCCACCGTGCCGTTGCCCCTTGGTTTGGCGCATTAAAGGTATTTGCGAGTTTTAATTGGTCAACAATCACTTCTTTTTCATCATTGCGAAGGGCACATTTACCCGTCACTGCCACAATTTGATTTGGTTTTTCCAATAATTGGTAAAACTTAGCGTATTGTTGCGGAAAAATTGTTAAAGCAATCTTGCCGCTTTCGTCACTCGCGGTCACAAAGGCCATTTGCCGGTGATCCTTTTTGGTATGCACGGTTCGGGAACGGTTAAACATGACCACTAAAGTTGCTAGTTGGTCCGGTTGAACATCTTGAATTAATTGCCCACCTAATTGTTGGCGTAAATTATGATATTGGCTAGCCGGATGACCCGAAAGGTAAACCCCTAAGTATTTATTTTCCTTGGTCAATCGTTCTCCAAGAGGTAACTCGGCTAATTGATGCATAATTGGTTGCAAACTTGGTTCATGAAGGGAGAACTGACCGCCAGACAACAAACCTGGTAAGCCATCAATCAATTCCGCCCGGTTATAACCAAGGCCATCAAAAGCCCCAACGTAAATTAAAGGCGTCAAATATTTCTCAGTAGCCCACCGTTCTGGTAAGCGGGCTAAAAAGTCGTAAATATCCTTAAAGGGGCCTGACTGTCGGGCCTTTAAGATTGCTGCGATCATATCCGAACGCAACCCCTTAATTGATTCAAAACCAACAATCACTTTTCCATCTTGAAGGCTAAAGCCAGCCTGAGAAAGGTTAATCCGCGGTCCAACCACCGTAACCCCACTGCGCTTAGCATCCGCAAAATGGTCCCGTTTCTTATTTAAGTTAGGTTCGATTTCCAAAAGGGCCACGAAAAACTCAGTTGGAAAATGAACTTTCAAATACGCCATTTCAAAAGCCATTTTGGAATAAGCAACCGCATGCGACCGATTAAACCCGTATTGGGCAAAGCGTTCAATATAGTCGTAAACCTGGCTTGCTAAATTCTTGGCATATCCTTTCTTTTCCGCTCCGGCGAGGAAACGGGCCTTCATTTGGTCCATCGTTGCTTGATTTTTATGGCTCATCGCGCGCCGGAGTAAGTCGGCTTGACCCAGAGTAAAGCCAGCCATTATGGAAGCAACTTGCATGACCTGTTCTTGATAAACCAAAACCCCATAAGTTGTTCCGAGAATAGCTTGGAGACTCGGATCGGGCAACTGGTAATCTTCGGTTCCGTATTTTCGGGCAATAAAATGATCAATATTATCCATCGGGCCCGGGCGATACAGGGCATTCACCGCAACTAAATCTTCAAAATTATCTATCCCAAGGTTAATTAAGACTCGGCGAATCCCACGGGACTCAAATTGGAAAATCCCGTCGGTATTTCCCTGGCTAAATAAGCGTAAAGTTGCCGGATCATCCAAAGGAACCTTGGTAAGGTCAAACTTAGGTTGCCGCTGGTGAATTAATTGCAAAGCCGAATCCATGATCGTTAAGTTTCGCAGTCCTAAGAAGTCCATTTTTAACAACCCAACGGCTTCAACGGTTTCTTTGGCATACTGGGTAACCATTAACTCATCATCCCCAAAACCACCTTGAAGCGGAACTAAATCCATTAAGGGTTCGTTTGCTAAAACAATCCCGGCAGCGTGAATTGAGTCATGGCGAGGTAAGCCTTCTAGTTTTTGAGCGGTTTTGACAATCAAACTAACCAGGGGTTGGTCATTCATTAAATTAACCAAGGCCTGCGAACTTTTTACTGCTCCGGCGATTGTCAAGCGGTCTTTGCTTTGAATTTGACCCAAAATCCCGTTTAATTGGTCACTCAAATAAGTTGGCAGTTTAAATATGCGGGCAACATCTTTTAAGGCCTGCTTGGCAGCTAAGGTCCCGAAAGTAATAATTTGGGCGACCCGCTGGTGACCATAGCGTTGGTGAACGTATGCTAAGACTTCTTGCCGGTGATTATCCGGAATATCCAAATCAATGTCCGGCATTTGGGCCCGTTCGGGATTTAAGAACCGTTCAAACAGCAAATGGTATTTCAGTGGGTCGACATCCGTAATTTGTAAAGCATATGCAACCAAGGATCCAGCAGCCGAACCCCGCCCGGGTCCAGTAGTAATTTTTTGCTGGTGGACAAAGTGCATGACATCCCACACAATCAAAAAATAATCATCAAAACCGAGGTTGTGGATCTGTTTTAATTCGTGGGTTAAACGGTCTTGGTACGGTTGCGAAGTTAAGCCTCGGACCCGCAAACCCGCTTGACAAAGTTTTTGCAAATAAGATTGACTAGTTTCTTCATTTGGGACCGGAAAAGCTGGTAAGACTGGCGATTGAAACTTGATCATTAATTGACATTCTTCGGCTAACCGATCAGTATTCGTCACGGCTTCTTCAAGCCCTGCCGCCCGGTAAGCCTGGACCATCTCATTATTTGAACGTAAGAAATGTGGTCCCTTATGATCAGCGACTAAATGCGGAGCTTTAATTTCATGCCCCGTCCCAATTGCCCGGAGGACTTGGGTGGAAAAATAGTCATCGGCCTGGAGATACTCAACGGGGTCCATTGCAAGTAAGGGAAGACGGTATTTTTGTGCCCAATTCTGAATTGCCGTCTGCTGAACCGGATCAAGTTCCAAGGTAATCCCAGCGTAAAGGTCACTTGGATGTTCCTTAGTTAACGATTTAAGGATAGCTTGCAGACTTTGGTCTTGGTAGGCTAATAAAATCGTTGCTGGCTCAACCGCAATTGGCAAGTTAGCCGTTAGTTTTAAAAAAACTGCCATCGTTAGCGGTTGGGCTTGGGTCATTATCGTTGATGACAGACGACTTAAAGCCTGATAACCTTGGCTTCCTTTGGCATAGACAATCGCATGAAAGTTTTCAAGACTAATTTTTAGCCCTAAAACCGGGATTAAATTTGCGGCTTGAGCGGCATAATAAAACCTAACTGCCCCGTACAAAACATTTTCATCGGTTAAGGCAACTGCGGAATATCCCTGGGCTTTAGCAAATTCAACTAGTTTTTCCGGACGAATCGTACTTTTAAGTAAACTATAAGTACTAATTACATTGACTGGTACCATTTGGCAATTGCCTCCTTTCAAATAGTTAATACTGGTTAAAATTATAACAACCTTTTCGCTGATGATCACCAAAATAATATTTTTTCTGCAAACCGTTCACACCGTCTTAGGAAAACTGTGTTAGAATTGAGCTAGCCACTAAAGGAGTGAAACTTATGAAGACGATTTTTAAGAATCTCATCGTAATCTTCTGGGGTGCGATCCTTGGCATGGTCCTCGGATACATTGGTAGTCAATTGGAAACCTTGCAAGCTAACTTTGAACTCTGTGCTATTCTTGGGGCAGTCGTTGCTTTAGTTGCAAGTAATGGTTGGACCTTCATTACCACCCACGCAAACCCAGAACACTAAACGAATTAAAAAAGCTGGAGCAGTTTTTGCTCCAGCTTTTTTGTGTTAAATGAAGGCGACGCACCCATTACCAAGGAACGTGAGAAAGATGATTTTGAGCCTCTAAAGAGTCCAAAATTCACTTCGTTCACTAACCACTTCTAACTCAGATTACTTTATATCGTGATATCTTAACAATTAACTGAGTTAATCATATCTCATTTTACCGATATTCAAGATCATCAAATTCAGTATCTTCATTATTTTGAGCGGTAGTTGGTGATTGATAACCTATCCCGTCAACCCAGGCTTCGGCCCCACCGCTAATAACTAAGACCTTTTGTTGGTGACCATCAACTGTTTCGGTCTTAACCGCGTAGTTTTCACCAGCTCCAGCATTTTGGAGCCAGCCATAAGTATGAACAGCTTGGTCCCCACGGATATTAACTAATTTTCCTGAACTCCAATTCTTCGTTGCATCGACTAATGACTGGCCAGGGTTGGTATTGTGATCACCAAGCCATGTTTCATCCTGTTTATAGAGTGTCATGGATTCATTTTCGTCATCATTGGACCAGGAAATCTGGTGATCCGTAATGACGTACTTAGTAATTTTTCCGTCAACACTAGTATACCACGTTCCCCGGAGGTCAGCCGGGATGGTGAAAGTTCCTAAATTACCATATTTTCCAGTCGTTACAGTTGACTTTGTACTTGAACTCGTAGAGCTTTCGCTACCACTCCGTTGGTCATTAATGGTGGCCTTCGTTGCCAATTGCTTGGCTAATTTGGCACCACCCTTTTGGTTTATATAGGTGATCATTTGATCGATACTGGCGTGACCAAGTTGTTTACCGCCATTGGACTTGGTAGTTTTCGTGTACAAGTAGAAGTCGCTGTCCTTCCCAAGAACATAGATTGTTCCGGCTTTCTTACCGTTAACTTGGTAAACCACCCCTTGACCAGGATCCTTGATGGCATAGTTTTCTGGATCTTGGAGGTTAACGGTTAGCCGCCCTCGCTTTGCTTGTTTGAGGTTCGTTAGCCAATCGCCACCATACTTTTTGGCGGCATAGGTGGTAATAATTGCCACACTTTCTTGTGGTGTCTTTTCACCGGTCTTTAGTTTTTGACTCTTACTCGTTAAATAACTCGGTTGACTAGTTTGGCTACTACTTGATGTCGTTGACTTTGAGCTCGCTTGATTTGAACCACAAGCAGCTAAAAGTAAAGTACAAGCCCCAAGCATTAAAATTGTTCTTGTTTTTTTCATTTTTATTACTCCCATTCAAAGTTACTCAGAAAATACAGTCGAAAAAGCTTTCTTCCGACCTCATCACAATGAATGGCGCCGATAAACCCCTAATTCGACGTTCGTTCGTTGCATACTCAAAAAGACATTTGGATCAATCGTTTTAACCATCTTTCGCAAATCAACTAATTGACTCCGCGGCGTAACCACAATGATAACGTCGGTTTCATTTCCGGTGTAAGCCCCAATTCCGTGAAGGACAGTTGCCCCATGGGTAAAAGTTTTCAGTGCTGGAATTAACTTATCAGATTGCTTGGTAAAAATCGTTACACTGACGTCGGTTTGAGAAACGAAGACCCAATCCATAATCCAGTTGGTGAGTAACATCCCAATCAAACTGTAAACAATCCGGCTTGGCCCAAAGGCGATCACCGTTGCAACCAAAATCAAGCCGTTCACCACGTTAGCAAAGAAGCCGACGTTCTTATGAAACTTCCGTTGGCAATAGGTCACGATGATATCGACCCCACCAGTCGTGAAACCATTGTTAAAGCAAAGCCCAATCCCAACCCCAATTAGGGTTGCCCCAACAATTGTGTTGGTCAAGGGGTCACTAACAAGCTTCACCACAGGGATGATAGCTAAGGCGATGACGTTAAACAGGACCGCTAAGCCAGAATAAAAGATATAGCTCAAACCAAAGGCCCGCCACGCAAAGATGAAGAGAGGCACGTTAAAGATGAAAACTAACATTCCCAAGTTCAAATGAATTCCCATCATTAAACCAATAGCTTGGATTAACTGGGAAATCCCCAGTAACCCAGAAGAATATGAATTAGCGTGAGTTAAGAAGAAATTAACCCCAATCGCCGAAAGGACTCCATATAAGAGAGCAAAAAAGAGCCGCTTTATCATTCGCCGGCGTTGAATTGAATGGTTCTTTACCATCATCCCACCTTCTTTCGTTTAATATTAGGTAGCAAATTAAATTTATTAGTTTGCCTTCGCTACTAGATTTTCATTCATCTTCAACAAAACGTCAACCACTTTTTCCATCGTTTGCAAGGAGACGTATTCAAAGCGCGCGTGCATATTTTCGCCCCCAGCAAACAAGTTTGGCGTTGGTAAGCCCATGTAAGAAATCGTTGAACCGTCAGTCCCACCCCGGACTGGGTAAATAACTGGTTTGATATCAAGATCTTCCATGGCTTGCTTAGCTAAATCAACTACTTCCATGTGACCCTTTAAAGCATCTTTAAGGTTATAGTATTGGTCTTCGAGCTTCAGCGTGACGCGGTCTTCGCCAAGTTCTTCATTGACTTCCTTAACCACTGCCTGTAAGGCTTCTTTACGAGCTTCAAAGAGTTGCTTATCGTGATCCCGGATTAGGTACAGCATCCGGGCATGATCAACCGTCCCGTCTAATTGGTAAAGGTGGAAGAAACCTTCCCGCCCGGCCGTTTTTTCTGGCCGATCATGGTCGGGTAACTTTGCTTGTAAGTCCATTGCCACTTGAATGGCGTTGACCATTACGCCCTTAGCAGTTGCCGTGTGAACATCCTTCCCTTGAATATTAATTTCTGCAGCCGCCGCATTAAAGGTTTCGTATTCCAATTCACCAAGGGGACCACCATCAACGGTGTATGCAAAATCAGCCCCAAAGTCTTTGACATCAAAGAGATTAGCACCGGTCCCGGTTTCCTCGTCTGGGGTAAAGCCAACCTTGATGGTCCCGTGTTTTACTTCTGGGTGCTTGGTCAAATAAGCCAACATCGTCATGATTTCAGCGACCCCAGCCTTATCGTCGGCCCCTAATAAGGTCGTCCCATCAGTCGTGATTAAGGTTTGACCCATGTAATTCTTCAAACTTGGAAATTCAGTTGGTGAAAGCTTAAAGCCGCTCGTTCCAAGTTGAATTTCCTTACCATCGTAATTTTCAATGATTTGGGGATTTACGTTTTCAGCATTGAAGTCTGCCGTATCAACGTGAGCCAACAATCCCATTACCGGAACCTCGTAATCCAAGTTAGATGGTAAAGTTGCCATCACAATGGCGTTCTTTTCGCCCATCCGAACATCATCTAAGCCCCACTCATTTAATTCAGCCATCAATTGCTTTAATAATACAAGTTCCTTTGGGCTCGTTGGTACCGTGGTACTCTCCGGATCTGACCGGGTTTCAATCTTTGCGTAACTTAAAAAACGAGCTAACAAACCAGCATATTTTTCTTCCGTCATTTCACTTACCTAGCCTTTCATATGAAAATTAAATGGTTCTGTATTGACCTGACTAGCGATCGCTGGACAAGACCAGCCTTTTTCACTTGCCCAGGTTGAGAGAAGTTCTTGTAACTTTTGAGCAGCCACGACTTCGATATGGTGACCAGGATCAACCAGCATTAAGCCCACTGCTTGCATGTCTTGGGCAACATGATAGGAGACATCCCCCGTCACATAGGCCTGTGCTCCCGCTATTTTTGCTTGGTGATAAAACTCACCACCGGAACCACCAAGGATCGCTACCCGTTGAATCGTTTGCGGGGTAGGATCAGGTAAAACATACCGTAAACCTTTTACATCAAAGTGATCCTGAACCCAATCCACAAATTCAGCGGGCTTTAAAGCTCGGGGCAAATCACCAATCCGGCCCATCGCGACGGATTGCCCACTAACTGGGTCAACTCCAGCGGAGACCAGTCCCGCTAGGTTCGTCAGTTCTAGTTGGGCAGCTAACCAGTCATTCATTCCCCCATTAGCGGAATCCAAATTAGTATGGGCCGAATAAACCGTAATTCCATGGCACAATAACTTCGCATACATTGCATTTTGTGGATTGCGTAAGTCGAGGTCCTTTGCTGGCCGAAACATGAGGGGATGATGGGAAAAGATAAAGTTTACTCCCAACTCAATCGCTTCATCGACAACCGCTGGTCGGACATCCAAGGTCGTTAAAACTTTGGTGACCGGTTGACTAGGATCGCCTAATTGTAGGCCTACATGGTCCCAGTCTTCGGCAATTTTAGGACTGGCAAATTGCTCAAATTGGTGAATTATCTCTAATCCCGTCGTCATTCAATCACCTTCTTAATCTGCCCCAAACGTTGTTCAAAGCTTGCAATTTTATCAAGTGGTGGTTGCTTGGCCGCTTTCATTTGGGCCAAAGCATTTTCCTCCCGGTCATATTCTGCTTGCCATTTTACTTTGAAAGTCGCACCGCCTTGTTCTAACAAGAAGGGACCAAATCGTAGTTCCCGGTCATTATAGCGGAATGGTACCAGGGTATAATCAGCGACAATCACCTCATAGATGTGACCGTCTTCTTCAATAATTTTTTCCGCCATAATTTGGTAATGATGAGCCATTAACCAGGCGCGGACCCGTTCTTCACCAATATTAGGCTGTAAGATTAGGCGTTTTACCCCATGTAATTGATTTAAACCCGCTGTAAGAATCTTAGTAATTAAGGCCCCGCCCATGCCAGCAATGACAACCGTATCAATTTGGTCAGCTGGTTGAATTGCAGCTAAACCGTCTGCCAGCCGGGGAATGATTTGATTTTGTAATTGTAGTCGTTCAATTTCATTGACCGCATTTTGTAAGGGACCAGGGGTTACATCCCCCGCCACTGCAAAATTAATTTTCCCCGCAACCACCAAAGCTGCTGGTAAATAAGCGTGGTCCGTCCCAATATCAGCTAATCGGGCTCCCTTAGGAACAAAATCAGCAACAACCTGGAGCCGTTGTGAAAGTTTCTCTGCATCCATTAAGTTAATCCAACCTTCTTTATTAAATTTCTTTTATCTGATATAGTATACCAAATTTTGGGTGTGATCCGATAATCTATTTTGGCCACGCCTTAACTGCTTTAATGAGGCGTTGCAAACCATCTTCAACAACCGCCCGCGGATAAGCAACGTTCATCCGGACAAAACCCTTGCCAGCTTCCCCATACATTGTTCCCGGATTTAAGATTAGACCGCTTTCTTTTTCTAAAAAGTCCGCAAAAGTCGCCGAATCATGACTTAAAGCAGAAATATCAAGCCAAACGAGATAAGTTGCCGCCGAAGGAACCACCGCTACTTGATTGGCCAAGTGGTCTTGGACCGTCTTTTCAACTAATTCGAGATTTTCTTTTAAATAATTAAGCAAAGCGTGATACCATGCGTGACTTTGAGTATAAGCCGCAATCGAAGCTGGAATAGCCGTTAAGTTAACTCCAGCCAAGCCATCATTATGGAGACCTTGGTCAACCACTTCCCGTAAGTAGGCATTCGGCACAAACAAGGTGGCCGCATGGGTCGCTGCAATATTAAAAGTCTTACTTGGGGACACAGCAATTACCACATCTTGTAAAAACTTTTCCGGTAAGCTAAAGAATGGAACATAACCGTCTTCATTAAAGGTAATATCACCATGGATTTCATCCACAAAAATGGTGACATCATACTTCTGTCCTAGTTCAGCTAGGCGTTGTAATTCAACCTTCGTCCAAATCATCCCACCTGGGTTTTGCGGATTACTTGAACTACCCCCACTTAGCCTTGCTTGAAGTGGGGGATTCTGGGAACATCGCATACTTACTCTACCAGTTCTAAAAGAACTTTCGAGTAGCGGTTACGACTATTGACCAAAGGTTGTCCCAACCTTAGTAGTTTTTATTGGGCTACCAGCC
>DWYX01000045.1 GCA_019118465.1 Candidatus Limosilactobacillus faecipullorum | reverse complement strand
GGAAGATGAAATGATTCTCGACGCTTAAGCTTTAAAACACCTTGGTATCAAGGCTTATTTAAGTGCGCCTAAAATCTGGTCAAAGCAAGTTAGTCATCGGTAATTTGTTCTTGACTTATTACCACATGACTTGTTGTATCCCTATTGTAACGATTTTTAGAATTAGGAAAATAGTTTTTTGGAAAAAAAGGTGGCAAAATGATATTTTTAGCAATTTTTGGGATCTTAATGTTGATTTTAAGTGCGTTTTATTTAGTTAATTCCTGGCAACAGTATGGTCAATGGAAATGGGCGACTTTTTTAGTAATCATTAGTCTGGCAATGACTGTTGTTGGTGGTTATGGAATGTTTAAAAACCATCAAGATAAGGTTAATAGTACGGCTTCTAGTCAAACAGCTGCTAAGACGTCAACATCAGCAATTTCACTTAATGGGGCCGCAAGTCAAACGAATGCAGACCAAGGGACAAAAGAAAACGCGATTCTTGGCCAATTGCAAAAGGCTTACGGAAAGTTAGGAACGGTTGGCTTTGATAGTCAGAGCAAAACCTATCAAATCAAGCCAGCTTCAGGAGATGAATCCAAAGCCCTTCAAGCAGTACTTGACGATAATAGTCAAGCCAATCAAATTGGGTGGCCTAAGTTAACGAAGTCTTTGGACGAAACTTCGAGCCAACTTCAGAAGATTTTGGGTGATGGATACTCATTATCACTCATTCAACCAAATAGCGATCAACCAATGTATACTGTTAAGGACGGTCAAGAAACCTATACGGCTGTTAAATAAGCTAGGATGATATGAAAGATAGCGATCGAGGTGGAATCCAATTCTCCTCGGTCGCTATCTTTTTAATGAAAAATAATTGCTAAAATGGTCGTTGCTGCTCTCGTGGGCCTTGCTCAGTCATCTGATCGTTTTCTTTAGATGCACGACCAAAAAGTAGTTGCCACCCGATAGCTGTAGCTAGAATAAAGACAATGATAAGTAATGGTAACATTGTAATCACCTCAAAATATCAGTACCTATAGTTAATTATCAACCGTAAAAATAAAAATGCAATTCTTTATTTTAATTAGTTTTTAATCTTAACAAATTGTTAACCTTTCGGACAATCATAACGGTGAAAACGATTTCAAAATGGGTGGTAAAAAGGTTTTACTTAAGTTATACTGAAACTGTAGAATTTTTGAAAGGGGTTACATAGTTATGGATTTAACGACTGCAGAACTAGCAAAATACATGGACCACACAATGCTCAAACCGGAAGCAACGGAAACGATGATTGACCAAACCATTAAGGAAGCAATTGAGTACAACACTGCTTCGGTTTGTGTTAATCCATACTGGGTTAAGAAAGTTAGTCAGGGATTAGTTGGGACAACGGTTAATACTTGTGCTGTAATTGGGTTCCCTCTCGGAGCCAACGCGACTGCAATTAAGGTTGCTGAAACGAACCAAGTGATTGATGATGGGGCTAAAGAAGTTGACATGGTAATTAATATCGGGGAACTTAAGTCCGGTCATGACGATGTAGTTGAAGCTGATATTAAAGCTGTTGCAGATGCTACTCACGCTAAAGGTGCACTCCTTAAAGTAATTATTGAAAACTGTCTTTTAACAGACGATGAAAAAGTCCGTGCATGCCAATTGACCGTTAAGGGTGGTGCTGACTTTGTTAAGACGTCAACTGGTTTCTCCAAGTGGGGAGCGAAAGTTGAAGATGTAAAGTTAATGCGGAGAACGGTTGGCCCTGATTTCAAGATAAAAGCCGCTGGTGGAATTCATAGTTTGGCCGAAGCTAATGCAATGATTGAAGCGGGGGCTAACCGGCTTGGGGTTTCCGCCTCTATCCAAATTCTTGAAGAGTCAAAGGCAGTTGGAAAATAGGAGGCTAAGATTATGACTTACAAACGAGTTTTTGCAATTGTCTTGGATTCGGTTGGAGCTGGTGAAGCGCCAGATAGTAAGGGTTTTGGCGATGACGGTGCAGATACACTTGGTCACGTGGGTCATTTTTACGAAGGGAAATTAGCCTTACCAAACCTTGCTTCCTTAGGGTTGAGTAACTTACATGCAACCCCAATTGAAGGGGTGCCAGTTGCTAAGCATGCCAAGGGAGCTTTTGGCCGGATGCAAGAAATTTCGGCCGGTAAAGATAGTATGGATGGTCACTGGGAAATGATGGGCTTGCCAGTTAAGCAAACTTTGTCGACCTTCCCAAATGGGTTCCCAGTTTCAATTATTGATAAAATTGCAGAGTTCTCAGGTCGCAAGGTAATTGTTAATAAACCATATTCCGGTACGGAAGTTATTAAGGACTATGGTGAACATCAAATGAAGACGGGTGACTTAATCGTTTACACATCTGGTGATTCGGTTTTGCAGATTGCCGCTCATGAAGATGTAATTCCGGTTAAGGAACTTTACCGGATTTGTGAATATACCCGGACCTTAGTTAACGGCCCAAAATATACGGTAGGGCGGATTATTGCCCGGCCATATGTTGGCCCGGATAAAGGCCACTTTGTTCGGACCGCTAACCGGCGCGACTTTTCTCTTGAGCCAACTGGTAAAACGGATATGGACTTTTTGAAGGGAGCCGGTTTTGATGTAATTGGGGTTGGGAAGATTAATGATATCTTCTCTGGTCATGGAATGACGAAAGGTTACCATAATGAAAGTAACATGGATGGAATGAATCACGTTGATGAAGTAATGAAAACTGACTTCACTGGTTTTTGCTTTACCAATTTAGTTGACTTCGATGCGATGTATGGTCACCGGCGGAATCCAGAAGGCTTTGGACAAGCTTTGATGGACTTTGACAAGCGGCTCGGGACAGTCTTAGCGCACCTTAAGGATGATGATTTACTTTTGATTACCGCTGACCACGGGAATGATCCTTGCTTCCGAGGAACTGACCATACGCGGGAACTGGTGCCATTGATGGCTTATTCACCATCGATGAAGCAAACCAATTTCTCGCTTGGTCAACGGGCAACTTACGCTGACCTTGGCGCAACCATCCTTGATAACTTTAAGGTTGAAGGTAATGGAGTTGGCACGAGTTTCTTAGCAGAAATCGCAAATTAGAACGGAGGAATACTAATGAGTACGCATATTGAAGCAAAAATAGGTGAATACGCTGAAACGGTCCTTTTACCCGGAGACCCTTTACGGGCAAAGTACATTGCTGAAACTTTTTTAGATGATGTTAAGCAAGTCAACCGGGTTCGGAATGCCTTTGGCTATACTGGGACTTATAAGGGCCACCGGATATCGGTTCAAGGATCGGGAATGGGGATTCCTTCAATGTCCATTTATATTAACGAACTAGTTCGCGAATATGGTGTTAAGACTATTATCCGGGTTGGTTCCTGTGGGGGGATGGCTCCAGATGTTCACGTTCGGGATGTTCTTTTAGCCTCTGGATCAACAACTGATTCTGCGGTTACGGCAAATACTTTTGGTTTAGGGATTCATTATGCTCCATTAGCAGACTTTGAATTGCTGGATTCTGCTTACCACGTTGCTAAGGACTTGGATATTAACGTTAAAGTTGGTGATATTTTCGCTGCTGATCGATTCTATAACGATGAAATTGATATGCAAAAGTTAGCTGACTATGGAATTCTTGGTACTGAAATGGAATCTGCCGGATTGTACCTGTTAGGGGCAAAACTACATTTTAAGGCCCTTTCAGTATTAACAGTTAGTGATCTAATCTTTGGTGATGAAAAGGCAAGCGCTGAAGAACGGGAACGGACTTTTAACGACATGATTAAGATTTCGCTTGAAACGGCAATTCGGTAATAAGAATAGCTTGTCAAAAGAAATTAATTCAAACTAAAATAAGAACGGTTCAGAAGAAGCTCGCTTCTTCTGAACCGTTCTTATTAATCATGCTTAAATTTTTTTGGATTAAATAAAACTTTTGTAATAATTTTAAAACAGCCTCCCACATATTATGTTATAATGAGAGTTAGGAGAAAGCGTTTTAAAAAGTATACTATGGTTTTATTATCCGAGTTTCTAATGAGACGAGTGGGAATCGAACCCACAACCTTTGGTTTAGAAGACCAATGCTCTATCCGATTGAGCTATCGTCCCAGACTATTTTAGTATATTATAAAACTACCAATTGTCAAATTAAAAAATGGTAATTTTTGAAGAATGGAGGTTGATGTTCTTGACGATCAAAAAAACTGATCCGCGTGTTTTAAAGACTCGAAATAACTTGCGGCGAGCATTAGTATTTTTAATACAACAAGAACCATTGGAGTCGATTAGTGTTCAAAAAATCACTCAAACTGCACACATAACGCGAGGAACTTTCTATCTTCATTACAAGGATAAACAAGATTTTATCGAGGCTACTTTACAAGACTTTATCGATGAGTTTTTCGGTAGTGTTATGTATATTCCAGAGAATGCAATTAAACCAGTAAAAGTTTTCTCGCTTAAGTGTGCATTTGCTTACATTGAACAAAATGCTGATATTTTTGCGGTTTTATTAGGTGAATCATTTGGTAATCGTTTCTATCAAGCAATGTACGAGCGACTTCGGAAAGAAATGTTTCACTACGCAAAGGTGGTAGCCATTCCGGGAAAGCAGGTTGAAGTGCCAATTGAAATGCAAATTGACTTTGTGGCTTCAGCAGTTTTGGGATTGATTAGTAGATGGCTTGAGGGTGGTTTAGTTTACACTTCAAGGTATATGACGATCAATGTTTCAAAGATGCTAGCTCGCAACATGGAAGTTGATGATTTAGTAGCAAACTTCTTTAGTGATCAACTTCAAATCGAACTTGGTGTTCAACCAGCTTAAAATAGATCTAAGTAGAGGTGTGGGGAAATCCCATCCTCTTTTTTATTTAACGCTTGACGCATTGAGGGATTCTTGGTAAAATTTCATTGTTGTATTTGTGAACCAAACAACTACAACCGCGCAGCGGTAAGTTTTAAAGCAGTTGCTACTTATCCTGGCGAGTCTAAGAACTAAGGAGGTGCACAAAATGTACGCAATTATTGTTACTGGTGGTAAGCAATACAAGGTAGAAGCAGGTAAGAGCATCTACGTTGAAAAGCTTGACGCTCAAGCAGGTGATAAGGTTTCTTTCGACAAGGTAGTCTTCGTTGGTGGTGACGACGTTAAGGTTGGTAAGCCATTTGTTGACGGTGCTACGGTTGAAGGAACGGTTGACAAGCAAGGTAAGGAAAAGAAGGTTGTTACTTTCAAGTACAAGCCTAAGAAGCACACCCACAATAAGAAGGGTCACCGTCAACCATACACTAAGGTTACGATTGACGCTATCAATGCTTAATTTGGAGTGGTGTAGATGATCAAGGCTAAATTTTATCTTGGCAAAGATCAAAAAATTACACGCTTTAAATTGACGGGGCATGCTGATTATTCATCTGGTCCAGACATTCTTTGTGCGGCAGTTTCTGCTTTAGCGATTAATACAGTTAATAGCTTGGATCGCTTTGCAAAGTCACCGCGTGTTAATGTTGACGTGGACAAAGGTGGATATTTGCTAGTGGATCAGCTTGGAGTTGATCCTAAATCGCAACTGTTATTATTATCATTACAAAACGGCTTATTAGATATTGCTCAACAAAATGATAATAGCCAATACATCGAAGTTAAAATGTTTGATGATTAATTATTGTTGGAGGTGAAAGTTATGCTTATGGAAATGGATCTTCAATTCTTCTCCCACCACAAGGGGGGTGGTTCCACTGCTAACGGTCGGAACTCTGCTGGTCGTCGGCTTGGGACTAAGGCTGCTGACGGTTCTGTAGTTACGGCAGGTTCTATCATTTACCGTCAACGTGGTACTCACATCAACCCAGGTGAGAATGTTGGTCGCGGTGGAGACGATACCTTGTTTGCAAAGGTTGATGGCGTTGTTAAGTTTGAACGTTGGGGCCGTAACAAGCGGAAGGTTTCTGTTTACCCAGTTGCCGAATAACAAGGAAGCAGGAAGGGAGTGGGACTCTTTTCCTGCTTTTTTGTTATCGAATCGGTGCTTTAACTTGCTAAGCAGGCTAGTAAATGGTAAACTAATGATGTTAATAGCTTCGGAAGGGAGTGAGCAGGGATGCTCGCTCTTTTTATTGCAATAAAACTGGAGGTGAATAATTTTGAGTAGTGTGATTGATACCGTTACTGAGCTTGCCAATCCAATTTTAGCTGAGCATCAATTTGAACTTTACGATGTTGAGTTTGAGAAAGAAGGGCCTAGTTGGTACTTGCGTGTTTATATTGATAAAGAAGGCGGCATTACCCTAGAAGACTGTGCAACGGTTAGCGATCAATTGAGTATGGCTTTAGATAGTTGTGATCCTGATCCAATTCCACAAGCCTACTTTTTGGAAGTTTCATCACCGGGTGCGGAACGGCCCCTTCGAAATGAAAAAGATTACGAACGGGCAGTGGATGATTACATCCATGTTTCGCTTTATCAAGCAATTGAAGGTAAGAAGGTTTATGAAGGCACACTAACGGAGCTATCCGCAGATTCATTAACTTTAGATTACCTTGATAAGACACGTCATAAGACGATTGTTATTCCGCGTGATAAAGTTGCAAAGGCGCGGTTGGCAATTAAATTTTAGCAGAAACTCGTTAATCGATTAGATTTAGGAGAAAAGAATGGCAGCCAAGAAGAATAATAGCTACCAAGAATTATTGGCAGCAATGGATGTATTAGAGCGGGAAAAAGGGATCAAAAAGGACGTTATTATTGACGCTTTGACTGATGCCTTAGCAAACGCTTATAAGAAAAACTATGATGATAACAATGCCCGGGTAGAAGTGGTTATTGATGACCGAACCGGGGCCTTTAAGGTTTACGCATTTAAGAAGGTTGTTGAAGAGGTTAACAACCCAATCGAAGAAATCAGCCTTCGGGATGCATTGACAGTTAGTCATGGGTATGAACTCGGTGATGATTTACGCCAAGAAGTTACTCCAGCCAACTTTGGCCGGATTGCTGCACAAACAGCTAAAAACGTTGTTTTGCAAAAGCTGCGGGAAGAAGAGCGGCGGATTGTGTATGAAAAATACAAGCGGCTTCAAGATGACTTGGTTGATGGTGAAGTAGCACGTGAAGATAAGCGTTACATTTACATTAACCTTGGTGGTGGTGTAGAAGCGGCTATGAACAAGCATGATCAGATGCCAAATGAACATTATCGGGTTCACGACCACGTGCAAGTTTACGTAACGCGTGTTCTTGAGGAAACCAAGGGTCCTCAAGTTTTTGTTAGTCGGACTGCGCCGGACTTGCTCAAGCGGTTATTTGAAAAAGAAGTTCCTGAAATCAGCCAGGGGATTGTTGAAATTAAAGGCATTGTGCGGGAAGCTGGTGATCGAGCAAAGGTTGCAGTCTTCTCTCGTGATAGCAATGTTGACCCTGTTGGTACTTGTGTTGGGCCACGGGGTTCACGGATTCAAGCAATCGTAAATCAACTTGGCGGAGAAAACATTGATATCGTTAAGTATGAAGATGATCCTGAATTGTTCATTCAAAATGCCCTTAATCCAGCTGAAGTTAAAGAGGTATTGTTTGACGAAAACAATGGTGAAGTGGAAGAATTAGAACAAACCGATGAAAATGGTGAAGTACGGCAACGAGTTCATCATGGTTGTACAGTGATTGTGCCAGATAACCAACTTTCCCTTGCAATTGGGAAGCGTGGTCAAAATGTGCGTTTAGCAGCACAGTTAACTGGCTACAGCCTTGATATTAAGCCATTATCAGAATTAGATAATTTAACTACTGACGATGACTTTGATGAACCAGTTGAAGAAACTGAAGAGTAACTAGATAAAGCAACGGGGTGAAAAAATGAAAAAGAAAAAAATACCGATGCGCAAAGACATTGTTACTGGTGAAATGATGCCGAAACGGCAATTAATTCGGGTGGTAAAGAATAAAGAAGGCGAAGTTTCGCTTGATCCAACCGGAAAAAAGCCGGGACGTGGGGCTTATGTTGGAATCGATGTTGCGATTGCTAAAAAGGCAAAGCAAAATAAGACCTTTGATAAGGTTTTTGGGGTTTCAATTGATCCAAGCCTTTATGATGAATTAATTCAATTTGCCGATCACCAAGCTGCCCGGCAAAAGTTATTTGGGAATGAATAATCAACAACGAATTCTCAACCTCTTAGGACTTGCTCGCCGCGCTAGTCAATTAACGACTGGCGAAGGTGCAGTGATAAAAAGTCTCCGGGCACAGCAGATCAAATTAATTTTTTTGGCGAGTGATGCCGGAAACGCGACGAAAAAGAAAGTCACTGATAAAGCAACCTTTTATCAGGTACCGGTTTGCCAGCAATTTAGCCAGCGAGAGTTAAGTATTGCGATTGGCCAAAAACGAACCGTGATCGGAATTAAGCAGGTTGGGTTTGCAAACCAGTTTCAAAAATTATTGAAGATTGAGTAAGGGAGAGTGAACCTATGGCTAAAGAACGAATTTATGAATTAGCAAAGGAACTCAAAATGCCTAGTAAGGCCCTCGTCAAGTTGGCCAATGAAAATGGGGTAGCAGTTAAGAGTCACATGTCTTCTGTCACCTCCGAACAAGCGGCAAAATTGCGGAGTTTGAGTGGCAGTGGCAACCAACAAACGGCTTCGACTGATGCTAAGAAGGTAGCATCACAACCAAAAGCAAAGGAACAGCTAAAGCATGAACACCAAGCTAAGGCTAACCAACATAAGCAACGTGAAGCTAAACCAGAAAAACAACACGCCAATAAGCCACAATCGAAGCCAGTTCAAGTAAAGGCTGAAAAGGAAAAGTCGAATCAGCCAAATCACAACGAATCTAAGAAGAAAAACAAGGATAAGGATGGGAACCGTTTTAATAACAAGAACGGTAAGAAAAATAAGAAAGGCAAGCGGAATCGCCAAAACCAACGCATGAAGAATATTCAACCTAAGCAACCAACCCAACGGAAGGATAAGCCGTTGCCAGATGTTCTTGAATACACGGATGGCATGAATGCCCAAGATTTGGCGAAGGTGCTTCACCGTCCAGCAGCAGAAATTGTTAAGAAGCTCTTCATGCTTGGGGTAATGGTTAACCAAAACCAATCTTTGGAAAAGGATACCATTGAAATTCTTGCGGCGGATTACGGGATTGAAGCAAAAGAAAAGGTTCAAGAAGATATTGCTGATTTGGATCGCTTCTTTGACGTTGACGACGAGGATGAGAGTCACTTAGTTTCTCGGCCACCAGTTGTTACGGTAATGGGACACGTCGACCACGGGAAGACCACTTTACTTGATAACATCCGGCACTCTCACGTTACAGCACAAGAAGCTGGGGGGATTACCCAAGCAATCGGGGCTTACCAAGTTAAGTACAACGATCAAGTAATTACTTTCCTTGATACGCCAGGACACGCGGCTTTCTCTGAAATGCGGGCTCGAGGAGCTAACATTACTGATATTACCGTCCTCGTTGTCGCGGCTGATGATGGGGTAATGCCGCAAACGATTGAAGCTATTAATCACGCTAAGGCGGCTAAGACCCCAATTATCGTGGCAGTTAACAAGGTTGATAAGCCGGGAGCTAACCCCGATCATGTAACGGAACAATTAACCGAATATGGTTTGATTCCGGAAGACTGGGGTGGGGATACCATCTTTGTTAAGATCTCCGCTAAGTTTGGGAAGAATATCGACGAATTACTCGACATGATTCTTTTACAAGCTGAAGTGATGGAATTAAAGGCGAACCCTAATCGGCGCGCAGTTGGTTCTGTTGTTGAAGCTCGACTTGACCAAGGTCGGGGTCCAGTGGCAACGCTCTTGGTTCAACAGGGGACGCTTCACGTTGGGGATCCGATTGTGGTTGGTAACACCTTTGGTCGGGTGCGGACGATGACTAACGAAAATGGTCGCCGGATCAAAGGGGCTACTCCATCGACGCCGGTTGAAATTACTGGGTTAAACGCCGTGCCAGAAGCTGGTGATCGGTTCGCTGTCTTCGAAGATGAAAAGACAGCCCGGGCTGCTGGTGAAGAACGGGCAAAGCGGGCGCAAGAAGAAGAACGAGCACGGACTTCTCACGTTACCCTCGATAACCTGTTTGCAACGATGAAGAAGGGCCAAATGAAGTCCTTACCAGTTATCATTAAGGCTGACGTCCAAGGTTCCGTAGAAGCCTTAGCACAAAGCTTACAAAAGATTAAGGTTGATGGTGTTCGGGTTGATATCATTCACAAGGCCGTTGGGGCGATTAATGAATCCGACGTTACCTTAGCGGAAGCTTCAAATGCAGTTATCATTGGTTTTAATGTGCGGCCAACACCAAACGCCAAGAACGAAGCAGAAACCAACAAGATTGATATCCGGCTTCACCGAGTAATCTACAAGGCGATCGAAGAAGTTGAAGATGCCATGAAGGGGATGCTTGAACCAGTCTACGAGGAAGAAACGATTGGTCAAGTTGAAGTTCGGCAAATTTACAAAGCTTCAAAGGTTGGTACGATTGCCGGGGGAATGGTTACTTCTGGAAAGATTACCCGTGATGCTAAGGTTCGGTTGGTTCGTGATGGTGTTGTGATTTACGATGGCGAACTCGGAAGTTTGAAGCGGTTTAAAGATGACGCCAAAGAAGTCAAGTCTGGTTATGAATGTGGATTGACCATTCAAAACTACAATGACATTAAGGAAATGGACGTTATCGAAGCTTACCAAATGAAGGAAGTTCCAGTTAAGTAACTTTTTAACCCAGAAAAGGAGTTAATATGCCAAATAAACGTTACCGGGCAGAACGGTTAGCCCAATTGATCCAACGGGAAGTTGATGACATCCTGTTGAAACGGGTCCGGGATCCGCGCGTCCAAGACGTAACGATCACTGGGGTTGACGTAACGGGCGATTTACAACAAGCAACAATTTACTACAGTTTGCTATCCGATAAGGCAACCGTTAATGAAAAGGCTCAAGCCGGTCTGAATAAAGCAACGGGACTAATCCGTAGTGAACTTGGTTCCCGCTTAAATATTTTTAAAGTTCCACAAATTCGATTCGAAAAAGACGCATCAATTGCGTACGGGAACCGGATTGATGAATTATTGCGGGAACTTCATCAGAAAAATGAACTTTAATTTGGCTCCGGCTAAATTAAAGGGTTGAGATAAACCACTAATTACCCTCGTAAACAGAGTTACTCTGCTGACTTACCCGCAACGGGTTAAAAGGTGATTAGTGGTTTTGTTAATATCTGGAAGAAAATGGTGAAAGGATGGGAACATGGACGGGATTATTCCATTGTATAAGGAACGCGGCATGACAAGCTTTGATGCTGTCAGTCGCTTACGGCGAATTTTGCATGAGAAAAAGATTGGTCATTCAGGCACGCTTGATCCTGAAGTAGCTGGTGTCTTACCAATTTGCGTCGGTAAGGCGACTAAGTTAGTGGACCTGCTAATGGCATCAGGAAAAGAATATGCTGGTGAATTGTTGATCGGGAAAGCAACTGAAACGGAAGATTTGACGGGAAGAGTAATTGAAGAAGCCCCTGTTGAAGCTGAAATTGACCAGCAGACAATCGAAGCGGCGATGGCTAAGTTAACGGGTGAGATTACGCAAATCCCGCCGATGTATTCAGCGGTGAAGGTTAATGGTCGACGATTATATGAATATGCTAGAGCTGGTGAAACGGTTGACCGACCAGAGCGACAAGTCACAATTGATCAATTTAAATTAACAGCTTCAACTTTTGATCCAACGACAAAAACTCAACGGATCCGGTTTATTGTCGACTGCTCTAAGGGGACCTACGTCCGGACCCTTGTGGTTGATTTAGCAAAATTATTGGGTTATCCAGGGACGATGGCTTCACTAATTCGGTTAAAGAGTGGCGGTTTTGAACTTGATCAAACTCTCAGCCTCGATGATATTCAGGATCAAGTAAGTGCCCAATTACTTAACTTATATCCACTTGAATATGCTGTCCGTGATTTTCCAGTTTACGAATTGTCAAAATTAGAATGGCAATTAGTAAAGCATGGTGGTTGGTTAAAGAAGCAAATTTTAGCTGAGCCCCAAGCCAAACTTGCGGTATACTACGGCGGACGGCTTCGCGCTCTATATAAGTTAGTTGGGGAAAACTATAAACCCGATAAAATGATTGATTTAAGTGAGGAAGAGTAGCATGGAAGTTTTTCACATCCATCATCCCCTAATGCCACATCAATTGCCGGCGGGTCCGCTTGTCTTGGCCATGGGCTTTTTTGATGGCGTTCACCGGGGCCATCAAGCAGTAATTAACCGCGCAAAAGAAGAGGCGGCGAAACGGCAAGTTCCGCTTGCAATTTTAACTTATGACAAGTTGCCGGGAATTGTCTATTCAACCTTTCCCAAAGGAATTCATTATTTGACAACTAATGAACGGAAGTTAGAACTTTTGAAGGCTTTGGGAGTTGACCGAGTTTATATGGTTGATTTTACCGCCAAACTTGGCAGTTTATCGCCACAAGCTTTTGTTGATGGATATCTTGTCCCGATGGGGGCAGTAGCGGTGGTGGCTGGTTTTGATCATACTTATGGTCCAAAAGATGAGGCGACAATGGCTCATTTACCACAATACGCTGCTGGTCGCTTTGACGTGATTGAGGTTCCCAAGTTAAGCGATACTGACGAAAAAGTTAGTTCAACCCGAATTCGACATTTAATTGATGAAGGTAAAGTTAGTCATGCAAACGAATTGTTGGGTTATCACTACCAAACTTCAGGAATTGTAGTCCATGGTTTTGCTCGGGGCCGGACTTTAGGTTTTCCAACTGCAAATGTAAATTGGAATGTGCTTGAGCGAACTCCAGCTATTGGGGTTTATGCAGTTCGTTTTTATGTTGACGGCCAATGGCACGGCGGAATGGCCAGTGTTGGCTACAACGTTACTTTTGGGGATGATAATCAAAAAACCATTGAAGTTTACTTGTTTGATTTCCATGCTAATATTTATGGTGAACACGTTAAGATCGAATGGATAAAACGGCTTCGCGGAGAAGTTAAGTTCAGTGGTGTTGATGAATTAATCGCGCAACTAAAGGCGGATGAACAGGCCAGCCGCAAAATTTTGGCACTTTAAAAGATTTAAAACGTCTAGTTCGGATAAAATCCGGGCTAGGCGTTTTTAAATACCAGTTGATTTTTATAAGACATTCAGAAATCAATCATATTTTCTTTAAAGTTTAGAAAATGTTAATTAAACCACCATATAGAATTAAATATTCTAGCCATAAAACGATCAAACCCTTCCGGTAAGATGATCAACAATTTTAATTGAAACGGGAGGAAACGATGATGTGTGGTTTTGCAGGTGTACTTTCTGACAAATCATTAAGCCAACCTAAGAAAGAGGCAGCGACTGTTAAAACGATGAATAACATGTTGATTCACCGTGGACCTAATGATGCAGGGTATTTTCAAGATGAATATATTACGATGGGCTTTCGCCGGTTAAGCATTATCGATTTAACCGCCAACGGTCACCAACCAATGCCCTATTTAAACGACCGCTATCTCTTAACTTTTAATGGTGAAATTTATAATTACTTAGAATTAAAGGCAGAGTTAAAAACGGAAGGCTATCAATTCCAAGGAAATTCAGATTCAGAAGTTCTCTTAGCTGCGTATGCCAAATACGGAGTAGCAGTTCCTCAGCATTTAAGGGGAATGTTTGCCTTTGTGATTTGGGATACTAAGGAAAAGGTCTTATTTGCGGCGCGGGATCATTTTGGTATCAAACCCTTTTATTATGCTATAGAAAATGATCAATTTTATTATGCTTCGGAGCAAAAAGCCTTGTACCCAATTTTAAAGGAACGACAATTTGATCAAGGGGCTTTGCAAGATTATATGACCTTTCAATATGTCCCTGAACCTAAAACCTTAGCGACTTCAATTCATGCTTTAGAACCGGGACATTATTTGATCAAGCGACTTGGTGAAACCCCTCGGGTGCAACGGTACTTTAATGCGACATTTGCGCCAGTACGAGCATCAGAAGATGTTTTGGTTAAGCGACTACGTGATGTCTTGGTTGATTCGGTTAAGCTACATCTTCGTTCAGATGTACCTATTGGCGCTTTTCTTTCTGGCGGGATTGATTCGACAATTGTCGCTGCGATTGCTCATCAATATCATCCCCATCTAAAGACTTTCTCAGTTGGCTTTGAACGACCGGGATATAATGAGTTATCGCTTGCGGCCGAGACTGCTGATCGCTTAGGAGTAGAGAATTATCAACTCACGATTACTCCAGCGGAGTTTATGGCCGCCTTCCCATATTTTGTTTGGGCAATGGATGATCCTTTAGCAGATCCGGCAGCGGTTCCCCAATTTTTCTTAGCTCGTTTAACCCGGCAACACGTTACGGTGGCACTAACTGGTGAGGGGGCAGATGAGTTATTTGCTGGTTATCCAATTTATCATGAACCTCAATCATTACGTATCTTTCAGAAAACCCAAATTCTTAACAGGACCCTTCATTGGATTGCCACGCTAATGCCAGCTGGTATGCGGGGAAAATCATTTATACTGCGGGGAACGACACCTTTGGAAGAACGGTATGTTGGGGATGCTTTTATTTTTGATGAAAGCCAAAAAGCTAAGTTTTTGAAAAAATATGATCCCAAGCAACCGGCAACGCAAGCGGTTGCTAAGTATTATCGGGAAGTCGCAACGGCCGATCCCTTAACCAAGATGCAATCAATTGATCTACATGCTTGGTTGAATGGGGACTTACTCCGAAATGCCGATCGAACTTCAATGGCGTTTAGTTTGGAACTTCGGACGCCCTTTCTTGACCGGGAAGTATTTCAAGTTGCCAGTCAAATTCCAAGTCAAATGAGAATCCAAGGAAAAACATCTAAGGCAATCCTGCGTAAGGCGGCTGAGGGGCTTGTACCAGGGGCGGTTTTAAATCGTCCCAAACTCGGTTTTCCGGTCCCAATTCGCCACTGGCTAAAGGATGAAATGTATGACTGGGCCCGGCAAATTATTATGACTTCACCGACGGATCAACTTTTCCAAAAAGAATACTTTCTAAAATTATTATCAGAACATCGCCGTGGAAAGGCTGATTATTCTCGGCAACTTTGGACGGTACTAACTTTTATGACTTGGTATCAGCAGTATATTCTAACGGCAAGTGAAAGGGAGCGTGGCTAACATGAAACCGATTGTTATTCAAAAATTCGGTGGAACTTCTCTCCAACGATCAGATTTACGCCAAGCAGCTGTTCAACATATTAAGCGGATGGTTGCCAAGCAAAAAGCAGTTGTCGTCGTTGTTTCGGCAATGGGACGGTTAGGGGAACCATACGCGACTGATTCACTCTTGAATTTAGTTCATGGTCAGACGGGGAAACTAACCTTTCAGGAACTCGATCAACTAACAAGCCTTGGGGAAATCATTTCGATGTTGGTAATGGTAAATGAACTTCGCCTGCAAAGTTTGGATGTCGTTGGCTTTACCGGGGGTCAAGCAGGAATTAAAACGACGAATGATTATCAAGCCGCACGAATTACCCACGTTGATCCTCGACCGATTAGCCGGGCGTTAGGAGATCACGAGGTCGTGGTTGTAGCTGGTTTCCAGGGTCAGAATGATCTAGGAAAGGTAACCACTTTAGGCCGGGGAGGCTCGGATACTACTGCGGTGGCACTTGGAGTTGCACTCAAGGCAGAACAAGTTATTTTGTATAAGGATGTTGCAGGGGTTATGAACGTTGTGCCAACTGTAAAAACGTCAGCTCAAGTGATTCCCTGGTTATCTTATCCGGCGATGGTTCAATTAGCTCGAAGAGGTGCTCAAGTGGTCTGTGAACGGGCAGTTTTATTAGCCGCAGAAGCAAGCTTACCAATTTGGGTCCAAGCAACTGATCAGTTTGATGAGACAGTGGGAACTTTGATTAGTTCTACTGTAGCATCCAAGAAACGGAGGGTGATTTAAATGTTAGCGAGTGAATTAATTAAACCCCTTAAGTATTGTCGACTTAATCCAACTAATTTTGTTGATTTTGAAGTTACCGAACTAACTCATGATACCCGAAAAGTACGCCCAGGAGCTGTTTTTGTGGCAATCAAGGGGAGCAAGGTAGATGGCCATCAACTTGTTGGTCAAGCAGTAACCCAAGGTGCCCAGTTAATTATTGCCCAAGAAGCGGTAAAAACAACGATTCCCGTGGTTTGTGTGCATGATACCCATCGTGCGCTCGCTGAATTAGCAGCTAATTTTTATGGGCAACCGAGTCGCCATTTACAAATGATTGGGGTGACTGGTACAAACGGAAAAACAACCGTTACACACCTGGTTGACAAGATTTTTCGCGACCAAGGACAATTAACTGGTTTGATTGGGACTTTGTACAAGAAAATAGGCCACCAGACTTTTCCAACTGTTAACACCACCCCAGATGCCTTAACTACACAACGGCTTCTCCACGAGATGGTTAATGATCAAGTTCAAACGGTTGCCATGGAAGTTTCTTCCATCGCCCTTGTCCAAGAACGGGTTCGAATGATTGACTTTAACGTTGCAGTTTTCACAAACTTCTCTGAAGATCATCTAGCATACCATCATACAATGACCCAATACAAATTAGCCAAAAGCCTGTTGTTTAGCCAACTTAGTCCTAATAAAGTGGCAGTGATTAACCAGGATGATCCTGTTGGTCGTGAATTTGCGGATTATACCCCAGCCCAGGTTTTGACATATGGCTTAACGCCAACTGCTGATTTTCGGGCTGAAAAGATTCACTTAAGTATGCATGGTCTGGAATTTAAGCTCGTTGCTTTTGACCAAGAATATTCAGTAAGGGTGCCCCTAGTTGGCCAATTTAATGTCTATAATTGTTTAGCTGCAATTGCCGCAGCCTTTGCTTCTGGAATTGCGATTCAAGATGCGGTTCGCTCCCTTGCGACTATCCATGGAGTGAAAGGGCGTTTTCAATTAGTGCCTACAACGACGGGCGTTACTGTGATCGTTGATTATGCCCATACCCCGGATGGTTTGCAAAAGGTAATGGCAACTTTAAATCAATTTACGCAGCATAAAGTCTATTGTGTAGTTGGTTGTGGTGGTGATCGGGACACTCAAAAAAGACCAATTATGGCGCAAATTGCAACTGACAACAGTAGTCAGGCAATTTTTACTACCGATAATCCACGAACCGAGGATCCGCATCAAATCATGAATGACATGCTAAAAGGAATTAATAAAAGCCCAAAACAGCCATTAATCATTTATGATCGGGCCCAAGCTATCCAAAAGGCGATTCAACTTGCCAAGCCAGGAGATGCAGTTTTGATTGCTGGGAAAGGTCATGAGGCCTACCAACAAATTGGCCAAATTAAATATCATTTTGATGATTTTGAGACTGCAGCTACCGCTTTAAAAACGAAGTTAATTTCTCCAATGGGGATTGCCAAATAATAAATTAGCCAGGGCGCATTCAAAAAATTGCCCTGGCTTTCTTTTTTATGAAATTTATTACTAATGATGACTTGCCCGGTGGTTCCCGTTCATTTTGTGAACTTGTCGTTTGAAGTGTTGTTGAGGACTAGTAGCTAGGTGAAAATGACGAAGTTTACCGGGAAAGGGTTTCCCAGCAAAGCGAATTCCACTCCAGGATTGCATTAGCCGGGTCATTTCTTCAAGGTCAGACAACTGTTTGGGATTATTTTCTTTAATGGCTACGGCTTTGATGTCACCTTGGAGCCGTTGTAAAAGATTGAGGTGGTAGTTGAGGAGTTCTTGAGTCAAGGGAGCGTTCCGGTATTGGTTGAAAAGTTTTTGAATTAATAGCATCGCTTCTTTGGCTGAATGGGGCTGAATAAACCGTTGTGATTTTTTTACCATAAATTTTTTCTCCAAAAGGTTTTGACTTTTATTGACTTTTGCTGTTCTGGTTGGTATATTATTAATTGTGTTTAGCACTTAGCGACTGAAAGTGCTAAAAGGAAGTGATGAGATGCTAACACAACGTCAAGAGTTGATTCTCCAGGCGATTGTACGTCAGTTTACCATATCTGGTCAACCGGTTGGGTCAAAGCTACTCGCACAGAAACTACCGATTAAGGTTAGTTCAGCTACGATTCGAAATGAAATGGTAGTTTTAGAGCACGAGGGTCTTGTAAAAAAAGAGCATTCTTCTTCAGGACGGGTTCCTTCTAAAAAGGGCTACCGTTACTACGTCGATTATTTGCTTGATCCAACGGCAATTTCCGAAAATGATTCGGCAATGATTCATGATTCCTTGGGGACCGAGTTTCAAAAGATTGATGAGATTGTTTCCCATTCTGCGGAAATTTTATCAAACTTGACCTCCTACACGGCCTTTACGTTGAAGCCCGAACAGCAAAACATTAAATTAAGCGGCTTTCGCTTAGTTTCGTTGGGCAATGCACGGGTCTTGGCCATCTTAGTTACGGATAGTGGTGAGGTTGAAAGTCAAGCTTTTACAATTCCAAAGCGGGTTGAGCCAGGAGCGATTGAAGCAGTGATTCGTTTAATCAACGATCAACTCGTTGGCTTGCCCTTAACGGAGGTCATTAAACGACTGCAAGAAGACATTCCGGTTCAAATAACTGACTATTTACAACAACCAGAAGGCTTCTTAAGAATTTTTGATAGTATTGTTAATCAAGCGGCTGGTGAACGTTTTTATGTTGGTGGTCGATTTAATTTATTGGGAATTGATACCCATCAGGATGCAAAGGCGATGAAGGCCGTTTATGAATTGCTCGATCAAAGTGATCGACTTTCTTCGATTATTGATACTGATACGAACGGAAACGGGATCACAGTAAAAATTGGTTCTGAAATTGCTAAGGATAAGTTACTGGATAACTATTCATTGATTACTGCTAAGTATCAAGTTGATCAATTTGGTGAAGGAATCATTGCTGTCCTCGGGCCAACCACGATGTCGTATTCCCGCACGATTGGGTTAGTCGATGCTTTTCGGCATGAACTTGCAAAACGGTTGCTAAACTACTATCATCATTATTATGATTCTTAGGAGGGATTAAATGGCAAAGGAAGAGAAATCAACGAAGCCAGTTGATGAAAAACAAGATCAGACAGTGGATCAAACTAAGGCTGAACAAGCAAAGCCAAAGTCAACCGAAGAAGATCAAGTGACGGCTTTAAAAGCGCAAGTTGAAAAGTTACAAGCTGACGTAAGCGCAAAGGATGATCAGTACTTACGGGCGGAGGCAGAAATCCAAAATATGACCAAGCGTTTTGCTAAGGAACGCGAAAGCTTACTTAAGTATGACGGGCAAGCTTTGGTTAAGGGGGTTCTGCCAGTTTTGGATAACTTAAAGCGGGCTCTCCAAATTGAGGTTTCCGATGATGCCGGAAAGCAATTGAAGAGGGGAATCCAAATGGTCCATGATCATCTGGAGCAAGCGTTGAAGGAACATGGGGTTACTGAAATCGAAGCTTTAAATAAGCCTTTCGATCCCCAAACCTCCCAAGCGGTCCAAACGGTACCGGTTGAGGATGGTCAAAAGCCGGAAACGGTTGTGAAAGTTTTACAAGCTGGCTATATGCTTAAGGATCGCGTAATGCGGCCAGCGATGGTCGTTGTTGCACAGTAAATTAAAAATAAAGAAGGTAAAAAAATGGCAAGCAATAAGATTATTGGTATCGACCTCGGTACTACTAACTCTGCCGTTGCCGTAATGGAAGGTAACGAACCAAAGATTATCACGAACCCTGAAGGGGGACGGACGACTCCATCTGTCGTTTCATTTAAGAACGGCGAAGTCCAAGTTGGGGAAGTCGCAAAGCGGCAAGCAATTACGAACCCAAACACGGTTAAGTCCATTAAGAGTCATATGGGCGAAGCCGGGTACACGGTTGATATTGAAGGAAAGAAGTACACCCCCCAAGAAATTTCAGCGATGATTTTGCAATACATCAAGAAGTACGCTGAAGATTACATCGGTGATACGGTTACCCAAGCCGTTATTACGGTGCCAGCTTACTTTAACGATGCTCAACGGCAAGCAACAAAGGATGCCGGTAAGATTGCTGGGTTAGATGTTAAGCGGATTATTAACGAACCAACTGCTTCTTCATTAGCTTACGGGCTTGATAAGCAAGACAAGGATGAAAAGATCTTAGTTTATGACCTTGGTGGTGGGACTTTTGATGTTTCCATTCTTGAACTTGGGGATGGGGTTTTCCAAGTTCTTTCCACGAACGGTGATACGCACCTTGGTGGGGATGACTTTGACCAAAAGATCATGGACTGGTTAGTTGATGAATTCAAGGCTGAAAACGGTATTGATCTTTCTCAAGACAAGATGGCGCTTCAACGGTTGAAGGATGCAGCTGAAAAGGCAAAGAAGGACCTTTCTGGGGTTCAAGAAGCTCAAATCAGTTTACCATTCATTACTTCCGGTGAAAATGGTCCATTGCACTTAGAAAAGACTTTAACTCGGGCTCAGTTCAACCAACTTACTAATGACTTGGTTGAACGGACGAAGCAACCAGTTCTGAACGCGTTGAAAGATGCTGGTCTTTCATTTAGTGATATTGATGAAGTTATCCTTAATGGTGGTTCAACTCGGATTCCAGCAGTTCAAGAAATGGTTAAGGAATTAACCGGTAAGGAACCTAACCACTCCATCAACCCTGACGAAGCCGTTGCCCTCGGGGCTGCTGTTCAAGGTGGGGTCTTGACTGGTGACGTTAAGGACGTTGTTTTGCTTGACGTTACGCCACTTTCCCTCGGGATTGAAACCATGGGTGGCGTCTTCACGAAGCTGATTGACCGGAACACGACGATTCCAACTTCTAAGAGTCAGATCTTCTCAACGGCCGCTGACAATCAACCAGCAGTTGATATTCACGTTCTTCAAGGTGAACGTCCAATGGCTGCTGATAACAAGACGCTTGGGAACTTCCAACTGACAGACATTCCACCTGCACCACGTGGGGTTCCTCAAATTAAGGTTACCTTTGATATTGACAAGAATGGGATTGTTAACGTTTCTGCCGAGGACCAAGGAACTCACAAGAAGCAAAATATTACCATTAAGTCTAACTCCGGTTTGTCTGACGAAGAAATCGAACGAATGAAGAAGGATGCTGAAGCAAACGCTGAAGCCGATAAGAAGAAGAAGGAAGAAGCCGATGTTCGGAACGAAACTGACCAACTTCTCTTCCAAACTGACAAGACTTTGAAGGAACTTGACGGTAAGGTATCAGCAGACGAAATCCAAAAGGCTAAGGATGCTAAGGAAGCTCTTCAAAAGGCAAAGGATGCCAACGATATCGAAGCAATGAAGACGAAGAAGGATGATTTGAATAAGATTATCCAAGACTTAACGGTTAAGTTATACCAACAAGCACAACAACAAAATGGTGGTGCTCAAGGTAACCCAACTTCTGGCAACGACAACCAAAAGGGCAACGATAACGGTAAGACCGTTGACGGTGACTTTGAAGAAGTTAACCCAGACGATAAGAAATAGTTAAATTACTTAGGAGGTTGAGTTTTACCCAACCTCTTTTGTGAATTAAAAGTGGGGAAAAAGAATGGCAGAAAAAGACTACTATGATATTTTAGGGGTCAAAAAGGATGCTTCTGAAGCTGAAATTAAACGGGCTTACCGGAAATTGGCAGCGAAGTATCACCCGGATGTTAACCATGAACCGGGAGCTGAACAAAAATTTAAGGACATTAACGAAGCTTTCGAAACCTTAAGTGATTCCCAAAAGCGGGCCCAATATGATCAATTTGGTTCAGCTGGTCCCCAAGGAGGTTTTGGTGGTCAAGGCTTTGGCGGCCAAGGTTTCGGTGGTGCACAAGGATTCAGTGACTTTTCCGATCTTTTTGGTGATCTCTTTGGTGGCGCTGGTCGGCGGCGGAATCCCCGGGCCCCTCAACAAGGTCGCGACTTACAATATACGATGACTTTAGACTTTATGGAAGCCATTAATGGTAAGCAAACCACGATTAAGTATACGCGGGACACCCAGTGTGACGTTTGTCATGGAACGGGAGCTAAACCTGGTAAGAGCCCAGTTACTTGTCATCAATGTGGTGGTCAAGGTTACATCTTGCATCAACGGCAAACGATGATGGGGATGATGCAGTCCCAGGAAGTTTGTCCAACTTGTCACGGGACGGGTCAAGAAGTCCGTCATGATGACCAATGTGAAAAGTGCCATGGACAAGGTCACGTTAGCGAACGCCACGAATTGAAGGTTAAGGTGCCTGCTGGGGTCGATGATGGTCAACAATTGCGGCTTCAAGGCCAAGGTGAGGTCGGTCGAAATGGTGGTCCATACGGAGATCTTTACATTCTCTTCCGGGTTACCCCAAGCCGGGACTTCCGCCGGGATGGAACGACAATCTATGTTGATCAAGATATCTCCTTTACGCAAGCGGCTCTTGGTGACAAGATTAAAGTTAAAACGGTTCATGGTGACGTTGATTTGAAGATTCCTGCCGGAACTGAATCAGAAACTAACTTCCGTCTTCGTGGGAAGGGAGTTCCGTTCATTGACGGTAAAGGGACCGGTGATGAGCATGTAACGGTTCACGTTAAGACACCAAAGAATCTTAATAAGCGGCAAAAAGAGGCCTTAATGGCTTTTGCAGAGGCTTCTGGTGAACACGTCAAAGGTGATAAAGGTGGTTTCTTCGATAAATTACGGGACGCCTTTGATGAAAAATAGGATAAGGCTGAGTTGAGACGAAAAGTTTCACTCAGCTTTTTCTATTCTTTGGCATCTTTGGTATACTAGATAATTGGATAGTTTAATGAAAGTGAGCGGAGAAAATGGATTTAGCAGCAATGAAAGAACGGCAATCACGGATCCGTAATTTTTCGATCGTTGCCCACATCGATCATGGGAAGTCGACTTTAGCGGATCGAATTTTGGAAATGACGGATACGATTAGTAAACGGGAAATGAAAAATCAAATCCTCGACGACATGCCGCTTGAAAGGGAACGGGGAATTACCATCAAATTAAACGCGGTGGCCTTGACTTATCACGCTAAGGATGGTCAGGATTATATTTTCCATTTAATTGATACACCAGGTCACGTGGACTTTTCGTATGAAGTTTCGCGATCATTAGCCGCTTGTGAAGGCGCAATTCTGGTTGTTGACTCTACACAAGGGGTTGAAGCGCAAACGTTAGCCAATGTTTATCTAGCTTTGGATAATGATCTTTCGATTCTTCCAGTGATTAACAAGGTCGATTTACCTTCTGCCGATCCAGCTGGAACCCGGGAGCAGATTGAAGATGAAATTGGCTTGGAGACTGATGAAGCAGTTGACATTAGCGCTAAAACTGGTATGGGCGTTGATGAGGTTCTTGAAAAGATTGTTAAGGATGTCCCCGCACCGACTGGTGACTTAACTGCTCCGCTAAAAGCCTTGATTTTTGACTCTAAATATGATGACTATCGCGGTGTGGTACTTTCCATCCGGGTCTTTGAGGGAACGGTGAAAAAAGGCGACCGGATTAAGCTCATGAATAGTGGTTCTGAGTACGAAGTGGCCGAAGTAGGGATCAACTCACCGAAGCCACTCGAACGGGATGTTTTGATGGCTGGTGACGTTGGTTATATTACGGCCGCCATTAAAGACATTAAGGATACACAAGTTGGGGATACAGTGACGTCCGCAATGCACCCGACAGATGAAGCCTTAGCTGGTTACCGCCAAATGACGCCGATGGTATATGCGGGGCTTTATCCAACCGATAATGCGAAGTTTAATGATCTTCGGGATGCTTTGGAAAAATTACAATTGAATGATGCTGCTTTGACCTTTGAACCGGAATCGTCTCAGGCCCTTGGCTTTGGGTTCCGGTGTGGGTTCCTTGGTTTATTGCATATGGATGTGGTGCAAGAACGGCTTGAACGAGAATTTGACCTCGATCTAATTACGACGGCTCCGTCAGTAACCTACCATGTTGACCTGCATGATGGAACAACCAAAGAAGTTGAAAATCCGGCTGAAATGCCTGATGTATCAGCAATTAAGGATATTAAAGAACCGTTTGTCAAAGCCTCAATTATGGTGCCAAACGATTATGTTGGTGCCGTTATGGAACTCTGCCAACGGAAGCGTGGTCAATTCGATACCATGGAATACTTGAGTGATACCCGGGTTAATGTGATCTACCACATTCCTCTAGCTGAAATCATTTACGATTTCTTTGATAAATTAAAGTCTAGTACCCACGGTTATGCTTCCTTAGACTATGAAATTGATGATTACCGGGTCAGCGATCTGGTTAAGATCGATATTCTCTTGAATGGGGACCGGGTCGATGCTTTAAGCTTTATTACGCACCGAGATTTCTCAGCTGAACGGGGACGGGAAATTGCGGTTAAGTTAAAGCAAATTATTCCGCGGCAAAACTTCGAAATTCCAATTCAAGCCGCAATCGGCTCAAAGATTATCGCACGGACTACGATCAAGGCTTACCGGAAAGATGTTACTGCCCGAATTCATACTGGTGACCCTGACCGGCGGGCAAAGTTGCTTGAAAAGCAGAAGCGGGGGAAGAAACGGATGAAGGCTGTTGGAAAGGTTGAAATTCCGCAAAGCGCCTTCATGGCGGTTCTGCAAACCGATGAAGAAGTCGAGGGGAAATAGGATGACACGAATTGAGCGAATTAAAAAACGTCTACCAGACTTATACATTGACGCTTTTTTGGTCACTAACCAAGAAAATCTCTTTTACCTAACCGGCTTTACTTTAACCGAAGGTGACGGTGCGCTCTTAATTACTAATAAGTCGGCTATTTTAATTACTGATGATCGGTATGCAGAAGCTCTCCGTGAATTTGATAGCCAAGAAGTTGTTGGCATGATTACCCGGGATTACTATGGGACGGTCAATGAGATTATGCAAAAATTGGGTTTAACTGTCCTGGGCTTTGAAAGTAGTCTTAGTTATGGCTTGTTTGACCAATTAGATGAACTAATGGTTGCGGATATCGTCCCCTTTACTAACCTAGTTGAGAACTATCGGGCTGAAAAGGAAAGCTCAGAAGTTGAAACCTTACGGCAGTCGACTTCCTTGCATGATAAGGGGTTTGATTATGTTTTGGGGATGATTAAACCAGGAATGTCAGAGCTCGAGGTTGCTAACCGCTTGGATTTTTGGATGAAGGAACATGGGGCAAGTGAAGCTTCTTTTCCGACTATTGTTGCTTCAGGTGCCAATGCGGCTAAGCCTCATGCAACAGCTTCCAAAAAGCTGATCGAAAAGGGTGATGTTGTAACTCTTGATTTTGGGTATTTTGTCGATGGCTATACTGCCGATATGACCCGGACATTCGCTGTCGGTGAACCAGATTTTGAGTTCAAAACGGTTTATAAGTTAGTTAACGAAGCCCGGCAAGCGGTGATTGAGAAAGCCCAAGCTGGGGTTCGTGGTGATAAGCTTGATTATGCTGGTCGACATTTAATTGAAGAAGCTGGATATGGTGATGAATTCCAACACGGAATGGGTCACGGAATTGGCTTAACGGTTCATGAATTGCCAGCAAGCTATGGTCCAAAGACCAAGCAAGTAGTTTTAAAGCACAACCAAATTATTACGGTGGAACCGGGAATTTATCTCCCTGGTTTATTTGGGGTCCGGATTGAAGATGATCTTTTGATCACGCATAGTGGTTGTGAAGTACTAACCCAAGCGCCAACCAACCTAATTACTGTGTAAAGCCTGGCTAGGCTCAGAACTGGTTGATTTTTATGCAGAACTAGTCCACAATAGAATAAATCTAGAAGATAAGCAAAATCGTTTTCTAACTAGGCAAGCCAAGTCAAACTAGCGGTGGGGATGTTGGTTTACTTGGCTCCCGCTTTCTTTAGACATACTTTTAATTTAAAAATGTAAGTTCATTTTAATAAACGGAGGAAATTGGGATGGCAGAAGATTCAACAATCATCTTAAACGCTGCAGATCAAACACTGGGGCAAATTCAAATTGCTCCCCGGGTTTTAGAATTTATTGCCGGCATTGCCGCTAGTCAAATTGACGGAGTCTCCAAGATGCATGGCTCCTTTGCAAATAATGTTGGCGAATTGCTCGGACGTTCTGATCATCGACGGGGGGTAAAACTAACGGTTAGAGGTGATACCCTAACGCTAGATGTGGCAGTTTACCTTAACTATGGTGTCTCAGTACCTAAGGTTGCAGCTCAAATTCAAGAACGGGTCAAACAACAAATTACATCAATGACTGACCTAAAGGTTGAAGAAGTTAACGTTCATATTCAAGGAATTGTAACTGAAAAAGAAGCGCAAACGGTTGATCCTGATAATTTATTTGACGAAGAAAGTAATGGTGAAGAGTAGTGAGTTTTAGTCGGCATAGCATTCGGGTAGCAGCTTTCAAAGCTTTATTTGCTTTAGAAACCAATCCAGAAGCAGATAAGCGGGATCTTTACGAAAATAAAGCTGTTTTACCACTTAATGAAGGTGAACCGGTCCCAACTTTTCTTGAAGAATTAGTAACTGGGGTCGTTGACCATCAAGCAGAACTTGATCAGTTAATCCAAGAACATTTAGCAAGTGGATGGACGCTAAATCGGATTGCCCGGCCTAATCTAGTTATTTTACGATTAGCAACTTACGAATTACGTTATAATTCAGAAGTGCCAACTGCTGTCGTAATTAATGAAGCCTTAGAATTAGCTAAGGATTTCAGTGATGAGACATCACGAAAGTTTATTAATGGGGTACTTGGAAATCTAGAAAAAGAATTTCCTCGCAACTAAGAATAAGTGAATGATTATAAGAATCGTAGACTAAATTTTTGCCTGTCGGGTTGCCATGGTTAGAACCTTAATGACAAGAATTTCACGGTTAGAATAGCGTTCAAAGATTAATGAGGGTGAGGAGGATATTTTCTTCCCACCCTTATTTTTTAGCGAAAGGGGTCAGCGGAATGGTAAAAATTATTGATGGGAAAGCATTAGCGGCGCTGGAGAACGAAAAAACAGCTCACCGGGTAGAAAAGTTAAAGCAAAAAGGATTTGTTCCTGGATTGGCAGTTATTTTAGCTGGTGAAGACCCAGCCAGCCTTGTTTATGTTCGCAACAAACAACGAAAAGCTGAGAAATTAGGGATCTATTCAATTCAAAAGAATTTTCCGGCAACGGTTGATCAAGCAACTTTACTGCAAACAATTGAGGCCTTAAATAATGATCCGAATGTTCATGGAATTTTGGTCCAAGAGCCGTTGCCAAACCACTTAAATGGACAAGCACTGGTTGCTGCAATTGATCCGCAGAAGGATGTCGATGGTTTTCATCCCCTAAATGTCGGCAAACTATACAACAATTTACCAGGGAGCTATCCGGTCGCTTGTACACCGCGGGGAATTATAACAATGCTTGATAGTCTTAACTTTAACTATGCCGGTGCTAAAGTGGCGATCGTTGGGCGGAGTATTTTGGTTGGGCGGCCAATGCAAGCTTTGTTGATTAACCAAAACGCCACGGTAACAATGATTGGCCGCCAAACTCCCGATCCAGAAGCAATTATTAAGGACGCTGATTTGGTAATCGTTGCGACTGGGAAAGCCAATTTCTTAACTGCTTCAATGGTCAAACCAGGGGCGGTTGTGATTGATGTAGGAATTAATCGGACGCCGGAAGGGAAACTAGTTGGAGATGTTAACTTTAAAGAAGTTAAATCGGTAGCAGGAGCAATCACCCCGGTTCCCGGCGGCGTTGGACCAATGACGATCGCTAGTTTAATGTCCCAAACGGTTGATTTAGCAGAATGGAGTTTGAAAGATGCCGAAGGATAATCCCCTTACAATTGGCCAATTAACTCGCTACATTGGTCGAAAATTTGATGCTGACCCATATCTAAGCCAACGAAACCTTTGGGTGGTTGGAGAGTTAACGGATTATCGGCCTTCGAGCCGTCACCAATACTTTGCAATCAAGGATGATACGGAAGGTTTAGCACCAAAAGATCAGTATAAGATCAAGGCGGTAATGTTCCAAAGTGCGTTTGCTAAAGTGCCGTTTGACTTAGAAAATGGTATGAAAATTCTCGTTCGTGGGCGAGTCGCAGTTTATCCTAATCGAGGCGAGTATCAGCTTTATGTTGAACAATTAGAAGAAGTCGGAACCGGTTCACTCCAAGTTGCCTTTCAGCAAATGTATCAAAAGTTAAAAGCTGAGGGCTTGTTTGACTTGCCCAAACGGTCAATTCCCCCCTTTCCAAAGCGAGTTGCGATTGTTACAAGTAATGATGCGGCCGTTAAACATGATATGATTACCACTTTTCGGCGACGGAATCCTCTTATTCAGCTGGTTTTTTATCCAACCAAAGTTCAAGGGAATGACGCAGCCCCAATGATTGCAAGGCAAATTAAGCGGGTCAATGAAACCGGCAATTTTGATACTTTGATCGTAGCCCGTGGTGGTGGTTCTCGGGGTGATTTGTGGCCTTTCAATGAAGAAGTTGTGGGGCGGGCGATTGCAGCTTCGGAAATTCCAGTGATCTCCTCGGTTGGGCACGAAACGGATACCACCATTGCGGATTTGGCAGCTGATGATCGCCAGGCAACACCAACAGCAGCAGCAGTTAAGGCTTCAGCATGGGAATTAGTTGAAATTAAAGCAGAATTAAAACGTTCGCAACTGGAATTGATTAACGGAATTCAGGCTAAACTAAAATTAGCTAATCAGACTCTTCGTCATTTACGCGAGAGTTATCCATTATCACAACCTGAGCGGTTAATTGAACGCCCCCTCCAACAAGTGGATGATCTTAAAATGCGATTAATTCAGTTTCAAGTTCACCGATTACAAGCAAAGCATGAACAGCTTCAGCAACTAGATCATCGTTTACAACTCCAATCGCCAGTTAACGGTGTGAAGCGGAACCAGTTACAATTACAGCATCTTGTCGCAAACTTAAAACAAGTTAGTCAACTCGACATCCTACAACGTAGTCAATGGGTTCGAAATTTAGTTGGTCGCTTAGATGCGTTGAGTCCGTTGAAAGTCCTTGAACGAGGGTATAGTTATGCAACTCGAGATAATCAAGTAATTTCAGCTCAACAATTGCAGCCTGGGGATCAATTAAATTTACATTTTTATGATGGTAATGCGGAAGTTACGGTTGATAAGGTAAGGAAGGAAGATTAGAATGGCATCAGAGATTAAAAAGCAGAGTTTTGAAAGTCGGATCGCAGATCTAGAAGCGATTGTCAACCATCTTCAAGGTGGTCAATTAACTCTTGATGATTCGATTAAAGAATTTAAGCAAGGGATGGAATTAGCGCAAGCATTGCAAAAAGAACTTGATCAAGCACAAACGACTTTGGCACAATTAGTTGATGAAAATGGTAGTCTTCAACCAGCAGAAGAAATCGGTGATGATCTAAGTAATAATGGGGTGCAAAACCAAGGATACCATTCAGAATTTTCGGCTAATCAAAAAGAAGACTAGGGGCAAATAACGTGCATAAAATTGCAGAATTAAGAACTAAGATCAATGAATATTTAAAGGATGCGCTTGTCAGCGAATGTGATCAACCAACCTTAATGGCAGCGATGGATTATTCTTTAACTGCCGGCGGGAAGCGTTTGCGTCCGGCGCTTACTTTAGGAGTAAGTGAATTATTGGGAGTAGAAATAACTCCAGCGGTTCTTAAAGCCGCATGTGCGGTCGAATTGATTCACACTTATTCCTTGATCCATGATGATTTACCAGCAATGGATAATGATGATTTGCGACGAGGAAAGCCAACAAATCATAAAAAATTTGGTGCTGGGATGGCTACACTAGCGGGAGATGGTTTATTAACCTTAGCATTCTCATGGTTGAGTGAAAATGAATTACCTAATTCAATTAGTCTTCATTTGGTTCAAGCACTTGCCAAAGCAGCCGGTCCAGCGGGGATGGTAGCTGGCCAAGCCCGTGATATTGCAGGAGAAGGTCACCATCTCACCTTGGATCAATTAAAGAAGTTACATGCACAGAAAACGGGGGCCCTTTTGGCTTACTCGGTTGTTGCTGGTGGGATAATTGCTGGGGCTTCAGAGAATGTAATTGCTAACCTGCAGGCATTTGGGAAGGCGTATGGGTTGGCCTTTCAAATTAAGGACGATTTACTGGACGTAACAGCAACTGAAGCAGAAGTTGGTAAAGAGGTTCACCGGGATGCGGTAGCCCATAAAAACACCTATCCGAGTCTTCTGGGGATTGAGGGAGCAAAACAAGCCTTGCTAGCAGCCCTAAAAGATGCTAAGGCAGCACGTGATGCACTAGCGATGCAATTGTCAGTGAACCCGGTGATTTTAGATGAATTTTTAGCTTATTTTGAGGACTAAGTGAAATGGAAAAAGAACGAGTTGATATCTTACTAGTAAAACAAGGATTGTTTGATTCCCGTGAACAAGCTAAACGAGCGGTTATGGCCGGCGAAGTCCTCGGCCGAAACAATGAACGGCTAGATAAGGCTGGTCAAAAGATCCCCGTTACCACGACGCTTCATTTAAAGGGGAAGAAGATGCCATATGTTAGTCGTGGGGGACTGAAGTTAGCCAAAGCCTTAAAGGTTTTTGAGCTTTCAGTTAAAGATCTGGTGGTCTTAGATATTGGTTCTTCAACGGGAGGCTTCACTGATGTGATGCTCCAAAATGGAGCTAAGCTAAGCTACGCCCTTGATGTGGGAACTAATCAACTTGTTTGGCAACTCCGTGATGATCCTCGGGTGGAGGTAATGGAACAAACGAACTTCCGTTATTCTAAACTTGCCGATTTTCATCGGGGACAACCGGAATTTGCATCGATTGATGTTTCCTTCATTTCACTAGGCTTAATTTTGCCGCCACTTGCTAAAATTTTAAGACCAAATGGTAATGTTGTTGCTTTGATCAAGCCACAATTTGAAGCTGGTAAAGAAAAGGTTGGCAAACACGGGATTATTAAGGATCCGGCGGTTCACCAAGAAGTAATCGAACGCGTCTTTAACTTTGCGACAAATGATGGTTTTGCGGTTCGACAACTTTCTTTCTCCCCAATTAAGGGCGGTCAAGGAAATATTGAATTTTTAGCTCAATTACAATTAGTAGGCGATCAAGCAAGTGTTGATTCCCAGATAGATATTAAAGCGGTTGTAGCGGCAGCCCAAGTGGAATTAAACGCAAAATAATCGGAAATTTTTTGGAGGATTTAAGTCATGAAAAAGATGAATCGCCAAAACGAAATTAAACAATTAATCGAACGGCGCGCAGTTGAAAGGCAAGAAGACTTAGTTACCTTATTGTCCGAAGTCGGTTATAACGTTACTCAAGCAACTGTTTCCCGGGATATTAAAGAGCTTAAGTTAATCAAAGTGCCAACCTCTGATGGTGGGTATCGTTACAGTTTACCAACCAGAAAGGCGGAAAATGAGGATAGCCAATTTCGCGAATCAATTCGAAATTATCTTCAGGTTTTAAAACAGTCTGAGCGGTTCGTTTCGTTGACGATGCATCCGGGTCATGGGCCGGTTGTTGCAATGCTGATTAATCGATTAGACTTTCCAGAAGTCTTTACTGCTATCGGTGATGACTCAACGGTTTTGGTGGTTTGTGAATCTGACAAAGCGGCGACGCAATTTGTTGGCCGACTAGAAAAAATGAGGTTGAAAAATGTTACAAGAGTTGACGATTGATAATTTAGCAATTATTAATCACCTTAATCTTACTTTTGACGATCAAATGACGGTTTTGACTGGGGAAACCGGAGCCGGAAAATCAATTATCATTGATGCGGTTGGCTTACTAGCTGGTAGTCGTGGCTCAACGGATTTTATTCGCCAAGGGGCGGATAAACTAACCTTACAAGGTCAATTTACAGTTCCCAAGGGTGATGATTATTTATCTCTCCTTGACGAGTATGGAATTGATCACGAGGACGGCTTGTTAATTATTTCACGTGAAATTCATCAAAACGGTCGAAACATTATTCGGGTCAACGGGACCTTGATCAATACTACGGCCTTGCGAAAGTTGGGTGCAGGATTAGTTGATATTCAAGGTCAAAATGAGCATCAGTTGCTTTTGCAACCAGAACATCACCTTAGAATGTTAGACCAGTTTGCAGGATCTCCAATTCAACCAATTCTCAAAAAGTATCAAGCAGCCTTTCGGGAATATCAACAATTATCATCTGCCATTGAAAAGAAAAAAGAAAATGAACAACAGTGGGCTCAACGGTTAGATATGCTTCGTTATCAAGTTGATGAAATCGAAGGCGCTGATCTGAAACCGGATGAAGAAGAGCAGCTTGAAACTGAACGCGATCGTTTAGAACATTTTCAACAAATTAGTAATGCCCTTAATATGGTAACAGCAAGTCTAAATGGTGAAGAAGGGGCACCGGTTCTTGATCAAGTGGCAGAAATGAAAAATTCAGTTGAGGATATTAGCGATTTTGATCCTACTTTTAAAGACTTGGCTAAGGGGTTGGGGGATGCATACTATTCCCTTCAAGATGCTGCTGATTCAGCAAGTCGAGCTCTTGATGGTTTAGAGTTTGATCCTGCTCGGTTGGACCAAATTGAAAGTCGGTTAACCTTAATTGGAGATCTCGAACACAAATACGGTGACCGTCTTCCTGATGTTTTAGCTTACTATGATCGAATTAAAAAGGAACTTGAAGAAATGGAACAAGTTGCTAACGATGATAGTGACCAAGAAGAAAGACTGGCTGAAACAGTAACTGAATTAAAACAGTTAGGGAAGCAATTGACGGAAATTCGGAAACAAGCAGCACAAAGATTAGAAAACCAAGTTCACCAACAATTGCGAGAATTGTATATGGAAAGGGCAGTTTTTGCGGTCCATTTTGCTGAACCGGACGGGGGTCGCTTCCGATCTGATGGTCTTGATGAAGTTGAATTCTACATGCAAACCAATCCGGGCGAACGAATGGGAGCCCTTGCTAAAATTGCATCTGGTGGGGAATTATCGCGGATTATGCTAGCCCTTAAGACAATTTTTGCGAAAAGTGAAGGGGTTACGAGTATTATTTTTGACGAAGTTGATACTGGGGTGAGTGGTCGAGTTGCCCAAGCAATTGCTGATAAAATTAAAGTAATTGCCCAAGGATCACAAGTACTCTGCATCAGTCACCTACCACAAGTGGCTGCCATTGCGCAACATCATTTCTTGATCCAGAAACAAGTTAAGAATAATCGGACGATGACCTCAGTGACGCCTTTAGACCAATCAAAACGGATTGACGAAATTGCTCGCATGCTCGCAGGTGAAAAAATTACTAAGTTGACTCGTGAACACGCAAAAGAATTATTGAGTATGGAGCAAGGAAACTAGGAAAGACCGGGAAGAAGCTTACGTTTCTTCTCGGTCTTTATCATTGTTATGGAATTGGGTTAAAGTGCCGAATTTTAAATTGACGAGAACGTACGTGGGTTGGTTCATGAATGCCCAAGTTAAATGCGTCCCATTACCTAGGGGAGCCACACATAATTAACCGGCAATGTATCGCAGTTGATTAATTTTAAAGAAATAGGTTTTATTTTCTTTTGCGAGAAGGTATCGCTGATCGTCCAATTTTCTGACAACGCCTCGGACATTAATAGGCTGTCCACCATCAGTAGTAGGCATTAGTTGCAAGAAAACTTCACGCTGACTTTCAATCGCTTTTTTTAAAAATAGTTTTCTTTGGAAAAGCGGTTCAATTGGTAGTAGGGTAACTGGCGGTTGATCTGCGAAAAAAGGTTCTGAAAAAATTGGCTTAAGGTGAGAAATCATATTTAACGTTCTTTCCCGCAAAGATGAACGACTAACGTTTTGCATTTTGTTCGCCCTCCGAACTTTTGTTTGTAAATAAATTATACGAACAAACGATTACAATTTCAAGAACTGATTTATTTTTAGTTCGTGATAATTTAAATTTAACGAAACTAAAGGGAAGGATTTAGTTTAAAAAGGATTTGTAGTTTGGTGTTAAGTGAAAAAAATCTAAACGATCACTGTTGATATTCGAATATTAAAAAGTAATCAAAATAAGTTAATGAAGGTTTGAGTAAATGATTGAATCACACTTTATGGGGCGAAAGTCTTGAATTACGGCAGTAAGTATTGCACAATAAAAGGTAACACGTTCATGGTTAGGAGTTAATGATTAATGACAAAGCGCGGAATGCTTATAGTTTTATCTGGGCCCTCTGGTGTTGGTAAGGGGACTGTCCGGAAAGCAATTTTTGATCAACCTGGAAATGATTTTCAATATTCAATTTCAATGACGACTCGTCAACCTCGTCCAGGTGAAAAGGATGGGGTTGATTACTTCTTCGTTTCAAAAGAAGAATTTGAAAAAAATATTCAAACTGGCCAAATGTTGGAATATGCTAAGTACGTTGACAATTATTATGGAACGCCGTTAAAATACATTGATGAGACTTTAGATTCTGGAAAAGATGTTTTTCTAGAAATCGAAGTAAATGGGGCAATGCAAGTTCGTTCCAAACGGCCGGATGGAGTTTTCATTTTCTTAACGCCGCCTGATTTGATGGAATTAAAGCAACGGTTAATTCATCGGGGAACTGACAGTATGGAAGTTATTAATAAACGGATCCATAAAGCCTTTTCTGAAATTGAAATGATGCAAAACTATGACTATGCGGTTGTAAATGATGAAGTTCCCAATGCGGTTGAAAAGATTAAGGAAATTATTCGGAGTGAACGTTTGCGGGTTCCACGAGTAATGCCAGATTACTTAGAAATGTTAGGAGATTCAAAACAATGATTTTATACCCTTCAGTTGATGAATTGTTGAAGCAAGTTGATTCGCGGTACTCATTAATTATGCTTGCAAGCAAGCGGGCTCATGAAATTGATCAATACCGTCTTGATAAGGATCGTGCGCAAGACTCAGATAAGTCAGTTGATTTGGAAATGGATAAGCCATTATTACTTAACCACTATAATTCAACTAAGTCTGTCGGGATGGCGCTTGAAGAAATTGAAGCTGGAATGGTTTCGATTGACGATTCCGATAATTAGAACCCATTATCGGGTTTAACCATAATTAAATATTAAAGCGCTAACGAATTTTGGATCAAAGAGAGTATTAAAGCTTCTAAGTAGCTTATACGAATAATGTGTCCAGCCGTTAGCGCTTTTTGCGTAATTATTAGTAGTAAAGAGGGATCGAAATGACACGAATTGCCGTATACGTAAGTGGAAGCGTGGCAGCTTTTAAAGCTGTTAGTTTAGTCCGGATTCTCCAAAAAGAAGGTCATGAAGTTCGCATAGGGATGACACCTGCTAGTACACGTTTTGTTACCCCAAACACTTTCTATGCCCTAACCCATCAACCAGTCTTAATTGACTTATGGCAAATTAATCAGAGTCCGGTTCCCCATATTGAACTAGCTGATTGGACTGAACTAGCATTGGTTGTCCCGGCAAGTGCAGATTTAATTGCTAAAATGGCAAACGGGCTTGCGGATGATGCTGTTTCTAGCAGTTTATTAGCAACAAGGGCACCAATTATGCTTGCTCCCGCAATGAACAACCAAATGTGGGCTAATCCGGCAACTCAACGAAACTTAAACCGACTAATTGCTGATCAGAAAATCATTTTAACACCAAAAACCGGATTACTTGCGGAAGGTTACGTTGGTAAGGGGCGGATGATGGAACCAGAAGACATTGCCAACCAAGTTAAAAATTGGCTTGCAAAGCAAAAGCGTTTGGTGGGAAAGGTAATTTTAGTCACTGCGGGTGGAACTCACGAAGCAATCGATCCAGTTCGTTTTATTGGTAATCGTTCTTCCGGAAAGATGGGATTGGCAGTCGTTCAAGCTGCTCTTGAAGCTGGGGCTAAGGTGATAGCAGTTGTTGGCCAGGTTCAGGTTGAATTTCCAAAGCATCCTAATTTAACCGTTAAAAAAGTTACGACAACAGCTGAAATGTTGGCAACCACCTTAGATGCATTTAAAAAGGTCGATGCTTTGGTGATGGCGGCAGCAGTGGCTGATTTTCGGCCGGCAGAGGTTGCTGACCAAAAAATTAAAAAACAAGCTGATCAAGATAAGTTAACCATTTCTTTAATCAAGAACCCTGATATTTTGGCAACTTTAGGGGCCAAAAAAGATCATCAAATTATTATGGGGTTTGCGGCGGAAACCAATGATTTACTCCAAAATGCTCAAGCAAAATTGGCAAAAAAACATGCAGACTATATTGTTGCTAATGATGTTAGTCAAGCAGGAAGTGGTTTTGGGGTGGCAACTGATCAAGTAACAATTCTGCAACCGAATATTGAACCTAAAAGATGGCCACTCTTGAGCAAACGAGAAGTCGGTCAACGATTAATTAATCTACTAGCTAAGCGATGGCAACAAAGCAAGTGATAGGAGGGGCTGGGGTTGCAAGTTGTTCAAGTAATTGTTGATGTCCCAACGATGCAGACTAACCGACCGTATACTTACCGGGTTCCGGAAAGACTAACAAACCAGGTGACAGCGGGGATGCGGGTAATAGTTCCCTTCGGTCGTGGTAAGCGAGAGGTCCAAGGCTTTGTTGTTGATACCAAACCAGGACAGTCGTTTGATGGTGAATTGAAGGATATTATTGCCTTGATGGATTTGGAACCGGTTCTGAATCCAGAAATGATCACCTTGAGTCGGTGGTTAGCAGAGACAACATACTCATTTTGGATAAATTGCCTTTATACGATGCTTCCAAACTTATTAAAGGCTAAAACCCACCGGCTGATTCGACTAACCGATGATGTAGCCGAAACTGAGCAAATCAGTTTATTTAATGGTCAAGATACGCTAGCTCTTGATGATGTTCAAAGTGATCCTGAAGTGATGCATGAGCTGGTAAAATTGCGGCGTGCAGGTAAAATCAGAATTGAATATCAAGTTGAAGACCGTGCCCGGGCAAAAATGGTTGTAGCAATTCAACCAAGTTTACAGTTCGAAGATTATGAAGAGTTATTAGCAACGGTTCCTAAAAATGCAAGGGCTCAGAAGCGTCTTTTAGCCTATTTACAGCAACAAATTGCTAAAAAGACCCCATTGAAACTAGCCCAACAACAAACTGGCCTTTCACCAGCATCTTTTACGCTTGGTGAACAGCGTGGGTGGCTAAAAAAAGTTAAAATTGAGCAATATCGGACCCCAATAACAGGAAAGTTTGTAAAAGATCAACAAGTAACTTTAAATGCTGACCAGCAAATTGCAGTTGATGCTCTTAACCAAGCGATTCGATCTAATCAATCACCAGTCTTTCTTTTGAAAGGGGTGACGGGAAGCGGAAAGACAGAAGTCTATCTACGAGCGATTGAAACGGCGTTATCGACTCATCAAACGGCGTTAATGTTGGTTCCGGAGATTTCGCTAACGCCACAAATGGTCGGCCGGGTTCGAGCGCGGTTTGGTAAAAATGTTGCAATTTTGCATTCTGCACTTTCAAACGGTGAAAGGTATGATGAATGGCGCCGAATTCAGGCTGGAGAAGTTGATGTCGTGGTTGGTACCCGTTCAGCAATTTTTGCCCCCCTCAAAAAAATTGGTCTTATCATTTTGGATGAAGAACATGAGGGGAGTTATAAACAAGAGGATGCGCCACGTTATCAAGCTCGAGAAGTTGCTAAGTGGCGAGCTAAATACCATCATGCAACGGTATTACTTGGTTCAGCAACACCAAGTTTAGAAAGTTACGCCCGGGCTAAAACGGGAAATTATCACCTATTGAACTTACCCCATCGGGTAAATCGGCAACCGCTACCACCGATTCAAGTCGTGGATATGCGTCAAGAACCGCGGCAGGGAGGGGAAAGTAATTTTTCCCAAACTCTATTAGTCCGTTTAAATGATCGCCTCCAAAAAGGGGAACAAAGTATTTTGCTTTTAAACCGACGGGGTTTTTCCTCTTTTATGATGTGTCGTGATTGTGGGTATGTTTTAAAATGTCCTAATTGTGATATTTCATTAACTTTGCACTTAAGTTCGCATAGTATGAAATGCCATTATTGTGGTCATGAAGAAGCAATTCCTCAATTTTGCCCTAACTGCCATAGTCGTGAGATCCGCTACTATGGTACAGGAACGGAAAAGGTTGAAGCTGAATTAAGTAAGTTACTTCCAGCGGCCCGGATTATCCGCATGGACGTGGATACCACGCGTCGAAAAGGAATGCACGAAAAATTGCTTAAGCAATTTGGCAACCATCAAGCTGATATCCTCCTAGGAACTCAAATGATAGCAAAGGGGTTGGATTTTCCCCAAGTAACCCTTGTAGGAGTTCTCAATGCTGACACCGGTCTGGATTTACCCGATTTTCGGGCGAGTGAACGAACCTTTGATTTATTAGTTCAAGTTAGTGGTCGAGCTGGTCGGGCCGATAAAAACGGCGAAGTAATTATTCAGACTTATAATCCAGATAATTATGTTCTTCAGTTAGCGCAAAAAAACGATTATGATGCCTTTTTTGCGACTGAAATGCGGCTTCGTCAGCAAGCACAATACCCACCGTATTTCTATACGGTCCGCTTAATGGCAAGTGATCCTAACGAAGTGACGGCAGCTAAGTTGATGCAAGCAGTGAGTGAACGACTACGTGCTAGCCAATTAGCAAGTGACACGGTAATCTTGGGTCCAACGCCCCGGGCAATTGCCCGGATTCAAAACCGCTATTATTATCAAATTGTCCTTAAATATCGTCATGATCCAAATTTAATTCGGGTCTTGACGCAACTTGCTCACGAAACTCAAGTAAAGGGAAATTTACGGTTTATGATTGATCCGGATCCCCAATATTTTATGTAAAGATATTTTTGAAAGGAACGATAATTTTGACATCAGTTATTTTTATGGGAACCCCCCAATTTGCGGTTCCAATTTTGCAAGCCTTGTTAGATGATGACCGCTATACTGTAAAGGCGGTTTTGACACAACCAGACCGCCGTGTTGGTAGAAAACACAAGTTGACCGCTTCCCCAGTTAAACAGTTAGCTAGCCAAGCTGGGATTGATATTTTTCAGCCAGAAAAGTTAACCAAAAGTGAAGAATTAGAAATATTAGTCAACCTTCATGCAGATTTAATTATTACCGCTGCTTATGGGCAATTTTTACCAGCTCGTCTGCTTGAATCGGCCAAAATTGCGGCTATCAATGTCCATGGCTCCTTATTACCGAAGTACCGCGGTGGCGCTCCAATTCAGTATGCAGTGATGAATGGGGATACTGAAACTGGGGTTTCAATCATGTATATGGTTAAGAAGATGGATGCTGGGGATGTGATCGCACAACGAGCAATTCCAATTGAAGCAACCGACGATACTGGTACGATGTTTGAAAAGTTAAGTGTCCTTGGGCGAGATTTACTAATGGAAGTCTTACCAGACCTAATTGCCGGAAAAACCAAGGCGGTTCCGCAAGACGAAAGTAAGGTTATTTTTTCACCAAATATTACTACCGAACAAGAAGTTATTGACTATACTTTACCAGCCCGCTTAATTGATGCTAAAGTTCGCGGATTACGGCCCAAGCCACTTGGTAAAATGATGATTGATGGCATGGCAACGAAGCTGATTGATGTAACCCCACTCGATGAACGGACCAGGCAAGTACCAGGAACCATTGTCAGAGTCGAGAAACATGCCTTGGTAATCGCAGCTGGAGATGGAACAACTTATCAAATTAATCAACTAAAGCCTGCCGGGAAGCCAGCAATGGAAATTACGGCATATTTAAATGGTCACCAAGGACTTGAAGTTGGGAGACAAATCGTTACTGATGGCAAACATTAAAAAATCACCACGGAATTTAGCAGTTACGGTTTTAGATCGGATTATTAATAAACAGGCGTATTCAAACCTCGAGCTAAATCAAGTTATCCAGCAAAATGAGTTGAGTGTTGCTGATAAACACTTGCTAACCAATTTGGTATACGGAACTTTGCAACACCGCTTAACGCTTGAAAATTGGCTAAAATCGTTTGTTAAACGGGAACCAACCCCGTGGGTAAAAGAGTTATTATTGATTACGCTTTATCAATATCATTACTTAGAACGGATTCCTGATTTTGCGGCGACTAATGAGGCAATTGAAATTACTAAGCTTCGTGGTCGTGGCAATCAAGGACTGCGAAAATTCGTGACTGGAGTTTTGCATGCAGTTTTACGGAGCGATTGGCCAGATTTAACGTCAATTAAAGATCCGGTTGAACAATTGAGTTTGAGGGCTAGTTTGCCACTTTGGCTAACTCAAAAGTTAGTTGAGGAAAACGGCCTTGTAGAAGTTCAAAAGATTGGGAAAGCAATTAATGAGCCTGCCCGCTTAAGTATCCGAGTTAACCGGGCTAAAGGAACGATTGCTCAAATTACTGCCCAATTAGCTTCTGAGGGAATAAAGACAATTCCAAGTCAAGTGGCTGAGGATGGGTTAATCGTGACTGAAGGAAATTTGCTTGCAAGCCAAGCTTTTCATGCCGGTTTAGTAACGGTTCAAGATGAAAGTGCGATGTTAGCTGCTGAAGCAATGGCAAAAGCGATTAATCTAAAAACCGCTAACCTGGTTTTAGATGCCTGCAGTGCTCCGGGAGGGAAAACGGGTCAACTAGCTGCCCAAGTTGAGAAAGGTAAAGTTGTTGCTTTAGATATTCACCAACATAAGGTTAAACTGATTAATAAAAACATGGAGCGGCTTGGTCTTGGTAGTCGAGTGATTGCGAAACAAAACGATGCCCGTGATTTAACTCTCTTAGCTGACCAAGCTTTAGATGCGGCTTTAGTTGATGCTCCATGTAGTGGTATGGGACTTTTACGTCGAAAGCCCGAGATTCGTTATCAAAAACAATTTAGTGATAGTCAACAACTGCATAAAATTCAAACAACAATTTTATCTGCAGTGGCCCCAAAAATAAAAAAGGGCGGTATAATAATTTATAGCACGTGCACAATTCTCAATGAAGAGAACAATGAAACGGTCGCTGCCTTTTTGGCAACGCATCCTAATTTTGCCTTAGAAAAAACGCAAACGGCACGGGCTTTAAAAACTGACCGGGCAACGAAGACACTGACAATCCTTCCTAGCGACTATGGTTCGGATGGATTCTTCATTGCAACCCTCAGGCGGAAAAACTAGAAGGGAAATTTGAAGTCACATGAAAGTTGATTACTTATCTGATATCGGTCGTCAACGGTCGCAAAACCAAGACCGTGTAGCGCTATTTGAAAATGGTAAGCGTCAATTAGCAGTTATCGCCGATGGTATCGGTGGTAACCGCAGTGGTGATGTCGCTGCAGAATTAACCGTTCAGTTGCTTGGTCAAAATTTTTGTAAGAGTGCGCCTAAAACGGTTAAACATGCCAAAAAGTGGTTACAAGATCAAGTTACTCTTGCTAATCAATTATTAATTAAAAAATCACATGAAAAAATTGATTACCAGGGAATGGGGACAACAATGGTGGCAGCGATTTTTCTTAGAAATGGAATTGTTGTTGTTGCTAATATTGGTGATAGTCGGGGATATATTTTTCATGATCGCGAACTAACTCAAATCACCAATGATCATTCCTTGGTAAATGAATTGGTTAAGAACGGTGATATTACCGAACAACAGGCACGGCGGTCGCCTCAAAAAAATATTATTACCCGGGCAATTGGAATTTCAAAGGATGCTGAAATTGACGTTAACACCTTTTCATTAAAGCTTGGGGATCAATTATTATTGTGTTCAGATGGTCTATCCAAAATGGTTGAACACCAAAAGCTAGCGGCAGTTTTGTCGAGTGAGCAAGCAACCGTCACTGAGAAGTGCCAAACGTTAGTTGAACAAGCTAACCAAGCTGGTGGCTTAGATAATATCACTGTCTTAGTTAGCGAATTTGACCAAGAAAGGGATTAGTATGAAGTCCGGATACAAGCTTAAAAACCGGTACCGGATGCTCCGACCACTCGGCGAGGGTGGAATGGCAAATGTTTATTTAGCTTATGATCAGGTTCTTGAACGGAAAGTTTCCGTTAAGCTTCTGCGCTTAGATTTACGGGACGACCCGAAAGTTCAACGGCGCTTTGAACGCGAAGCTTTAGCTGCAACCCAATTGAACGACCCGCATATTGTTGGAGTTTATGATGCTGGGATTGACCATGGAATGCAATATATGGTCATGCAGTATGTTGAAGGGACTGATTTAAAGGCCTTTATTAAACGAAATTATCCAATTCCGCTTCCTCAAGTGGTTGATATTATGGAGCAAGTGTTGGCAGCTGTTGAAACGGCTCACCAACACGGAATAATCCACCGGGACTTAAAACCCCAAAATATATTAATTGACGAAGATAAAAATATAAAAATTACTGACTTTGGGATTGCGATGGCATCAACCGCTAATTCGCTTACCCAAACGAATACGCTTGTTGGTTCTGTCCACTATTTGTCACCAGAACAAGCGCGAGGAAGTATTGCAACCAAGCAATCGGATATTTACTCGTTAGGAATTATTCTTTTTGAGTTATTAACGGGACACGTTCCCTTTGAAGGGGAAACTGCAGTCGCAATTGCTTTAAAACATTTTAGGGATGAAATCCCATCGGTTAGGGATTCGAATCCAGCGATTCCTCAACCATTAGCGAATGTCGTCTATAAAGCAACGGCTAAGTCACCGCAACAACGTTATGCTAGTGCGGCTGAGATGGCAAAAGACTTGCGGACTGCGTTAAACCCGGGACGAGAAACTGAACCCCGGTTTAAAGAACATGATTCTTATGATGATGAAACGCGGGTATTAGATCTTGATGAAATCAAGGTTGCTAGTCGGCGACAAGAGGCTGAAAAAGATGATGCGGATGACGATACCAAGTCGATTACCCCGTTACCTGAAAAGCCACGGTTTAATCGTCTGAAGTTGGAATTATATGTCATTGCGGCATTGGTTGTGGTTGCAATAGCAGGGTTATGGTATGTTGATCGGCAAGTTACCGTTCCTAACCTAGCCGGTCAAACCCCAACTGAAGCGAAAGCAACTCTTGCAAAACATCACCTTCGGATTGGTAAGGTTAGCTCCGTATTAAGTGCGACAACGCCAAAGGGTGAAGTAATTCGCTCAACAAGTGGTGATAAAGCCCGCGTCGGTAAGAAGATTAACTTGCTAATAAGTGACGGGGTTGATCACTGGAAAATGAAAGATCTGGTCGGCACTTCAGCGGATGCTACCCAAGAACATTTGGAAAATCTTGGCTTTACGGTTAAGGTTAAGAATGTTTATTCCGAAAAAGTTGCTAAAGGTCAGGTAATCAAGCAAAACGTTTCGGTTGGTGAAACGGTCAAGCCAGACCAAAAGACGATCATTTTGACGGTAAGTAAAGGGCGGAAACAAATTAAGATTCCAAACTTTAAAAATAATGATATTAAAGAAGTCCAGGAATTTGCTAACAAGCATGGTTTGCAATTAACAGAAACGAAGAAGATTTCCACTACGATTGCAACCAATCGGGTGATGTCGCAAACTCCGAAGGCTGGAAGTACCCTTGAAGAAGGGGATACACTTACAGTTGCTGTTGCTTCGTCAGGTGATCAACTAAAGACAACGAACATTCAGATTAGTATTCCTTTTGACGGTAATGGTGGTCGAAAGGAAAATCGGGTCCAAGTCTATATTAGTGATGCATATCACAATTTAACAATGGAATATCAAGATATCACGATCAACCAGGAAACCGTAATTTATGTTCCCTTCACCTTACGAAATAATGAAACTGGTTCTTACAAGGTAATTAGGAACGGCCGGACAATTATGAGCGCGACTAATATTACGGGATAGGTTATGGAGGTAATTTTTGAAAACTGGAATTGTTCAACAATCGTTAAGCGGATTTTATGATATTTTAGCTGATGGGAAGGTTTATCGAACACGGGCTCGGGGAAACTTTCGAAAAAAAGGTCAAAAGCCACTTGTTGGTGATCGGGTTGAATTTAGTGAGGAAGGGTACCTCCTAAAAATCCTACCGCGGGAAAATGCTCTTGTTCGTCCTTTGGTGGCGAACGTTGATGTTGCTGTGGTGGTAACTGCGGCCACGGAACCTGAATTCTCAGCTAATTTATTAGACCGTCAGTTAGTCGCACTTGCTTGGCAAGGAGTTCCAGCCTTACTGTACTTTTCAAAAACGGATTTATTAAGCCTAGAAAAGTTTGAAAAGTTAGAAAAAGTGGCAGCTGGTTATCGAAAAATTGGCTATCAAGTATGGCTAGATCCCCAACCGTTTGCGCCAGCGACGTTAGAACAATTGACCACTGATCTAAAGGGAAAAGTTGTTACCATGATGGGTCAAACGGGGGCTGGTAAGTCAACCTTATTGAATCATCTAGTTCCAGGTTTAAACTTAAAAACGGGTGAAATTTCAAAAGCTTTAAAAAGGGGTCGGCATACTACCCGGACGGTTAGTTTATTGTCAGTAAATGGAGCGTTGGTCGCAGATACACCAGGTTTTTCTTCGTATGAAGATTTTCCAATGACCATTGATGATTTACCAAATCTTTTCTATGAGTTTAAGGCTTTAGCGCTACAGTGCAAGTTCCGGGGATGTCGTCATTTAAAAGAACCGGGTTGCGCCGTGAAAAGTGCGCTTGAAGATGGTAAAATAATGCAGTCGAGGTATGATGATTATTGTCAGTTTCATGATTTGATCATTAACCAAAAGCCAAATTACTAAGAGCGAGGAGAGTTTCTTATGATTAAAGTTGCACCGTCAATTTTGAGTGCGGATTACGTCAATTTACAAAAAGATATCGAAAAGGTTGATAAGGCGGGAGCTGAATACCTTCACATCGATGTCATGGATGGGACCTTTGTTCCAAGCATTTCTTACGGACCAAACTTCGTAAAGGCAATTCGTCCAATCACCAAGATGGTTTTGGATGTTCATTTGATGGTTCAAAACCCAGAACACATTTTGCAAGCTTTTATTGATGCCGGGGCAGATATTATTGGGGTTCAAGTCGAAGCAACCCAACACATTCACCGGGCTTTACAAATTATTAAAAACGGTGGGGTTAAAGCAGAAGTTGTTATTAACCCAGGTACGCCAGTTGAAATGATTAAGCCAGTTCTTCACATGGTTGACCAAGTTTTAGTAATGACTGTTAACCCTGGATTTGGGGGCCAAAAGTTCCTTCCAGAAACGGTTGCCAAGATTGCAGAACTTAACCAAATCAAGCGAGCAAATGGTTACGATTTTGATATTGAAATTGATGGTGGGGTTAATAACGAAACGGTTGTTGACTGCTACAAAGCTGGGGCAACAGTTGCGGTTGCTGGTTCATATGTTTACAACGCCGATGATCCAGCAGAACGGATTAATGCTTTGAAAGAAGCTACTAAGTAATAATTAAAAAGGTTGGGCCGATGTGAATAGGACCGACCTTTTTGGATTAGAGGTGGAAAATGATGCAACCAATAAATATTATGGTTGGCGGACCAGCTAGTGAAATTTCCCTTGAAGAAGTTGAGAAGCATCGTGAAGAAGTATGGATTGGTGCTGATTTTGGTGCCACTTTTTTGCTGAACCACGGAATTATTCCGCAAATTGCAATTGGGGATTTTGATTCGACCTTTCCAGTAACGATGAAAAAGCTTAAGGATGCGGTAGCTGAAATCCGTCGTTTTCCACCCGAAAAAGATTACACGGATACCCAGTTAGCGGTAAAAGTTGCTTTAACCGAATTTCAAGCTGATCAAATTAATTTGTTTGGTGCGACTGGTGGTCGTCTTGATCAATTGCTTTCAAACTTACTTTTTCCGTTAATGACGGAATTTCAAGCGGTAATTCCTAAATTAGTAATTTTTGATCGACAAAATGAGATGCGTTACTATCTACCTGGTGATTATGAAATTCAAAAGCGACCGGGTATGAAATATTTGGCATTTGTTAATTTAACGGCTGTTACAGGGTTGACCCTACCAGATGAAAAGTATCGGTTACAAAATTTTGACGCCGAAATTCCAATTTCATGGTCAAGTAACGAGTTTAATGGCTCGGTAAATCACTTTTCATTTAAGTCAGGTGTTATCGCTGTAATCCAGAGTAAAGATAGCTTAGCAACAGCACCACGATTGCGATAAAATGTGAAAATTAAGTGTCAAGGGAAAATACTTGAAAGAAAAGTATTGAAAAGTACGTATTGCTATGGTAAATTATTTAGGTGAGTTACAGCGCTTAGGCGCTACTGAGAAAATTGATGAGGAGAGGAGGGTCCCCAGATGGCTAAGGATTTTATTACCGGCAAACGGACACGCTTCGGTAACAAGCGTTCACACGCCCTGAACTCAAGTCGTCGTAGCTGGAAGCCAAACTTGCAAAAAGCAACCATTTTAGTAAATGGTAAGCCAAAGAAGGTTTACGTTTCAGCCCGTACGCTGAAGTCGGGTAAGGTTACCCGCGTTCATTAAAAATATGGCCGTCCCCGCGGGCGGCTTATTTTTTTACCATTAAGATAATTAAGGTGGACCAACTTTAATCAAGTAAACTTTTTAAAGAATCGTATCTATGGTAATATGATGTTGACTTTGATAAAAAAAGGGGGGCCATTTTCATGGCAGTAAAGATTAAAACAAAGGCTGGTACGATTGACATTGCAAACGATGTTATCTCCACGGTCGTTGGGGGAGCCGCCACTGATAACTATGGTGTCGTTGGAATGGCCAGTCGTAATCCGTTGCGGGATGGGGTTAACCTAATTTTGCAAGGTGACAATTACAGTAAAGGGGTTGTCATTAAGCAGGATGCCAATGGAATTGCAGTGGAAGTAAATATTATTGTTGGCTTTGGTACTAAGATTTCAGAAGTTTCAAAGAGTGTTCAACAAAAAGTAAAGTATAACCTTGAATCAACGCTTGGAATTACCGCAAATGAAGTTAATGTTTGTGTCCAAGGAGTTCGGGTATTAGGTGACGATTAGTCAATAGCTGGAGGAATTTATTTTGGTAGTTACTACAATTACTAACTTGGAATTTGGTAAGATGGTGCAAGCCGCCGCTGCTAAATTAAATCAACAAGCTGAGTTTATTAACTCCTTGAATGTTTTCCCGGTTCCTGATGGTGATACGGGAACAAACATGAGCATGTCAATGACCAGTGGAGCAAAGTACGAACGCGAAGCCACAAGTACAGAAGTTGGCGAACTCGCATCTGCGGTTGCCAAGGGACTTTTGATGGGAGCTCGGGGAAATTCGGGAGTTATTTTGTCACAAATTTTCCGGGGATTTGCCAAGGGATGCGAAGGTAAAGCAACTTTAAGTGCTAAAGAATTTGTTGATGCATATGCTAATGGTGCCAAGACGGCTTATAAAGCGGTTATGAAGCCAACTGAAGGGACAATCCTTACTGTTGTCCGTGAATCAGCCCAAGCGGGATTGAACACGGTTAAAGAGAGTGACGATTTAGTCGTTATTTTGAAAGCAATTGTTGAAGCAGCTGATGCGGCGCTTGAGAAGACGCCAGACTTGCTTCCAGTGCTTAAAGAAGTTGGCGTTGTTGATTCTGGTGGGCAAGGGCTTGCTTTTGTCTTACATGCCTTCTATGGTGCCTTGACTGGTGAAGAACTTGAAACTGAAATTCCGGATAATGCTCAGATGGATGAAATGATTAACGCTAAGCACCATCAAAGTGCACAAGGAAAGTTAAATCCAGAAGACATTAAGTACGGTTACTGTACTCAAATGATGGTTCGGATTGGGAAGGGAAAGCAGGTTACCCAAAAGTTTGACTACGAAACCTTCTACAATTATCTTGCTGATCTTGGTGATAGCCTCTTAGTGATTAATGATGATGAGGTTGTTAAGGTCCACGTGCATACTGAACATCCAGGGAAAGTTTTGACTTGGGGTCAACAATTTGGTGATCTTCAAACCGTGAAGATTGATAACATGCGGTGGCAACAAGAAGAAATTATGAAAGATGATGATCTAACTCCGGTTGAAGTAGCCCAAGAAGCTAAGGATGAAGCACCTGCCGAGACGGCCGTGATTGCGGTAGCTTCTGGTGATGGAATTGCCAAACTTTTGAAGAGTTTAGGAGTCACTCATGTGATTACTGGTGGGCAAACGATGAATCCAAGTATTCAAGATATTGCAGATGCGATTAACCAATCAGGGGCTAAGCAAGCCTTGGTTCTTCCGGATAATGGGAATATCTTTATGGCCGCTGATCAAGCAGCTGAAGTTGCCGAAATCCCGGTTAAGATTGTCCATGCTAAGACAATTGCCCAAGCAATGAGTGCTTTACTCGAATACAACCCCGAAGCCAGTTTGGAAGATAACCAAGCGGCAATGGAAAATGTGCTTGGGAATGTTGCTAGTGGTGAAGTTACTGTTGCTGTTCGCGATACCCAATTAAATGGTAAGACGATTAAAAAGGACGACTACATGGGAATTGTTGATGGTGAAATTGTTGCCGTTGAAAAAACAATTGAAGATGCAGCCGAAGCAATGGTTACTACAATGCTTGATGAAGATAGTGAAATTGTAACGATCCTTTATGGAGCCGACGGTGATCAGGCAGGGGCCGAAACTTTGAAAGAAAAGATTCTTGCACAAGACGATGAACTTGATGTTCAAATCTACGAAGGGGATCAACCGGTTTACCCATACTTAATTTCGGTCGAATAAAACTAGCTAAACAGCAGCCGGGTGGTAAGCAAGTGTTTACGGCCCGGCTGTTTGGCGTTATCTAACTCTGTTAGTCATGTGGTAATAAGTCAAGAACAAATTACCGATGACTAACTTGCTTTGACCAGATTTTAGGCGCACTTAAATAAGCCTTGATACCAAGGTGTTTTAAAGCTTAAGCGTCGAGAATCATTTCATCT
>DWYX01000044.1 GCA_019118465.1 Candidatus Limosilactobacillus faecipullorum | reverse complement strand
CAGCAACAACTAAGATAGCACCATCCATTTGTGCAGCACCAGTGATCATGTTCTTAACGTAGTCAGCGTGACCTGGAGCGTCGATGTGTGCGTAGTGACGCTTTTCAGTTTCGTATTCAACGTGGGCAGTGTTGATAGTGATACCACGTTCCTTTTCTTCTGGAGCAGCATCGATATCAGAGTAATCTTCTGCCTTAGCCAAGCCCTTTTCAGCCAATACCTTAGTAATAGCTGCAGTTAAAGTAGTCTTACCGTGGTCAACGTGGCCAATAGTACCAATGTTAACGTGTGGTTTAGTACGTTCATAATGTTCTTTTTCTGCCATTTATGAAACCCTCCTGAGTAAATTACAAGTATCATGCCTGCCCATTAGAAATAGCCAGACACACCCTTATATCTTATTGTACTACTTCTGGTTTCTAATTCAAAGATAAAAATTAGTTAACCAGAATTCTTAACCATAATATCAGTTTGCCCTTGATTTGTAAACGGATTTGCCCAACTTTTTCGCAATCAAATTCTTAGATTCCCATTTGACCCAAAATCCGATTTAACCGTTCTTGCCAATTACGCATTTCTTGCATAACTGACGGTTCCCCATTTTGCCGTGGACTTCCCATGATGGTAACCCATTTTTGAGGGTCCAGAATAGCTTTATCAATGAATGGGTATAGTAAAGTAACTTGCAGATTAAATTGTTGCACCCGCATTTGGTAAGTAACTGGGTCATCGTTTTCATATTCATTCTGAAGAACTTGATAAACTTGCTTGACGATTGGTTGAGATTCAATTGTTTTAAATTTAGCCGGAACAATTGAGTATTCGCAATTATCTAACCACAAAATCTTAAATTCATCAGCAATCTTCAACTTAACTAATACTTGAACTAAACTGCTCTTAAGGATTGGCTTAACAAATGGATCTCGTAAAACAAACTGACTTCCTTGTAAATATTGATTTAGCGGTAATTGAAAAGCGGCGTTAAAGTTGCGTTGCTGCTTAAGGAGTCCCCCATCACCCAAATGAAAAAACTGTTGTTGGCGGGTTTTTAGAGTTTTAGGCATAGAAACCAATGCTTCTTGCTCGACTAATTGAATTTTTTTTAAGAATTCTTCCCCATGTGTTCCCGGTAAGTGCTCAACTAACAATCGGGACTTGATAAAGTTACCATTTTTCAATTCAAGCTTAATTAAAAGTTCTATCCCGGTAGTCGAATTTTGATACTCAAATCGGCGTTCATTTGCAATTTCTAAAGCTTGAGCATAGTTTTCTGATTGGAACAAAGCTTTAACGTATGCAAAGTTAACTTCATAATCATCAACTTCGTCATTTAATGTTGCCAACTCATGCAGGGCCTTTTCCGTTTCACCCGTTTTTAGGGCTTGTTGAGCTTCAATCAACCGCTCATTTTGTTTATTCGTCATTGCATCTCCTTAAAAAGAGGAGGGTGGAAAGAAACTCAAAGTCTCTCCCCGCCCTCTTTGCATCCGCAAATATCACTCAGAAACTACGATCAAAACAGTAACCAAATGGACATTTCCTCCCTTCCAGTCGGCACTATCCTACTTGGCCTTGTATGGGTTCGCAGACGCGAAACAAGTTGGCTAATTCGCTCCAACAACGGTTCTTAGAATCAGCCTTCGTTCTCCTTGTCCGGTTCAAGCCGTCAAGAAGCTTGTTTCCGACCTTCCCAATTTTAACAATTACTTTTTATTAGCTTGTTTTGCTGTTTCTTGCCGTTTCCGCTTTTTACCCCGTCCACGTGATGGCCGATTACTTTGGCGTTTTACCTTGCCACCTTCTTTAGGTTTAGGAGTCGTCGTTTGCTTTTTGGACTTATTTTTCCGCTTTGGATGTTGGTTAATTTCCATAATGACCGGCAAGATTACTGGATGCCGCTTAGTTTGATTGAACAAGAAACGATTTAATTTGTCACGAACGTTTTGCTTTAAGTGACTCCAATCAAACTCTTTTTGGTCAAGATCTTCTTGGATAATTTGCTCAACCAATTCCGCACTTTGTTTCATTAATTGGCGGTTCGTCTTTACAAAGACAAATCCACGAGAAGTAATTTGAGGCCGGGTAACAATTTGCTTCTTCTTTCGATCAATTGTTGCAACCACGACAAAAATCCCATCTTCCGAGAGAACCCGCCGATCACGAAGCACAATATTGCCAATGTCGCCAACTCCAATCCCATCAATCATGGTATTACCAACTTCAATCCGGTCACCGAGGTGGAATGTTCCATCTTGATAAGTTAAAACATCTCCCTTATTCGTTAAGAAGATATTTTCCTGTGGAATTCCTACTTCTTCGGCCAAAATTGCGTGCTGGTCAAGAAGCCGATATTCTCCTTGGATTGGCATGAAGAACGTTGGATGCATGAAATTGAGCATTAATTGTTCATCATTTTGGTTTCCGTGACCAGAAGGATTTAGATCTTGAGCAATAAACTTCACCTCAGCTCCAGTCCGGTAAAGCATATCAGTAACTTTTTGAACAACTGCTTCCATCGCGTATGAAGGAGTTGTGGCAACAAATACCAAATCGCCTTCCCCTAACTTAACTTCTGGATCGTCACCATTGGCAATCTCTTGTAAAGCCTTAATCGGCGCTCCCATTTTACCAGTTTCTAGGATTACCACTTGGTTCGATTCTAAATCAGCAGTTTCTTCCATTGAAATTAGGAGGTCAGCATCAAAATGGAGTTTCCCCAAATTCATTGCTGTGCTAATAATTTGTTCAAGATCTTGCCCTCCAGAAAGGACAACTTTTCGACCGCTTGCTTCTGCAGCATCAAAAATTTGCTGAACCCGCATAATATTCGACGCGACACTTCCGACAACGATTCGGCCATCGTGATTTTCAAAGACATCTTTAATGTAGGCTGCGATATCCTTTTCGCGGGTTGAAGCATCTGTCAATGCAGCTCCTGCTGAATCACTCAATAACAACAAGACGCCTTCTTGCCCGATTTGAGCAAGCTTAGCCAGATCCGTCCGATAACCATCGCGGGCAGTTTGATCAAACTTAAAATCACCAGTGTAAACGATCGCGCCCTCATCAGTATGCAAAACAATCCCTAAAGTATTCGGTAAGGTGTGCGTAGTACTAAAAAAACTAACCGTCACATCTTGGAAGTCAATTTCGGTTGCTGGATCAACTTCGTGAAAGTCATTAAACTTCTTAACTGGCTTGTGTTGCTTGACCGCTAGCTTAGCTAATTCGATTGTTAACTTACTTCCGAAAACAGGAACCTTAAAGTCCATCAAGAAGTATGGTAAAGCCCCAATTGCATCGGCATGGCCATGAGTCAAGAAAACTCCAGCGATTCGATCTGCATGTTCTTTAAGATATGACCAGTCAGGAATGACCACATCAATCCCCATCAATTCATTTTCTGGGTACTTCAAACCACAGTCTAAAATAAAAATTTGTTCATTAATTTCAACGGCATACATATTCTTGCCGTTTTCGCGCACGCCCCCAAAGGGAATTACATTAATTTTACTCACGCTAAAACGTCTCCTTTAAATTGATTCAACTGTCTTGGCCAGTTAAGAATGGTTGGGCAAACTGACCGATATTTCATACAGAATATTAGTTAGTAACATCTTACCACACCCAAGCTTTGCAATTCAAAGGTTTGTCAATAATCTTATTATTTGCCTAAAAAAAGAAAAGCCCCACTTGGAAAACCAAGTGAAGCTTAAGGAAAAACCTAAATTACCGACGAAGACCAAGGCTCTTAATCAATTCACGGTAAGCAGGTAAATCAGTCCGCCGAAGGTAAGCCAAAAGGTTACGCCGGTGACCAATCTTCTTCATCAAACCACGTTGTGAGTGGTAATCATGCTTGTGCGTCCGGATGTGTTCGTTAAGTTCGTTGATGTCAGCAGTTAAAACCGCAACTTGAACTTGAGTAGAACCAGTATCTCCTTCGTGCGTAGCGTATTGCTTGATGATTTCGTTCTTCTTTTCCTTTGAAATAGCCATGACTATTTTCCCACCTTTCAATTTTTAAACCCCTAATTCTAAGTAAAACGTCGGTGAGGATCGTTAAACTGAGAAATAGGCTGGTCATTTGTGCCTCTAGTAATATACTAAATTCTGCCTTTAATTGCAAGTTTTCTTTTTTCATTAGGGATCAACTATTGCAATAGAGCTAATGATTCTGTATAATGACAAATGTTGAAAATTCTGGTCAACCGATACCAAAAGGTCCGGAGGTGAAATTAAAATGCCAATTATCAAGTCAGCAATCGAACGCGTCCGCGTTAACGAAAAAGCAGCTGCACGGAATGCTTCTCAAATGAGTGCTATGCGGACTGCTATCAAGAAGTTCGACAAGGCTAAGTTAGCCGGGGCCGACAACGTTGAAGACCTTTACAAGCAAGCAGTCTCCGCTATCGACCGTGCCCACTCTAAGGGCTTAATCAAGGCTAATAAGGCAGCTCGTGACAAGTCACGTCTCGCCGCACGTCTTGCTAAGTAATTAAAATAAAAACTGGCGTTTGAAATTTGTTCAGCGCCAGTTTTTTTGTACATAAAAACAAGAGCCCGAAATTTCTATCGACCTCTTGCTCATAACTAAATTATCAACTAGCTTGATACTTAAGTAAAAATAATTGGAATAATAGCTCTGGCGACCGACTAGTGGTCTTCAAGGCTTTTTCAATTTGAATTAAGCCCAAAAAGGCTTGAGAAAGCCGCGTAAGACTAAAATTTTGCACTGTTTGCATAGCTAATTTTACCCGATAAGGATGTACCCGGAGTTGTTTAGCTAAAGTTGCTTGACTAAGCCCTCGCGCTGCCAAAATTTTAACTTGTAAGAGTAAACGAAATTGACTAACTAAAACCGCATTAATTTGGAGTGGTTGTTGTTGAGCGGCAATTAATTGCCGGTACAGATCGAGCGAATGCTCCTGTTGGCGTTTTAAAACCGCAGTTACCAGGTCAAAAACATTCTCATCTAGGGATTGAGTAACCAGTCCTCTAACACTCGTTACCTTAATAACTTTAGTATCAACATCGAGTAATTTTAGTTGCGGTAACCAAGCCGCCATTTGACCGTAATCAGCGTTCGTCCGGCGCACTAATTCATCCAATGCTCCATTTTCAAACTGGTAACCCGCCATCCGAGCTTGGCTTTGAATTAATTGTCGCGCTTCTTTTTCCGTTAATGGTGCGGCACTAACTTCAACTGCTTGCTTTTTTAAAGCCTTAACGACCCCTTTTCGTCCATCTAACTTTTCGTATGGGGCTAAAATAACTAAGACCGTTGATGGCTGAGGGGCTTTCAAATAATCCTGAAGCAAATCTGGATTTTGTTTGATTTTTCCCCGGCTACTTCCACCAGTTAAAAAAGTTGGTTTATTTAAAATCACTAGTCGTCGTTCACCAAAAAAGGGACTCGATTCAGCATCATCCATTGCGTCAGCTAAATTAGCTTCTTCTAAATCATAAGTGCCGACATTCATTACTTGTTCTTCGGCGGGTATTAATTTTAAAAAAGCTTCTCTAGCTTGATCAATTAAAACTTGTTGGGTCCCTAGAACTAAATAAACTGACGCAGGCGGAACCGTTTTTAATTGCGTGCGTAAAGTGGCAACATCCACTGTAATTCACTTCCTTTTAACTTTGTAATTATCCTTCCCCGATTCCCCCAATACTGGTAGGTAATCATTCCCCGATCCTGCGTCGACATAAACGGACAACCAATTTGCTTTAAGGTTTGAATTGTTTCTTGATTTGGATGACCATACCGATTTTGCCGACCCGCTGAGATGATTGCGAGTTGGGGCTGAAGGTGAACTAAATATTTGGGGTCACTGGCCGTCTTACTCCCATGGTGGCCTAATTTTACAATATCTGCTTGAACCGTCGGGTATTTTTTAATAACGGCTTTTTCTCCAGTTCGATCCAGGTCACCACTAAAGATAAACTTTTTACCCCCAAATTTTCCCCATAACACCATTGAATCCTCATTTTTACCCTGGCCAGTTTTAAAGGGGTGCAGAATCAATAAGGGGAAACCTTCCAAATGCTGGTGATCCGTTACCGGAACCACAGGAACTTGCTTTGGTAGGCGCTTAGTAAATTTTTTCATTTTCTCCATTCCCGCCGGTACTAAAATCACCTTGACTTGGAGGTCCTTTACAACTGTCGTAGTAAAACCAATGTGATCAGCGTCACTATGGCTTAAACAAAGATAATCAATTCGGTGGATACCTTTACTTTTCAAGTAATTAATACTAGTGCTAGTCGCTCGGTCATTCGTACTCATTCGCTTTGCCCAGGCTGGCTGTCGGAAAGTTAATTGCCCGCCAGTATCAATCATGATTACTTTGCGGTTGAGTGGAGTTCGAATAATTGCACAATCCCCTTGACCAATATCAACGAAGGTTACCTCACCACTTAGGGGGAAATGGATACCAAGAAAGCAGAAGAGGTAGATTAAACCTAATAGTTGCCAATGTCGTTTAAAACGTGATTCTTTTTCAATCAAAATTAATGTCAAAACCGTCAAACCAACTGCAATTAGCGAACTAACTTTACCAAAATAAACATTCCCTGGTAAGGTTGCTAAATGAATTAAACAATTTTGAAAAATTATCAAGAATTGGTTCGTGGTTGAAATTAAAATTGGGATCGCTTGCCCAAAACCAGCCGTCACAATAACTGCTGGTAAAATAAAACCGCTAAAAAGTGGAATTAACAGCCAATTCAAAAAAATCGTCAAAAAATGAAATTGGTAAGCTGAAACCAGTAAAGCTGGAAGTCCGACTAGCTGAATGGCAATTACTCGTAATCCCGGCTGAGTAATTCGACAACGACCAATCGCTAAGGCTAGTAAATAGGATAACTGACCACCTAACGACAACAGTACCCCAGGCATCATCAAAGAATGAATGATTAAACTTGAATTCCAAGCGACCTGTTGATTTTTCCCCATAGCCTTCGCAATTAATTGCAGTTCGAGCATTAAAACGGCTCGGGTTAAACTTATTGCTCCACCCCCAAGTAACCAAAGAAACGGTAAAGCTAAAATGGCAATTAAATTAATTGTCTCTTGGGTTAAGTGAAGTTGACGGAGAACAAACTCAAGGAGTCCAACAAACACAAAGGCATGTAATCCTGACAAACAGAAGAGATGGATCACCCCTAGTTCACGAGCTGCCCCAATTGTGGTTGCTAATTCTGGATCACTTTGCCCTAAAAGCAAGCGTTGACAATAACTAGCCAGTGGCTGAGGAAAATTTGCGAAGTGATGACTTAAGCGAGCTCGAAAACCGTGGAGCTGTTCCATCACATTCTGATATGGTAACTGACGAAAGCTTCCCTCACCCTTAACTTGGTTATAAACACCTACTTGTTGCTCATAAAAGCGGTAATCAAACTGATTTTGATTAGTTGCTGGTAAAAGAGGGCTCATTTTACCATGAATTTTTACCAATAATGGTTGGGAAGTCGTCATTAAGACTTGCTTTTGCTGTTTACTCGTTAAAGTTAACTGCACCAAAATGTTTTGATTTTGGTATTTTCCGGTTGCCTGGGCAAGATTACCATTAACTCGCCATTGATCGGGCAAGACCATCACTTGGTAAGTCCCATTCTTTTCATTTACCAAGGTTTGGTTATCTTGGTGATAAAGCTGAAGCCAACACCGGCCAATCATTAGAAGGCAACAAATGACAACCAACCTCTTCCCCTTAGGCGATCGCCAGGTTATTAATCGCCACCCAAAGTAACCAAGAGCAAAAACTGCCCACCACTGATGAGCAAGGATAAGTGACGCTAATAGTGAAACGGCTACCGCCGCAAAGAAGGTCCAAGTTTGAACCGTAAGCTAATCCTTTGGATGGATATATTGGTCAAGGTTGACCTCATCCAAAATATTCGGATCGAGTTTAATCTGGTGGAGTTTGACCCCTTTCATGGTAATTAAGCGCATTGCATATTCATCGTTATGATAATTTCGTAAGTAATTAATTTGGGTAATTCCCGCTTGAAGTAAACTCTTGGTACATTGTAAACAAGGGAAATCCGTTACATAAACCACGGCCCCACCCGTTGGGGTCCCAAAGCGGGCACATTGTAAAATCGCATTCATCTCAGCATGAATCGTCCGTACACAATGCCCATTTTGCAGGCAACAATCCTCATCAATACAATGGATGTCACCAGCAACGGAACCATTATAACCGCTACCGATGATCCGCTTATCACGAACCAAGACGGCCCCAACAGAGAGTCGCTTGCACGTTGACCGTGAAGCCAACAAAGCCGCTTGAATCATAAAGTATTGGTCCCAATCAATTCTTTTCTGCACAATAATTCCCCCATTCAATTTTCAATAGTAGTTCTAGTATAGCAAAGTTTGAAGGGGACACCAGATTAAACTGCAAGTTGCTCTTTTAATTTTGCGACGGTTTTTTCACCAAAGCCATCGACATTTTTAAGTTCGTCAACCGTTTTAAATTGCCCATGACTTTGCCGATATTCGATGATCTTATCGGCTTTTTTATCACCGATTCCACTAATTTTTAGTAAATCTTCTTTTGTCGCTTGGTTTAAATTAATCTTCGACTGATTTACCGAACTAGCGGTTGAATCACTCAAACCGGCTGAAGAAGTATCCGTTCCTCCTGGCAACTGCTCTCCTTGGACCGGAATATACACCATTTGTTGATCCATTAATTCCTTAGCCAAATTCACCTGGCGCATATCTGCTTGGTTGGTTTGTCCGCCTGCCGCCGTAATCGCTTCCTGCACCCGTGACGTCTTGGGCAAAGTATAAACTCCTGGTTTATTAACCGCTCCTTTTACATCAACCGTTACTTTCCCAGTCGCCGTTGCTGAATTAGCCGTCGGTTTTACCTGGCTAGTCTGGTTAACGGCGTTATTAGTACCTAAAGTTGCATTCATTCCTTGATGTTGGTACCAATAATAGCCACCAAAAACTAAAATTGCGACACCAATGATCACTTCCTTTCGATGCATTTCCCAAAGCTCACGAAATTGAGCAAGTACTTGTTCCATTTTTTCACCCCCTAATATATATATACGTAAAAAATGCCGCAAAATTAGCGACATCCTCAATTTTTTAAATTTTTTCTTCCGATGACGAAGTAAGTTAGCGAAAGTCATTAAATAGTTCTATAAAATGACAATTTCATTTATTTATCGACTGTAGGCAACCAAACCATACTAAAAAAGAGGTGGAAATTTTTCCAACCTCTTGTCCTGACTTATTTATGATGATGTTGTAGGTACTTAACCGCGTCATTAAAGGTTTGCACGGGGACAACCTTCATTCCCGGTGCATACTTTTTTGCAGTTGCTTTAGCCATTTGATAATTTGTTTGGTGTCCTTCTTCATACTTCAAAAGCTCTTTGGTTGGCTTAACATATGGAGCGAAGAAAATCTTTGCCCCCGCTTTGTGGGCAGCAATCACCTTTTTATCAATTCCACCAATTTCACCAACTTGGCCCTTAGCATTAATAGTTCCCGTTCCCGCAATCTTTAAGCCGTGGCGTAAGTTTGTCTGCGTTAACTGGTTGTATACCTGAAGAGCAAACATCAACCCGCCAGATGGGCCACCAATTTGCCCAGGGTTGATTGAAGCCTTGATTTTAGTATTGACCTTAACATTATCGGTCAAGATAATCCCAATCCCGGTTTTACCAGTTGAGAGCTTAACCAACCTTCGCTTTGCTTGGGCTTCTTTTCCATTATGAAGGTAAGTAACCGTAAGCGGGCTCCCTACCTTCTGGTGGGCAATATATTGTTGGTAGCCACTAGCATTATTAAAGTGGTGACCATTGACAGCCGTAATTGTGTCCCCCACTTTAATCTGATGGCGAAACTTAGAATTTTTCTGGACTGAGAGAACATAGATTCCTAAATACTGCTTAGTGTATTCCTGGTGAGCCGCTTTATAAGCAACGGCAATTGCTTCATTGATCGCACTTTGCATGTAGAAATTCTGGACTTTATTGTAAATCTTATTTGATTGTCCACCCGTTACTGCAGTAGCTGATTCAATCGTTGCGTGCGGATTAAACTTTGCCCACACCCAAGTGGCCGGCCTTGCTTGTTGAAGATAGACCGAGGTAATCATAAAGCTCCCCTTTTGTTTATCTGGGTGACCTTGAACTTTTACGTAAGCTTTGAGGTCATCAGCCGATCCCGGACTTTCGATGTAACTATTTAAGGGCCAGAACAGCGCCCAGCCAATAAATAAGATTGCAACGATTACTCCGAAAATCCGGCGCAAAATCCGTTGATCTTGTTTTTTACTCATGCAATCGCCATCCTACTTTTGTTTTTGATTCCTCAAACTAATTCGTTCCTCTTCGCGCTTTTGCATCCGCTTGGCTAAGTCGGCTGAAATATTAGATGGCAGGTAAGGATCGATATCGCCACCAAACCGAGCCACTTCTTTTAAGAGACTGCTGGAAAGATGTTGATACTTTGGGTCAGCCAATAAGAAAACCGTCTCAACTTGATCATCTAAGAATTGATTCATCGCCGCAATATCACGTTCGTACTGGAAATCATTGGTATTCCGTAACCCCCGTAACAAGTAATCGGCCCCAATTTTGTTCATCAAATCAACCGTTAGCCCAGTTGCCGTAATCACCGAAACATTGTCAAAACCACTTGTTGCTTTCTTGACTTGTGTGACCCGTTCTTCAACACTAAAGAGCGGGTCTTTAGCCGTATTAGTCATAACTGCCACTGCTAATTGGTCAAACAAAGCACTACCCCGCTTAATTAAATCGAGGTGCCCTAACGTCAGCGGATCGAAAGTTCCTGGAAAAATTGCTACTTTCATTAATCGTTCTTCCTTCCTGTAAAGTGATAAATCGTCAAAACCGTGATCCCATAATCTTGTCGCCGCACCATTTTAAAACCTGGTAAATCGTCTGGGAGGTTCGCTTCTTGATTCGTTTCGGCAACAATAATTGCTCCGGGGTTTAATAAATCAAGTTCTACCATTGTGGATAGATTTTCAACAATCTTTTGTTTAGCATATGGGGGGTCTAAGTAAACCAGATCAAAATGTTCTTTATGACCTTGTAAGAGGTGGAGCGCCTTCACTGCATCCTGTTTAAAAATTTGAAACTTTTCAGGTCGCTTGGTCGCTTCAACGTTCTTTTTAATTGTTTTAATTGCAGCATATTGGCGATCAATCAAAACTGCCCGGTCAATACCACGGCTAACTCCTTCAATACTCAAGCCCCCACTGCCAGCAAACAGATCTAGACTCACACCTCCGTCAAAGTAGGGTCCAATAATATTAAATAAAGCTTCCTTAACCTTATCAGTTGTTGGCCGAGTTGCCATTCCTGGAACCGCGCTCAACTTCCGCCCCCGAAACTCACCTGAAACTACTCGCATCCTTTAATCATCCTCATCTTGTGTTTTATATAATCCCGTTGATTTTAAATCGACTACTTCAGGATCAAGCTCGCGCCAGTGAGAAAATTCAACTTTAGTTACATTGCGTAACTTTTGAATTTCTGGTAAAACGCTTGCGACCCGTTCCGCATCAACGTACATGACAACGTATCGCATTTTCTTCGAAACGTATTGAATTCGTCCATAGTGTCTTAGCACCCGAATCACGCGCCGACTAGCGATCGAAACCATTAAACTTTGACGTTCTTTAATTTTAAACATCCATCGTTGCCCCTTCCCATTGGGTTTCTCGTTCATGAATCCGGCGAGCAACATTTAGTACTAAGCCAAGTGAGGCACTTAGGACAATCATACTTGAACCACCATAGGAAATAAATGGTAAGGTCACCCCAGTAATCGGTAAGAGGCCTGACACCCCACCAATGTTAAATATGGTCTCGATGCAGAAGAAAGTGGCCACCCCGTAGCAAAGCAATCCTTCGTACATATTATCAGTTTTCGCCCCCAAATAGATCGAACGACAAACAATCATGGTAATCAAGCCTAAAATAATTGCGACCATCACAAAACCAAGTTCTTCCGCAATCACCGCCAAAATGAAGTCGGTATTGGGTTCTGGCAGGTAACCCATCTTTTGAATGCTATTTCCGAGGCCAACACCGGTTAAGCCCCCATTACTAATGGCATAATAAGAATTAACCAATTGGCTACCAGCTCCGCTTTTGGTCCCAAACGGATTTAAATAGGCCACAAACCGGGCAACCCGATAGCTATTTCCGGCATGATCAACTAGCCAACTTGAGCCAAGTGGCAACCCTAACATTACTAAAATCACAATCGAAGTTAGGACTAAAGAACTCCGCTTCCAAGTTGAATCACTAGCCAAAAATATGACAAGGGCAATGATTCCATTGATCGCCATCCCTCCAGTATCAGGTTGAATTAAAATCAAGCCGACAATTCCGGTAACTATAATGGCTGGCCGGGAGTATTTAATTTTAAAATCTAGATCGGGATACTTTTCCATCGACGCAAAATAATGGGCCAGATAAACAATTAAAAAGAACTTGGCAATTTCAGCAGGTTGAATACTAAAAAATCCGATGCTAATCCATCCCCGCGCCCCGTTAACAGCTCGTCCAACCACTCTAACAAAGACCAATAGGCCGATTACAGCCCCACAAAAATACTTTACCAATTTGGGGTAACGCAATTTTTCAAGATTCATGTTATAGACAAAGAGGGTAATCATTAGTCCCATGATCACATAGATTGATTGCTTAATTAAATAAGCAGTTGGCGATCCCCCCGTCTGCATCCGAATTGCGGCACTAGCGGAATAAACCATTACGATTCCAATCCCACACAAAATGATGTATGGCAAAAACAGCCACATATCAAGCATTTTAATTTTCTTCTGAATTTTCCTCATAATTTCCTCGAATTCCCGTTAACTAATTCTGTGTTAACCCTTGATAAAATTATCTGCTTAACATTATAACGCAAGCCCAGTTCTTCTGATACCAAGCAAAATTAATTAGCTAAAATTTAAATTGTTATGAAAAAAGGCCCGGAGAAGCAATCTCCCAGCCTTTTTATGCACAATTTACTTGTTTTGCGCTTGCTTACGCCGCTTAGCAGCCTTTTCCCGGGCATTGGTGTTCAGAATTTGCTTCCGTAACCGAATGTTTTCCGGGGTAATTTCACAGTATTCATCATCGTTTAAGAATTCAAGAGATTCTTCCAATGACAAGTGGGTTGGCGTCTTGATCCGTGCCATTTCATCAGAACCCGCAGCCCGGACGTTCGTCAAGTTCTTCCCCTTGGTGATGTTGACCGTGATATCGTTTTCCCGGCTGTTTTCACCAACGATCATTCCTTCGTAAACTTCCGTACCTGGATCAATTAACAAGGTCCCACGTGATTCAATCCCCATCATTGCGTAAGTCGTTGCCTTACCAGCATTCATGGAAACCAACGTTCCCTTTTGCCGACCTGGGTTCCAGTTCCGAATAACCGGAGCATACTTTTCGAAGGTGTGGTTCAAAATCCCGTAACCACGAGTTAAGGACATAAATTCAGTTGAGTAACCAATTAAGCCCCGCGATGGAACAAGATAAGTCAAACGAGTCTGACCATTGTCGGTTTGTTCCATGTTTTGCATTTCACCCTTCCGCTTGTTAAGGGAGTCAATAACAGAACCAGTATATTCGTCAGGAGTATCAACTAGAACTTCTTCAAATGGTTCACATTCAACCCCGTCGACTTCGCGGTAAATAACTTGTGGCCGAGAAACAGCTAATTCATAACCTTCCCGCCGTAAAGTTTCAATCAAGATTGAAAGGTGTAATTCACCACGCCCAGAAACCGTCCATGCCCCTGGATCATCCGTGTCGTCAACCCGAAGAGAAACATCAGTATGCAATTCTGAACGTAACCGGTTTTCAAGTTGCCGTGAAGTAACAAATTCACCTTCCCGACCAGCAAATGGAGAATCATTGGTCCGGAAAGTCATTTGCAATGTCGGTGGATCAATCCGAAGTGGCGTTAAGGCTTCTGGATGGTTAGGGTCAGTAACCGTTTCTCCAACGTTAATATCTTCCATCCCAGAAACGGCAATTAAATCACCAGCTTGGGCTTCTTGAATTTCTTCCCGCTTTAAACCGAAGAACCCGAAGAGTTTCGTAACCCGGAAATTCTTTTGGGAACCATCAAGCTTCATTAAAGTAACTTGATCCCCAACCTTGATCCGGCCACGGACAACGCGACCAATCCCAATCCGACCAACGAAATCGTTGTAATCAAGGATCGCAACTTGGAATTGGAGTGGTTCATCTGAGTTATCAATCGGCGCAGGAATCGTCTTAATGATAGTATCAAAAAGCGGCTTCATCGTGTGTTCTTGGCTAGCAATGTCAGAATCGTAACTAGAAGTTCCGTTCATTGCTGAGGCGTAAACCACTGGGAAGTCAAGTTGGTCTTCGTCCGCCCCTAATTCAATAAAGAGGTCTAAGACTTCATCAACAACTTCTTCTGGCCGCGCACCCTTCCGGTCAACCTTGTTAATCACAACAATTGGGACAAGGTGTTGTTCCAAAGCTTTCTTCAAAACAAAGCGGGTTTGAGGCATCGTACCTTCAAAGGCATCGACAACCAACAGGACCCCGTCAACCATCTTCATAACCCGTTCAACTTCACCACCGAAGTCAGCGTGGCCTGGGGTATCCAAAATGTTAATTTGGTACTTGCCGTACTTAACCGCCGTATTCTTTGAGAGGATCGTAATCCCCCGTTCACGTTCAATGGCGTTAGTATCCATAGCCCGATCTTGGATATCAAAGTGTTCTGGTAAAGTATCAGATTGCTTCAACATTTCGTTAACCAAAGTTGTCTTACCGTGGTCAACGTGGGCAATGATCGCAATGTTTCGAATGTCGTCGCGCGATGTCAAATCTAATCTTCCTTTCTTCTTATGGAATCAAAATTTTTCATAAAAAAACTGTGACGCAGATTGTCACAGTAAGCCGGCTAATTAACAAGGGCGAAAACATCAACCGCCACTTGCTTCGTCGCTACTAATACAGAGTTGGATGATAGCACATCTAAGGATGGTTTGTCAATTGATTTAACGACCAGGCCAAGGGTTTCCGCCAAAATCCGTCCAGCAGCTAAGTCCCAAGGCTTCAAGTAGGAAAGATACATTCCAAGGCGCCCTTCTAAAAGGTTAATCATCTCAATCCCCGCACTTCCATATAAACGTAAGCCACTGGCATGTTGGAGGACCGTTTGTAAATGGTACTTACCTGATAACAAAATCCCATGGTTAATGTCAATTAAAGAATCTCGCAAACTTAAATTTTGCGGTTTCTTTAATTGAACATCATTACACCAAACCCCGAGCTCCGGGCCACCATGGTAAAGTCGTTTGTTCATGACATCCATAATGTAACCTAGCTTTGGTTGACCATCTTCATAGCAAGCTAACATGATCGCAAAATTAGTCTTTTGCTTTACAAAATTAAGGGTTCCATCGATTGGATCAACAATAAAAACGCGTCCTTTTAAGGAATCTACTTGGTCACCAAAGCCCTCTTCACTAATAATTTGGGCTACGGGATCAATTTTCTTCAAGGCTTGATCAATAAAGCGTTCATTATCTTTATCTACCGTGGTTACTAAATCATTAAATTGAGTTTTTTGATCCACCTCAAATGAAGTCTGCATTTGCTGAAGGGTCCGCTCCCGTACCTGCCACATTAAGTCCTGTAAATTTTCATCCAACTTTTCCATTATTCTCCCCCTAATTTAATGCGACCATTTGGCTTTTAGGTTGCCGCTTTAACAACTTCATATAGTTCATAGCCACTAACTTGAGCGAAGGCCTTACCAAGTTGTTTTTCTTCACTCTTGGCCGGCACAACTTTTTTGAAGGCTTGGTAAGCCTCTAAAACTTTAGTTGCAGGGATTCCGACCTCATAAGCATCTTCAACGGTCCGAAGCATTGCCATTACCGTTTCAATCTCTTCAACTGACCAACTTGAATCCAGGGGGTAACTATAATTTGCGTTCATCATTTACATTCCTCTTAAAACTAATCATTGAGCATATTCTACCATTATTTCTGAGATGCTCCTAATTTGGTGATCAAAATAATTAACTTTGCTAAGCAATGAGATTCCTTTCCGAAGTTATTCAAGGTGTGTTACACTAGCATAAGTAAAATTTAGCGTTTTAATTTGGAGGGATTATTTTGTTTTTAATGAAGGATATTACGCGTGATGGTAACCCGGTCCTCCGTAAGCGGGCTGCTAAGGTCGAGTTTCCCCTTTCGGACGAAGATCGGGAATTAGCTCGTCAATTAATGGAATATCTTGAAGTTAGTCAAGATCCAGAACTTTGCAAGAAATATGGTTTACGAGCCGGAGTTGGCTTAGCTGCCCCTCAAGTTGGAGTTTCAAAGCAGATGGCTTCTGTCTTAGTTCCGCCGGAGGAGGAAGGCGGCAAGCCGTTATTTAAGGACGTCATCATCAACCCCGTTATTGTCAGTGAATCCGTCCAATATGGAGCTCTGACCGAGGGTGAAGGTTGCCTTTCCGTTGACGAAGATATTCCTGGCTACGTTCCGCGCCATGACCGGATTACCCTCAAGTATACTGATGTTGATGGTAATGACCACAAGGTACGGTTAAAGCATTATCCAGCAATTGTTTGCCAACACGAAATTGATCACCTCAAGGGAGTGCTTTTCTACGACCATATTAATAAAGATGACCCATTTGAAGCTCCTGAAGGAACCGTAATGTTTAGCTAATCTCAATTAAAACACAAAATGCCTTCCAATTTTGGAATTACATCCAAATATTGGGAGGCATTTTATTTACAATCCTATTGATTTAAAACGACAAGGGCCGTTAAAGTGGCTGAATAGTAACTATTTGTTGGTAATGGCCGCTCAATAATTGCCCGTTCGCGAACAAAGAGTGAATCATAACCAACGTTTCGATTAGCTGACACTGCCGCAAATACTGGGGCACTAACACTGTTACTTTGATAATGATTTAACGCTTGCCCATTGAGCTTGTAGCCTGCCGTAATCCGGGACCGCTTTTCAAAAAACTTTAAGAGTCGTTTCTCAGTATCCCGAGCAAGGGGGGCATGACTATGAGCTAATAGCATTGGAACCCGACAAGCATTTCCGGCATAGTTACCATCATTTGGGCCCTCAACCGTATTTGGTTGCGCTGGGACAGCATTATTCCCAGTTACATAGGCGAAGTCCGGGACTAATCCAGTCTTGTTTTGGTGACTTAATTGGTTTAAACGCTTTAACATCACTTGCTTAGTTACTAACCACCGATGATCTCCCGTGGCCCGATAAAACTCATCAAAAGCTTCTGGCATAACGTCTGAAGTCCGTAACGCGATTTGCTAGTTCGTAACATTTAACAAAAAAAGCCTAACAAGGTTAGACTCAAAGTAGACTAAAAAAGGAGTCTTTGCCTTGTTAAGCTACTTTAAGTCTAGTTATGATCGCCATGATTTTCAA
>DWYX01000043.1 GCA_019118465.1 Candidatus Limosilactobacillus faecipullorum | reverse complement strand
AATTGAAACTCTTGGGAAGCGAACAGACTTATGCTCGTAGTTTGGTGGGATTGCAAGCACAGATCGAGGCACTTGTCATGACGAATAATCTAGCAAAATTTGGAATGTTACAAACTAGCAATTGACGTATGTTAGTGATTTGAATAGCTTAATATTTAGAAAAAACACTCAATCACTTTTAGCTCAAGTTGATTGAGTGTTTTCGCTTTTAATTCCGACCAGTATACTTATCAGAAATCGTGAAGTGCTTGGAAATATGGACATTTGGTTTTTGAGTCACATCGGCGCCGTAGTACTTCATGGCGATCTTCTTAATCGTGCCGTTCTTGATTAACTTTCTTAAAGACTTGTTGATCTTCTTTTGTAAGTCCTTGTCATTCTTGTTAATCAACATCCCTTCCCCGGCACCATCTTGGTCCGTTGTGAAGTACATGTTAGGCAAAATCTTTAACCCACTGTTTGGCATCGCCTTTAAGGCTAACTTTTGCAAGTAGTAGTCATTCATGATTAAGTCGGTCTTCCCGTTCTTAACATCCTTAAGGTAGACGTCGTTAGAGACATTATCGTAATTAACTAATTGCGCACCAAGTTGTTGAGCTAACCGTTGGTAACCAGTTCCGGCTTCCCCGGCAGCCTTCTTACCCTTAATATCAGCCCAAGAGTTAATTCCAGAGTTATCACTAGCCCGAACCACAATACTGTTAAAGGAGTGCTTAAATGGCGTCGTCATCAAGAATTGCTTCTTCCGAGCTGGAGAAATTGCATAGTCATTAACTGCCAAATCAGCCTTGCCAGACTTAACAGCGGCTAATTGACCATCAACGTTGTATTCCTTGAACTTAACCTTCATTCCAAGGTCCTTAGCCACAGCCCGAACAACTTCAATATCATACCCCGTTAACTTCTTTGTCTTTGAGTCATGATAAGAAGTTGGATAAAGGGTCCCAGAAGTAGCGACCGTCAAAGTTTTCTTGTTGCTTGCGCTCCTTTGATTACCACAAGCAGCTAACCCACCGACAACTAATAAGAACATTGCAACTAAGGCGATTGCTTTAAACCGTTGAGATTTGAAAAACATAATGAATAATGCCTCCTAAATTTGTTAATTAAAGCATAACTTAATTGACAAAAAATGCAAGCGTTATCAACGCGAAAGATCACGCTAAATTATGCCTTAAATGGCGCTCTAACAAATCTTGTCCAAATGACATTAAACAACAAACTAACCAGTAAATGACCGCAATAACAATATAAATAGTCATGTAATCTTGATTAGCCCCCGCCACAATTTTAGCCTGCATAAACATTTCCGAAACCGTGATCATGGCAACTAGAGATGTCCCCTTAAATAAGTCCAGTAAAACATTTCCCAATGATGGAATTGCAATTCGAAATGCTTGAGGAAGGAGAATATGATAAACCACGCTGAGATATGAAAAACCAAGGGAAAGGCCTGCATCCATCTGTCCTTGATCAATCGCAAGGAATGCCGACCGATAGTATTCCGCCACAAAGGCCGCCGGTACAATCGTTAAGGAAATAATCGCTGCCGGTAGGGCATCTAGATTTAATCCAAAATAGGTTAAAAACAGAACCACTAGCATTGGCACTCCCCGGAAAAAGGATATATAAAACCGGGCGGGCCATTGTAAAAGCTTAATTCGACTAATCCGCATCAACATCAAAACGAAACCGAGAATGTTTGCAAAGCTAAAACAGACCACTAATAAAAATAACGACATTGGCAAGCCACCTAAGATCGTTGGAATTGAATCAAAGGCCAGCTTAGCATCAAAGAAGCCTGGTATTGATAATTGATTTAACAAATCCCCCATTTTTGATCCCTTCTCTTTACAAAATTAACAAATTAGTGATAATTCGTCTTTAATTTAACCACGATTGTTAAACGCTTACAAGTTAAAAGTGTTATCATAAAAACAGCTTTTGTTTCCCGTGAAACATAGGAGGTTGCTGATGTCTGAAAGTTTAATGTTACAACCAGCCACCAAACTGGCTCAAATGATTAGATCAAAAGCGATTTCAAGCAGTGAATTAATCGATGCTACCTTCGCGATGATTGATAAGCAAAATCCGCAATTAAATGCGGTAATAAGTGAACGGCGAGAAGCCGCCAAAAAAGAGGCTTCGCAATTACAAGACCACGGTCAACCCTTCCTCGGGATTCCCCTCTTATTAAAAGGGCTTGGTCAAACAAAGGCTGGCCTGCCATCAACTAATGGGAATCGACTTTTTGCTGATAATGTTGCCAAGAGATCTAGTAACTTTACGAAAGCCCTTGAAGCAGCCGGCTTTATTATCATTGGTCAAACCAACTACCCCGAATTTGGCTTTAAGAACATTACCGATTCAAAAGTGTATGGGGACGCCCACAATCCGTGGAACCTTGATTACTACCCCGGCGGTTCGTCTGGTGGGGCTGGAGCAGCGGTTGCAGCTGGGATTATCCCCCTTGCCGCTGCCAGTGATGGTGGAGGCTCAATCCGGATCCCAGCATCTTGGACGGGAACAATTGGCCTAAAGCCAACTCGGGGACGGATCGTCACAGGACCAGTTGACTGGCGGTCTTGGCAAGGAGCTGCTGGCAACTTTGCGATCACCCGGTCAGTTACCGATACGGCCCAATTATTGGATTGTTTACAAGCTCTCCAACCGGCTGCCGTCTTCCAAGTTCCGCTGAATAAAGAAGGATTTGTTAACCAGTTAACCGCCAAACTAAACTTGACGGTTGGTTACACCACCGTTTCCCCAGTGGGGACACCCGTTGACCCCGAAGCTGTCGCAGCGGTTAAAGAAGCGGTTGTCTTCTTAGAAAGCCAAGGGATCAAGACTGAAAAGGTTGCCTGGCCTACTGATGGTAAACGACTAATGGATACTTACTACTTGATGAACGAAGGCGAAACAGCCGCCATGTTTGATCAAATTGAAGCCGGCTTAGGCCGGCATGTTACAAGTAACGACATGGAACCATTAACTTGGGCGCTCTACCAAACAGGGACCCACGTTACCGCTAGTCAATATAGCCAAGCATTAAGCACTTGGGATTACGCTGGTGAACAAATGGCTAAGTTCCATGAAAAATACGATCTACTCCTAACCCCAACTACGGCAATGACGGCGCCGAAGATTGATGAACCATTGAACACCCCAACTGAAATTGATACTATGCTCCACATTACTGAATTAAGTCCCAAGGAACAGCAACAATTTATCTGGGATCAATGGTTAGCGGCTTTAACTCAGTCACCATTTACCCAGCAAGCTAACTTAACCGGGGAACCAGCCATTAGCCTTCCAACCCATGTTGCTGAAACCGGCTTACCAATCGGAATTCAGTTTGTAGCTAGTAAAGGACAAGAAAGCCAATTACTACAAATTGCTAAGCTCTTTGAAGATCATCACCAATTTAAGTTTCTACAGTCAACCACCAGCCACTAAAGTAGCTGACTTGTGAGTAAGCACCCTTCTATTTGAGTGTCTGAACCACAATTTGCGTAGATACACCATACGGTCAGCACTTCTACCAATGGACTTGCTTGGCCAACCGCAGTTGTAATCAAGTAACGATCACCTAATAACTACACCTTTTACGTCCCCAAGTTACCATTGGGCGAGCTAATTATGCTATTTTGATTTTATGGTTCCTTTATCAAGGACATTTTGAGTAGCATTGTGATCACGGATTATGCACTCCACAATGAGGACAATTACATTCACGATCAGCGAGAGTAAGCTTATCGGTGCCTTTAGTCCCCATTACGAAACTGCAATCATGGCAAATTGGGGTGGTATTGGTCGGATTAACGGTGATGAACGTTTTCCCGTATAAATCAGCTTTATAAGTCAACATTTCCAGGAATGTTCGCTCTTCTAAACAAAAGCCGCATTTGATGCTAGTTGCATTACAATTAGAAACGATCCACCGCATCTTTTTTGATACGATTCTTGTTTCATCAATGCGGCCTAAGAAGCGACTGTAAGAACCTTTAACTCGCAAGATACCCAATTTATTTAGGCACCTTGATGTGTTTATTATCGATAAACTTAACCGTTCCGTTAGTGAGACTAGCTACTTTCTGTCCCGGATACTGACAATTAGTCTGGTAACACCCAGCATAGTTCTTACGATTAAAATTAAACGCACTAGCGGTATGAACCTTATGAAACATCCTAGCAAGGCGCCAACTAGTGCCATCAAAGCGCTGGTACCCAAAAAGACGAAGTCGAGAAAATTCTCTCAACTTCGTCTTTTTTTGTGCGCTAATGATTTATATGAGGACTGTTAGAGCGTAGTGTTAATTAGTTAGTTTCGACCCCTTTACCATCGTATTCAGCAATCATAATCTTCTTAAGGTCGCTGATTAATGGTTCTTGTGGGTTAGCCGTCGTACATTGATCTTCGTAAGCCAAGGTAGCTAACTTGTCAACCACCTTGTCGAAGTGAGCCTTATCAACACCCCATGCCTTTAAGCTAAGAGTAACACCAACTGAGTGGGCTAATTCCTTAACCTTGTCGCAAAGCTTGTTGATCAATTCTTCGTTGGAGTCACCAGTCAAACCAATCGTCCGCGCAATTGTTGCGTAGTCATCAGCAGCCCGGAAGGCTTCATACTTTGGCCAAGTACTGAACTTCTTTGGCAAGGTTGCGTTGAACTTGATAACGTGTGGCATCGTGATGGCAATACAGATCCCGTGGGTCAACCCAAATTCCCCACCAAGCTTGTGAGCAATTGAGTGGTTAATCCCAAGGAAGGCATTCCCGAAGGCCATCCCGGCTAAGGTTGAAGCGTTGTGCATTTCAGCCCGAGCTTCTTCATCCCCATTGTAGGAAGCTGTCAAGTTGTCAAAGACTAACTTAATTGCTTGTAAGGACAATGGACGGGTGTAATCAGAAGACATTGAGGATACGTAAGATTCGATGGCGTGGCAAAGAACGTCCAATCCAGAAGCAGCGATATTACCCTTTGGTACCGTATCAACAAATTGTGGGTCGACGATGGCAACATCAGGTGTCAAAGCGTAGTCAGCTAATGGGTACTTAACATGCGTTTCAGAGTCCGTGATAACCGCGAATGGCGTTACTTCAGAACCAGTCCCAGAAGTCGTTGGAATTGCAACCATCTGAGCCTTCTTTGGCTTATCGAAGCGGTAAGCCCGCTTCCGGATGTTTAAGAACTTTTGCTTTGCCCCGAAGAAGGAAGCATTTTCGTCTTCGTAGAACATCCACATCCCCTTAGCAGCATCCAATGGTGAACCACCACCGAGGGCAATGATCGTGTCAGGCTTGAAGGACTTCATCAAAGCGACCCCTTTTTGAACCGTGTTTGTACTTGGGTCGGCTTCAACATCAGAGAAGACTAAGTATTGCACATCATTTTGCCGTAACTTCAATTGGTCAACAACTACGTCAACGTAACCATGAGCGTAAATTGAAGGTCCAGTAACGATGAAGACCCGATTGATGTTTGGCATATCCTTGAGGTAACGAACAGAGTCCCGTTCGAAGTAGATCCGTGGTAATTTAATCCATTGCATGTTATTCCGCCTCTTGGCAATTGTCTTAATGTTGAGCAAGTCGTAGTCAGTAACGTTGTGAGAAATCGAGTTTTCACCCCATGAACCAGTCCCTAAGGTTAAGGATGGCGTCATCCGGTTGTAGATATTCCCAATCCCACCAAGACCAGATGGTGAGTTTACGATAACCCGGGAAGCCTTCATTTCAACCCCATATTCACGAGCAAGGTCCATATCAGAAGTTTGGATGGCAGCTGTGTGTCCTAATCCACCGTAGTTAAGGAGAGCACTACACTTAGCAAAAGCGTCTTCCTTACTTTCAGCCTTGTAAATTGAAAGCACTGGGCTTAACTTTTCACCAGAAAGAAGTTCCTTTGGACCAATTTCGTTAACTTCAGCTGCTAAGACTTGGGTGTCTTCTGGAACTTTGATACCGGCCATTTCAGCAATCTTCATGGCAGACATACCAGCAATTGGACCGTTAACCCCACCAGTCTTTTCGTTAAACATCGTCTTCCGTAACTTAGCGTGTTCCTTCTTTGGTACGAAGTATACGCGGTTAGCTTCCAAGCCGGCCTTAACTTCTTCGTAAATGTCCTTGTCGATAACGGCACTGTTTTCGGTCGCGCAGATCATCCCGTTATCGAAAGTCTTAGAAAGAACAATATCATTAATTGCCCGAGCGATGTTAGCACTCTTTTCAATGTAGACTGGGCCGTTACCAGGTCCAACCCCTAAGGCTGGCTTACCAGTGGAGTAAGCAGCTTTAACCATTCCTGGACCACCAGTAGCAAGGGTGCAAGCAATCCCAGGGTTATTAATCAAAGCAGTACTGGTTTCTCGACTTGGTTCATCAATCCATTGGATAGCACCTTCTGGCGCACCAGCGGCAATGGCAGCGTCCCGAACAATCTTAGCAGCGTGCCGAGAACATTCCAAAGCTTGGGGGTGGAAAGAGAAGATAATTGGGTTCCGCGTCTTCATGGCAATGATTGCCTTGAACAAAGTGGTTGACGTTGGGTTAGTAACTGGAGTAATCCCGGCCAAAACCCCGAGTGGTTCAGCGACCGTGATTAATTCATCAGCTTTGTCATCCTTGATAACGCCAACGGTGTGGTCTTTACGAATGTTGTGCCAGATTTCTTCAGTGGCAAACATGTTCTTAATCGCCTTGTCTTCAACGACTCCCCGGCCAGTTTCCTTAACCGCTTCAATCGCTAATTCCATGTGCTTGTCTTGACCAGCTTCAACCATTTGGTGCGTAATGTAGTCAACCTTTTCTTGGTCAAAGCTTTGCATGATATCGAGGGCTTCATGAGCTTTTTTAACAAGCTTATCAACCATCGCTTCTGCGCGAGCCTGCTTATCAACTTCAGGGGTTTGAGCTTCATTCTGCTTAGTCATTCTAAACAGTCCTCCTTGAACTCTTAAATTATTTGTATCTTGTTTACGGTTATAAGTTTACGGGAATAATGTGAAAAAGTCAACAAAGTTTTTAGCTTATTTTATTGGGTTTTAATAATTGTTAAACGTTTACTTGTGAAATGATTATCATTATCATTCTAAACTAGCCCGTTTTAAAGATAATGGAAACGGATACAAACAATGTGTAATTAATTCGCTAAACTTTTTTACTTTTAGCTAAAAAAATATTGGTCTAGTTTTTGTCCAAATTGGTTGGTCCACGGTAGATTGACTTAGCAAGGCAACTTCTACTTCTCCTAATCCATTTTGGGCTAGCGCTAGCAAGGGAAAATAGTATGGTATAATGTCCACTTGTGTGAAATCAAACTTTTAATTGAAAGGAATTAGATTAACGTGACAAAACTACGCGTAAAGGATTATTTGATCCTCGGCTCTCTCTTCTTTGGGATGCTTTTTGGGGCTGGTAACTTAATCTTCCCCGTCCACCTCGGCCAACTAGCTGGTCATCATTGGCTCCCAGCAGCTGGTGGCTTTTTACTTTCGGGGGGCTCTTGCCACTTTTAGCCTTACTGGCTTTAGCTTTAACCCGCTCAACCGGGATTGATGGATTAGCCAAACCTCTTGGTAAATGGCCGGCCTTAATCTTTCTAATTGTTGTTCAAGTTACCATTGGCCCCCTATTTGCGACGCCACGAACAGCTACCGTTTCGTATGCAGTCGGGATTGCCCCTCATATTCCAACTCACAGTCAAAGCTTGGTGCTTTTTATTTATACCGCCCTTTTCTTTGGTTTAAGTTACTTAGCAATGGTTAATGAAAGTAAGATTACGGATTTAATTGGTAAATATCTAAATCCACTTTTTTTAATTCTCCTAGCAATTATCTTTATTTTGGCCTTTATTCACCCAATGGGAGCGGCTAAAACTGCTTCCGTTACTTCTGCCTATAAAAGCCAAGCCTTTCCAAATGGTTTTCTAGAAGGATATAACACCATGGATGGCCTTGGGGCCTCAATTTTCGGAGTGGCAATTATTACGGCCCTGCGAGAAATGGGAATTAAAGAACGAAAAACCGAAGCCTTTGCTACTATTCGAAGTGGTTTGATTGGAATGAGCGGAATCGCTCTAATTTATGTCGGCCTCATTTGGCTAGGGGCAACCAGTCGTCATCACTTTAGTTTAGCAGCCAATGGTGGGACAACGCTTGCCCAAGTTGCCCATTTTTATCTTGGAACCGCTGGAGATATCTTATTGGCCTTACTAACGATCCTCGCTTGTATCACAACCGGAATGGGATTGGTTTCCGCTTTTTCCCAAGATTTTCACCGGTTATTTCCAAAAGTTTCTTACAAGAACTTTCTCCGGCTTTCGTGTGGTATTTCATTTTTAATTGCTAACTTAGGACTAGATTCAATTATTAAATGGTCATTACCAATCTTAGTTTTCCTATATCCGCTAATGATTGCTTTAATTTTACTCGGAATCCTTTCGCCACTCTTTAAGCGACAAGTCCTCTTATACCGCTTGACGATTTGCTTAACCTTAATTCCAGCTTACTTTGATCTTGTAAAGGCTTTGCCACCAGTTCTTTCCCAAACTGGTGGGGCGCAAGAATTAATTAACTTTGCGAACCACTACCTGCCCCTTTATCCAATTGGTTTTGCCTGGTTGCCATTTACGTTAACTGGGTTAATATTAAGTTGGTTGATCGTTAAATTACCTATCTCTAAATAAAATAAAGTGAAACTAAAACAGACTACAAAGACCACTAATTTAAAGGTTAGAACGTAGCCGATACAACTTTGAATTATCATTCTTCACTAAAGTTCAGAATGTCAATTTCAAAGCTTGGTCTTATCGTAAGCAGACAAGTTGCTAACGATAATTTGGCTACTTAACCTTTATTAGTGGTCTATTTACTATAATCAACGTAATTAACCAGCCGTGCCAGAAGTGTTGAATTGATGTTAGCTTAACCGAAAATTCTGTGATGATAAGTAAGATCGGCACAGAGGCTCAAAATCAGCTCCACCACGTTCCCTGGCTAATATCTGGAACTTTCTCCATTTTTAATTTTCAAATTCAAACCCTTGCTTTTTAACAAACTGAGCCACTTCTGGCCGGCGTAGTTCAGCAAAGAAAGCTACTTGAGTTTGGGTCCAAGTGGTATCTTTTTGGTGGCTTGAACGATGTAAATAATACTGGCGTACCACTTGGTCATAATTTTCAAGCTTGGTAAAACCATTTTCTGGATATTGGTCAACGGCAGTAAATTGATTGAGTGGTAACCGCGGTTTAACCTCATTTTTGACTACTGGTACCCCAATCGTCATTTCAAAAAGTGGCACCGTTAATGGTGGTAAATGAAGGAGTTCAGCTACCCGGGCCAAGTTGTTCCGGATCCCACCGATGTAACAAATCCCTAACCCCATTGATTCAGCCATTAAGGCCATATTTTGAGCTGCAATTGTCGTATCAACAGTGGCAACCAAGAAGGATTCTAAATTTTTCAACGGAGCTAAACTCTGGTGATTTGCCTTCAAAATTTGGGCTTGACGGTTAAGGTCAGCAACGAAAATAAAGAAGCCCCCACTCTTCTTCACATAAGAAGCGCTTTGCGAAATTTCCGCAATTTCATCCCGGACTGCTTGATTCTTAACTTCTAGAATGGTAAAAGCTTGCACGAAATTTGACGAAGAGCCAGATTGGGCAGCTTGTAATAGTTTCGTTTTTACATCGTCACTCAAAGACGTAGTTTCAAAATTGCGAACCGAAACGTGACTTTGCATTTGCTTTAATAAACCCATTTAAATCTCTCCTTTCGAAAAATAAGGTAGGAAGAAAACTTGCTCGACGGTTTAGTTGGGATACGGAGGACGACGATTAATTCATAGAATTTGCCTTTCGTTCGAACTTACCCTCTAAGACCGTGGTTTTCGACCTAAGTTTCTGTGTAATATCCGGAGATACGAAAGAGACTGGAAAGAAGTTTATCTTTCTTCCCAGCCTGTTTAATATTATTCTACTTTTGCAACTGCTTCATTTACCGCTTGGGCTTCAGCTTGAACCAAGGCTGTCTTGGTTTCAACGACTTTCACATCCATTTGAATCTCCCGAGTTAATCCTGGGGTATTCACCTTTGGTTCAAAGAAGTCCTTAAATTCTGCCAAGCGTTCTGGTGTGTGGAAAACAGCCGAAGTGACCGTAATGAAGGTGGCAAATTCCATGTCACCACCGACAGTAGCGTCTAACCAACTCCATTCGTCCCGAAACCAATCCCAGGCCGCTTGTTGACCAGCCGGATTAGCAAGCAAGCCCCGGTACCAAGCCCGTAAGTCTTGTGGCTTAATAGTTGTGGAGTCTTCAAAGCGGTCAATCAGTTTACTAATCAAGTTGGTATCTTTGGTCTTGGTCAAAGCGAAGCAAAGGTCTTGCTTGTAACTAGGATCACTAGTTTGCCGGTAGTCGGCTAATAATTGGTCAAAGAGTTCAGCAGAACCATAGTTAACAACTTCGTTTTGCAGAATAAGGGCCCGGACGTCAGCTGGTAATTCGGCCGCTGAATGTTGTTTAAACAAGGCATGAGCGGCGGAAATTACAACCGAATCTTCTGCGTAGAGAGCTGCAGATAAAATCGTTGGCCGCATTAATTCAGCATCAATATCATCACTAGCTTGTTTTTCCCAACCAAGATGCTTGGCTTGATCAGCACTTAACTTCGCAAAGTATCGCTTTAAATTAGCTTCACTTGGTGTCTTCGGGATTACGAAATCCCGTAATTCACCAGCAATCCGATAAAGGGCATCGTTAACAATTGCTGATTGGCTAGTCTTAAACTTTCCAAGTAAGCCAACTAGATCAGCGTAACTAATTTGGCGAGCTTCTGCTAAGAGACGCAGGTCTTGCAAAAGTTGTAATTGGGTAATGTGATCTAAGTCAGCTAAATGATTCAAAATATCATTTAACAGTTCAGGAGTATACTTAACAATTAGGTGGGAATTGTTCCCGTCATTCAACCGCAATGGCTTTCCGGCAGCTTGGCGCAAGGCTTGGTAATCGCCAAGGTCAAGGTCAGCGGTTTTCATTAACTTAGGAGCATCAAAGTTAGCATTCAGTGGAATTGGCCACAAGCGATTTTGATCCTGGCCATCCCCGATAAAGAATTGCTTTTGGTGCAACTTGAGGTGGCCGTCAACGACTTCGGCTTCTACTACTGGATAACCAGGTTGATTCAACCAAGCCTTCATGATCGCCCCAATATCCATCCCCGAGGCTTCACCGAGGGCTTGCCATAAGTCATCCCCCTTGGCATTACCATATTGATGCGCAGCAAAGTAGTTCTTAAGTCCGGCCCGTAAAGCATCATCCCCAATTAAGGACCGAACCATTACTAAAAGCCGACTCCCTTTAGCATAAACAATTGCGCCGTCGAAGATGGCATCAATTTCCCGGGGATCTTCGACATCTACGTGGACAGATTGAACCCCATCGGTCGCATCCCGTTGCAAGGCCATTGGGGCTTCGGAAGTTTGGAAGAGTTCCCAAATATGCCAATCAGGTTGCAAAGCATCCACCGAAAGGTATTCCATCATATTTGCAAAGGACTCATTTAACCAGAGGTCATCCCACCAATTCATCGTAACTAGGTCCCCAAACCATTGGTGGGCCAATTCATGAGTAATTACGGTTGCAACAACCCGTTTAGTATCAAGGGCGGTGTTATCAGGATCCAATAGTAAATATGCTTCCCGATACGTTACTAAGCCCCAATTTTCCATCGCTCCTGCAGAGAAGTCTGGTAAGGCAAGTTGCCAAGAATGAGGCAATGGATACTTAGTTTGGTAAAAGTCCTCATAGAATTCAATTGCCCGCTTCGCAATATCAAGAGCAAAGTCAAGTTCTTTTGCTTGATGAGCCTTGGTAGCAAAGACCCCAACTTGGACTCCACTCTTAGTAGTGGTTAATTTCTTTTGCATTTCACCAAAGGCAAAGGCAACTAAGTAGGTTGACATCTTAACCGTTTCTTGGAAGTAGTGCACCCCATCAGTCACATGATCCTCTGGCATGTTAGCAATAATCGTTTCACCTGGGTGTTCATCAAACTTAATCGCTAAAGAAAAGGTTGCCTTCGCTGCTGGTTCGTCTACACAAGGAAAGGCTTGGCGGGCAAAGGTCGTTTCAAATTGGGTCCCAATCAATTGCTTTCGTTCCCCATTAACTTCGTAGTATGAAGGATAAATTCCCATCATCGTGTCCGTTAGGGGGGCTTGGTAGGCAATTGTTAACGTAACTGGCCCTTGCTTGGTTAATTTAATTTCAATCGTTTCTTTTGCTTGATTTAATTCAAAAGCAACTGGTTGCCCATCAACTAGTACTTGGCTAACTTGGAGAAACTTTTGGTTAACTGCGATTGCAGTAGCTTTAGCCTCTCCGGTAATCGTAGTTTTCCCAGTAATGGTCTTTGCTTCTCGATTAATATCGATGAACAAATCATAATGTTTAGGTACAAATGATGCTAATAAACGTTTTGCCATTTGGTCAATTTCCTTTCGTAAAATTTATTTTTCGGTTTTTGAAGGGTGAACTTGCCCTTGAATAAAGTCCGATGCCAGATCATAAACGGCCGGGCTCCAAAAGTTAGTTTCGTGGCCAGCGCCTTTTACCCGGACTGCCGTGACATCAACACCAGCGTCCGCTAAGGCATGCGCCATATCTTCCATTTGATGATATGGCACTACTCGATCAGCATCCCCATGGAAAAGTAAAAATGGTGGATAAGCCTGCCCCGCCTTAATTTGATAAAGCGGACTCATTTCCCTTTTCAGCTCCGCCCACTGCTTTTGATCCTTGCCAAAGAGGCAGTACTGCAATAGATCAGATCCCGGAACCTGGCTAGTATAGTTAAAGACATCTTCAACATCAGTCGGAGCAAAGCAAGCAATCACCGCATTGACGGCATCTGATTCTTCGGGATATGCCGCCGTCCGGTAGCGCTTATCATCGCCTGTCAAGCCAGCTAGAAGGGCAGCATTTCCGCCAGATGAAGTTCCCCAAAGAACCACCTGCTCTGGATCAATTGCATATTCAGCCGCGTGGACCCGCAAAAAACGAATTGCGGTCTTGACATCTGCTAAAAAAGCTGGGAAGGGATGGCCCTCAAGCGAGTTTCGGTGTTGAACCGTTGCCACTACCATTCCTTGGTGAACATAGCGAACTAATTGTGGAATTTCTTCACCTAAGGTTGGCCGTTGCCACGAGCTTCCCTGGACAAAAACTAATAATGGTCGCCGTTTAAGTTCATTAACCCGGTACCGTTGTAACCATGGAACCAGGAGAGACAGCTTTAGAGCTTCACCATCAACAGCTGCATAAGTAACATTTTCGATTAACCGGACTTGGCCCGTTAGATCTGGATTAGCGGTAATTTCTTTGATTTCCATTTGGTGACCTCTTTTTCTAACTGGTAATGATTTCTTTTTGGACAATCCTTAACTTTTTATCGAACCGATAAATGATTGGCTCAGCATTCGGAACTTCGACTTGATTAATTTGGTCATCCGGAATGCCCTCGAGATATTTAATCAAGGCCCGCAGTGAACTACCGTGCGCCACCACCAATTGATTTTCACCGTTTAACAACCGGGGCGCAATCGCATCTTCCCAGTACGGAAGTAACCTTTTTTGGGTCATCGCTAAGCTTTCAGCTAAGGGAATCTGAACTCCTAAGCGATCATAGCGACGGTCATGTTGAGGCTGGCTTAAGCGCGGAGGTACTGCAAGGTAGCCCCGGCGCCAAGCTTTAAACTGCTTTTCACCAACCCTAGCTTTGACCTTATCCTTGTGTTGACCACTAAGGGCCCCGTAATGCCGTTCATTTAACCGCCAAGTTTTGCGGATCAGTAAATAAAGTTGGTCTTGGGCAGCTAAAATTAAGTTCGCCGTAATAATCGCCCGTTGCATATACGAAGTATGAACGGCTGTATATTGGTAACCCCGTTTAGCAAGAATTCGCCCGACTTGCTTCGCCTGAGCTACCCCTTTTGACGTTAGCGGTGAATCCGTCCACCCAGTAAAGATATTATCCAAATTCGCCTGGCTTTGACCATGGCGAACGACAACTAAAATTGACATTGTTCACCTTCTCTCTCACTTTTCTTATCTTATCACGATCAATTAATTTAGAATATTAATTCCGTCGTGATTTTAGTAAATAATTAGTTAACGACCGTCTTAACCAGGACCATTAAAATTGGAATGACGATAATTGAAAGGACCGTTGTTTCCGTTACCATTACCGCTGCATATTCTGAATCGGCATGATAGAGCTTCGAGACGACTGGTGCATTAGTCATCACGGGCATTGCTGCTTGAATAATAAAGACTTGTTTCATCAAGGTTGGCATACTACTTGGCAAAACTAACAAGGCCATTAAAGCGGGAGCCATTAGAAAACGACCTAACAAAATTCCCCAGGCATCCCGGTTAAACCGAATCCGACTTAAGCCTGCATTGGAGATTGCGATGCCAATAAAGATCATGGATAGTGGAATGGTTAACCCCCCGAGGTAGCCACAGGTTTGTAAAATAAATTTAGGCAGGTGAATATGCAAAACCACCAAAATCACAGCCACAATAAAGCCAAGCAGTGGTGGGGAAAATAACTTTCCTAGCGCTTGTTTAAGGTTAACCTTCGCAGTTCCGGTCCCGTCCTTTTGAATTAGCCAGACCCCTAAAGTCCAAAAAAAGGTGGTGTTGGCCATGTAGTACACCAGAACATAAGGGATTGAGGGGGTTCCAAATAAAGCCAAGTTAATTGGTAAGCCAATAAAAACGGTATTGGAATTAAAAAACATTGACGAAAAAAGGCCTAAATGACTCCGCCGAATCGCCAAAGCCCGGGCAATCGCTAAAGACAAAGCAAATAAAATCACCATCGAAATTATTGGATATCGCAAATCCGGCAACAAAACGTGTAACTCATTTGCCGAAAACTGCTTGGTAATTGTCGAAATCATATAAGCTGGTAAGGCAACTTGGGTGACTAAGCGAGAAATAATTTTTGGCGAAGCCAGATTAAACCAATGATGTTCATTTGCTATAAAGCCAACTAAGACCATGATCAAAATGACGCTAACTCCCGAAAGCGCCGCTAAAAATACTGTTAACATCCTTTTCCCTCTCTTTTTATGTAATACCTCCTTATTTTAGGATGGTTTTAAAAAATTGACTAGAATAAATGAGAAGAAAATTAGGAAAAGTGGGGTTGAGAAAGCTCCTAAATCATTTTGTGAGATAACGGAAGCGGCCATGAAGAAATACACACATTTCTTCATGGCCTCTAACATACCTCTAAATGTTACACAGAAACTGCGGACAGGGAAACTTTCTTCCTACCCTAATATTTTCCTTCATTTGGGTAAGACGTAATCACAACCATCTTGCCATGCCAGGTCCAATCCTGAATGTCATTTGGCAAGATAAAGTGGGTCCCCCGCTTCAAATCATAAGTCTGACCCCCAACGGTAATTTGCCCATCCCCTGCAACAACCGAGCACAAGGTAAATGGTGCTTCATCCCGACTTTGCGGTAAATCCCCAAAGACCGTTAACTTCTTGACCGTAAAGTATGGTGAATCGGGAGCGGTTACCAAGGTGGTAATCGTTGAATCAACCACTTGCTCCGTCGTTTGGTGTAATTTAGGTAACTTAAATGGTACCGTAATTACATCCTTGGCTGGCCCTAAATGAAGTTCTCGCTTATTTCCTTGGTCATCTGTCCGGTCATAGTCATACAACCGGTAGGTAACATCGGAACTTTGTTGGGTTTCCAAAACCTCAATTCCTTCAGTTAAGGCGTGGATCGTGCCACTTGGGACATAAACAAAGTCACCGGTCTTAACCGTTAACTTACCGAGAAGTTGTCCCCACTTTGCTTCATCAATTAGCTTATCCAGTTCTTCCTTGGTTTTGGCCTTGTGACCATAAACTAGGTAAGCACCTGGCTTTGCCTTCAAGACATACCAACATTCGGTCTTTCCTAATTCATTTTCATGGGTCATCGCATAATCATCAGCCGGGTGAACTTGAACTGAAAGCTTACCATTGGCATCAAGAATTTTGGTTAGCAATGGGAAACGGTCACCAGTTGGGTGCCCAAACAAAGCCGGCTGATTGCGGAAAAGATCAGCAAGATTTTGCCCGGCAAATTCGCCGTTAGTAACCACACTTACACCGTGGGGATGCCCCGAAATTGCCCAACATTCACCAATCTTACCATCAGGAATGTCATAACCAAAATCAGTTTCCAAATTCCGACCACCCCAAATTTTTTCATGGAAAACAGGTTTTAAAAATAATGGTTCTTGCTTCATTGATCTTTCCTTCTCTTCTTATGCTTCTGGTAACTTAATTTCAAATCGTACTTCGTGATCTTCTTCGGCAGAAATGTGGTAAGCTGGTTCAACATCAGCGCCCCAACTATCAATTCCACCGACACCCCGAACTGCTCCGGCGATCACAAGAACTGTCCGCCGAGCTAGTGGTAACTCTTCATGGTGAGTTGCGTTTTCAAGTTCTTCACTAGTATACGGTAAGGCACTAAAGGCAAAGTCATGCTTATTAGCCTTGAATAGCAAGCTAAAAGTTTCCTTATCTGGGTCGGCATTGTTTTGGGTCGTCGTCCGGGTAAGCTTAACCCACTTCGTTGCCATATGCATCCCGTTTTCTTGTGGAACCAAGTACTTAGTTACTGGCAGGCCGTTAACTTCATAAGTCCCTGGTTCACCCCCAGCCATCCGGTCAGGATAAGTTTCGCCAGAGAGACCCTCATATTCAAACTTAGTAGCTTGCGTTGGCATAACGAACCGCATCCCAAAGACCGGTAGTTGTGGAAGCCCTGTTTGACCGTGGTACTTAGCAACGACTTTAATCGTTCCGTCAGCCTTCACCTTGTAGCTAACTTTAACCGTAGTTGCTGGCACCGTTAAGGTTTGGTAGGTGTAACTAATCTTAACTTGCTTTGCATATTCCGCATTACTGAATCGGTTGGTGGCTGGTGCAATTGGTAAATGTTTAAACTTGTGATCATCAACCTTTAAGGTAATCTTGATACATGGTAAAGCATAGTCAGCGGCTAACCATTGAGCTGTTTTAATGTTAAAACCATTCCCGCGGTCGTTATCAGTTGTAGCCCGCCAGAAGGTTGGCTTGGGTTCCCGATACAACCATTCTTTTCCGGCAACCTTTAATGATTCTAGGCCCCCTCGTTCGTAAGAAAACAAGTAAGCAAAGGTTTCGCCTTGTAATCCTAGGGTGCCATCACCGTAAATTACGTGGAGCTTATTTTGGTAATCCATAATAGTACTTAACCTCCTGCATTGCTGGCTTTGGTGTCCGATCCGCAAACATAATCCCATCCCCAGAGAATTCGTAATCTGAATGACGGTCATCAAAATCTCCACCATAGTGAAGAACTTCTTTACCAGTTACTGGATCTTTAACGAAAATAGCTTGGTCAATGAAGTCCCAAATGAATCCACCGGCATATTGTGGGTACTTCTTTATTAATTTAATGTATGAGCCCATGCCGCCAACGGAGTTCCCCATCGAGTGCATGTATTCACATTCAAGAAATGGCTTATCGGCATGCTTCAAATACTTTTCCACCCCCTTTGGCGGTAAGTACATCCAGCTTTCAACATCCGAAATTTGGTCCCGGTAGGCCTCGTTACGGCAAACCCCTTCATAGTGGGTTAACCGACTATCGTCATGGTCCTTGTAGAATTTATTCATCACCGCAATATCGTCAGCAGCGTATGATTCGTTTCCTAATGACCAGAATAAAATGGCCGGATGGTTCTTAAAGGTTTCAAAGTTAGTCCGTGCCCGGTCAAGCACTGCTGGTAACCAGCTCTTTAAAGAACCCGGTACATTGTATGACGGTTCAACGGCTCCTGACTTTTGCCAAGTTCCATGACTTTCGAGGTTGTTTTCCGCCATCATGTAAATCCCATTTTGATCACAAAGTTGGTACCATTCCAACCGATCTGGGTAGTGGCAAGTCCGGACAGCGTTAATGTTATTCGCCTTGAAAGTAGCAATATCTTGCTTCATATCGGCCAAAGTGATTGTCCGCCCACTGTGGGCATCCCATTCATGACGGTTAACCCCGTTAATAATCAAACGATGGTTATTCAGCATAATTACGTGGCCCTGGTTAATTTCAATTCGCCGGAAACCAAAGTCATATGGGACAACTTCCAAAAGCATTCCACTTTGGTTATAAACCTTGATGGTTAAATGATAGAGGTATGGATCATCCATATCCCACAGATGAACCCGTTCAAAATTAGTTGGGCGAATCGTCATGGTGTCACTAACTTCATATTGTTCATGAATTAAGGTCTGATGATCAGCATCAGCCACATCAATCGTCAAATAACCAGCTTCTTTAGTTTCGAGCTTCAACTTCATTGCAAGTCGACCACCGACAAAATCATCATTAATCGCTGGCATCAAGTGCAAGTCTTCAACGTGAATCTTTGGTTGAGCGATTAATGAAACACTCCGGAAAATACCAGAAAAGCGAAACATATCTTGGTCTTCTAGCCATGATGCTGAAGAATGCTTAAAGACTTCAGCTACAATAATGTTATCTTCATCCCGTAAGTAAGGAGTCAAGTCAAATTCGCTCGGAGTAAAACTATCTTCAGCGTAGCCGACAAAGTGACCATTCACCCAAAGGTAAAGGGCCCGTTCAACCCCTTCAAACCGAACGCGAACTTGCTTCCCCTTTAAACCAGGTGCCAAATTAAACTTTTTCCGATAAATGCCAACGGAATTATCTGCCGCCTGACTGAAAGAGCCAACTTGTAAGTCATCAGGATCAAGCGCTCTAGCAGGCCGCCGGAAAATCTTTCCTTCCCATGGGTACCAAGTATTAATGTAATGAATTTGAGCGTAGTCGCTCATTTCAATTTCACTTGGCACCGTAATCTGGTCAACAAAGCCTTCAAAATTACTTTGCCAGAAATTAGCTGGCCGGACTTGGGGATTTTCAGCAAAAATGAAATCCCATTGACCATCCAAGGATTGAACCAAACTACTCTTACCATCTAAGACTTCTTCCGCCGTCGCATAGGCTTGGTGATCACTGTGAGCTGGGAGTTGATTAACCCGGAAAACGGATGGATCATCTAACCATTTGAGTTCTGCTTCCATCGGAAAACCTCCTTAAACTAAATGCTGGCTTTTACTAAACGTTTACTTATTTAGTATAGCGCTTTCAAGAATTAATATTAAGGATTGACTTTCATGATTTGTCCAGTTTTTTTGATAAAAAACATAAAAGAGGAGCTCGTAACTAGCCAACTTGTTTGGTGTTCGCGAACCCATGCAAAACTAAGTAGGATAGTGCTGATTGGAAGGAAGGTAATGTTCACTTGGTCACTGTTTTGAATGTAGTTTTCTAAGCAATATTAAAAGATACCGAAAAAGGGTAGGAAGAAGTATACTTCTTCCTACCCTTTTAGTAGTGCGGCAAAGAGGATTCGAACCTCCACGGTCTAAAACGACCACAAGATCCTTAATCTTGCGCGTCTGCCAATTCCGCCACTGCCGCGTCAACAGGTAATATAATATCAAGTAAATACCTGTTTGACAACCCCTTTTTCAAACTTTTTCGATTTTTTTGATTAAAAACTTACCACCGCATTTAGCACAGACATAACGAACCGTGTTAAACCGGCGTTTTCGTTGAATTATTTCTCCACATTGTTGACATTGATAGTAAATGATCCGTTGGGGCTTTAAACCGCGTCTCCGACTGATTGCCGGCGCATAACGCGATCCCCCCACTGCTGTCAACAAACGCTTAAAGTCAGCATCTCGGTGGCGATAGCCCATCCCCGCTAAATGTAAATGGTAATGGCACAATTCATGGAGAACAACCCGCTTTAAGTTTGCCAAATCAAATTCTTCGTACATCAAGGGATTAATATCAATGTGATGATCTTGTAAATGATAACGACCACCAGTTGTTCGCAAACGCCGATTAAAGATAACCGGATGATTAATTGGCTTGCTAAAAGCTGACAAGGACCACTGCTGAGCTAAACGTTGAAGTTCTTCATTAGTCATTTTGTGGTCCTAACATCGTCAATTGGATGCGTTGCCGCTTCAAGTCGATTGATTGAACCCAAACCGTCACAATATCCCCAACAGCAACAATTTGGCGGGGATCGTTAACAAACTTCTTGGTCATCCGTGAAACGTGAACTAGGCCATCATGCTTAACCCCGATGTCAATAAAAGCCCCAAAATCCACCACGTTACGAACCGTTCCTTGAAGCTCCATCCCTGGTTTTAAATCTTCAACCTTTAAAACATCTTGGCGTAACAATGGTGCCGGCATCGTATCCCGAAGGTCCCGTCCCGGTTTCATGAGGTCATTAATCACATCGGTAACCGTTGGAAGACCTGCAGTTTCAGTCACAAATTGCTGTTTATCTAACTTTTTAAGTCGTTGATTAGCCTTGGCGGTTCCCAATTCTTCCGGTTGAACTTGGGCGGCAGTAATTAATTGACTTGCCAAAGCATAACTTTCGGGGTGGACATCGGTATTATCCAAAGGATTTTTCCCGTCAATAATCCGCAGAAACCCCGCTGCTTGTTCATAGGCTTTTGGTCCTAACCGACTAACCTTCAATAATTGTTTTCGATCGGTATAAGCCCCATTTTCATCCCGATATTTGACGATATTTTTAGCAATCATTCCGGATAACCCTGAAATATGCGTCAGAAGCTGGTAACTTGCGGTATTTAAGTTAACCCCAACCCGGTTAACCGCCTGCTCAACAATCGTACTTAGTTCAGTTTCCAATTCTTTTTCAGGTAAATCATGTTGGTATTGACCCACGCCAATTGCTTGCGGATCAATTTTTACCAACTCAGCTAGGGGATCTTGAAGTCGCCGACCGATACTAATCGCGCTTCGCTTTTCCACCGTCAAATCGGGGAATTCATCGCGAGCATCTTGACTTGCTGAATAAACTGAGGCCCCGGCTTCGTTTACAATCACGTAGTAAACCTGCCGGCTAAGTTGCTTCAATTCATTTGCCACAAATTGTTCAGATTCTCGACTGGCAGTCCCATTTCCAATTGCGACCATTTCAACTTGATACTTTTCAATTAGGTCCCTTAATTGTTGCCCCGCAACCTCGCGTTTTGCTTCTGGCGCTGGGGCATGGGGATAGATCACTGCGGTTTGGAGTAACTTCCCATGTTGGTCAAGGACAGCAAGTTTGCATCCCGTTCGATAAGCAGGATCAAAGCCGAGGACTACCCGCCCCTTTAATGGCGCTTGCATCAAGAGATGGTATAAGTTTTCACCAAAGACCTGGATAGCTTGTTCGTCAGCCGCTTCCGTTAATTGGCGCCGAATTTCTCGCTCGGTAGCCGGTAACAAGAAACGTTTGTAAGCATCCATTGCCGCTTGCTTAACTAGCTTAGCCGCTGGACTATCAGCGTGGTCACGGATTAAGCGAAATTCAAAATAATTTTCAACCGTTGTTTCATCGAGAACCAACTTTATCCGGAGAACCTTTTCTTTTTCTCCTCGGTTAATGGCTAAGGTCCGGTATGAAGTCATTTCAGCAACCGGTGCTTTAAAATCGTAGTATTGTTGGTAAACTCCCATTTCGTCGAGTTCTTGTCCATCCTTTTTTACAGCGGTTTTAATTTCACCATGGTCTTGAGCGTAACTTCTCAGCCATGCCCGAGCAGTACTCATTTCACTGATCGCTTCAGCTAAAATTTCATGAGCACCGGTTAAAGCTGCTTCGACATCGGGCACATCATCATTTAGATACTTGGTTGCTTCTTCAACGGGATCAGTCATTGAGTAGGTCAATAACCAATTAGCAAGAGGCATCAAACCGTGTTCCTTAGCGATTTGCGCCTTTGTTTGCCGTTTTTGTTTGAATGGCAAATACAAGTCTTCAACCGTTGCTAAATCCTGTGCCTCATTAATTTTCTTTTCCAATGCCGGCGTTAATTTTTCAGCTTCCTTAATCGCCTTTATTACCGTTTGCTTCCGGGCAAAAAGTTCACTTTCCTTGTGGTAAGCCGTTTGAATTTCTTGCAAGGCAACTTCATCAAGTGTCCCCGTGCGTTCTTTCCGGTAACGGGCAATGAAAGGAATCGTATTCCCTTCGTCCATTAATTGAAGTGCTGTTTTGACTTGCCATGCTTTATATTTTGGTAAATTAGTTGCAACTTGGTTAATAACTGTTTGTTCCATACTTCCCCCTTAAGGTAACTTGTGGTAGGGATTTTAAACGATATTTTCTAAAAAGTGATTTTATCCAGGTAACGTTATGTGTAACCTAACTTTTCACAGTTCTAGGTCAGCAAAGAAATCCCACTCTAACTAAGAGTAGAACCTTAAATATTTATTTCCACCAATCATCACTTGGGGCAACAGGGAGGTGACGCTTATGGCCGGTCCGTTGGTACCAATTTTCAATCTTTTCAGCTGCTGCTTGATCGATTACCTTTCCTTCCAAGTAGTCATCAATATTTTGGTAAGTAACGCCTAGGGCTTGTTCGTCAGGTAAAGCTGGCCGATCCTCTTCCAGATCAGCAGTTGGGGTCTTTTCGTACAGGTGAGCAGGGGCCTTTAACGTTTCAAGCAAAGCCCGACCTTGACGCTTGTTTAAGCCAGTTAATGGCGTTAAGTCAGCTCCACCATCCCCAAACTTAGTATAAAAACCGGTTACTGCTTCTGCAGCATGATCCGTTCCAACAACGGCCCCGTGATGAGCACCAGCAATTGCGTACTGAACAATCATCCGTTCCCGAGCCTTAATGTTTCCCTTGTTAAAATCAGAAATTGTTTCTCCAGTAGCTTCCAAGGCTACCATCATCGCATCGGTAGCTGGCTTAATATTTACCCGATCAGTTTGGTCAGGGTGAATAAAATCGTTAATTGCACTCATTGCGTCAGCTTCGTCTGCCTGCTCGCCATAAGGTAGTCGGACTGCAATGAACTGATAACTATCATCACCGGTTTTTTCCCGCAAACCTTCAACTGCAAGCTGAGAAAGTCGTCCTGCTAAGGATGAATCTTGGCCGCCTGAAATCCCCAAAACTAAAGTTTTCATGCCGGTCTTGACTAAATAGTCCTGAATGAATTTCACCCGGTGGTCAATTTCGGCTTGCGGATCAATTTGCGGTTTTACCCCTAGCGCAGCAATAATTTCAGTTTGTTTAGTCATTTTCGTTTTCCTTCCCGAGGTTGTCTACATAATCATGGATTTTGGCAATCAAAGCCATCTTGTTGTCATAACATTTTTGTGAAAGATCAACTGGATAAACTTCTGGATTTAGATCCCGTTTATATTCTTCCCAAAGTCGGTCTAAGCGTTCCTTATGCGAATGCTTAATTTCATCGAGACTTGGTTCATCATAGACTAATTCACCATTTATAAAAATGTCTTGTAGAAGTGGCCGGGCAACAAAGTCCTTAACCGTCTTGTGTAAGAAGGTGAATTGCGGATCAAACATGTATAAGGAATCAAGTTGCCGGGGATCCTCATCAATCAAGGTTACGTAGTCCCCCTCACTCTTGCCATCACTCCGGTCAGTAATCCGCCATACTTGGTGCTTTCCGGGGGTCGAAACCTTTGTCACGTTGTTTGAAAGCTTCATTGTATCAACCATTTCACCTTGGTCATTTTCAACGGAAACTAGCTTATAAACTGCGCCAAGGGTTGGTTGGTCGTAGGAGGTGATTAATTTAGTTCCAATTCCCCAAGCATCAATCTTAGCTCCTTGCATCTTAAGGTTTTGAATCGTCTTTTCGTCCAGGTCGTTTGAAGCATAAATTTTTGCATTTGGAAAACCAGCATCGTCAAGCATTTGACGAACTTTCTTTGAAAGATACGCCATATCCCCGCTATCGATCCGGACCCCTTGGAAGTTAATCCGATCACCAAATTCCTTGGCAACCCGAATTGCTGTTGGGACCCCACTTCTAAGCGTATCAAAAGTATCAACAAGGAAGACACAGTTTCGGTGAGTTTCTGCGTAGGCCTTAAAAGCTTGATATTCATCCCGATATGTTTGAACGAGAGCGTGAGCATGGGTTCCAGAAATCGGAATCCCAAAGAGCTTCCCTGCCCGGACGTTACTGGTTGCGTCAAAACCACCGATATAAGCTGCCCGCGTTCCCCAAAGGGCAGCGTCAAATTCCTGCGCCCGCCGGGTCCCAAATTCCATGATTAGTTGGTCGCCAACCACTGACTTAATTCGGGAAGCCTTTGTTGCAATCATAATTTGAAAATTAATAATGTTTAAGATTGCCGTTTCAACCAAAGTGGTCTCAAGTAAATTACCTTCCACTTGGACAACTGGTTCGTGATTAAAGACTAATTCTCCTTCAACCACACTCCGTACATTACCTTGGAATTTGAAATTAGCTAAATAATCCAAAAAGTCCTGGTCAAACATCCCCGTTGACCGCAGATAAGCGATATCACTTGGCGTGAAGTGCAGTTGCTTTAAGTATTCGATAATGCGACTAAGCCCAGCGAAGACAGCATACCCATTCTTAAAAGGCATTTTCCGGAAAAACGCTTCAAATACCGCTTTCCGGTTACCAATGCCTTGTTGCCAATAAGTCTGCATCATCGTCAGTTCGTACGCATCCGTATGCAAGGTTAAACTGTCATCGGGGTTTAAATATTCCATGATCTAAATAGCTCCCTTTATTATTTTTCAAGGATAAATTCGAAGCGGTTTCCTACATACTGGGAATGGACGTATTCAAACGGGCGTCCATCTTGAAGGTAAGAAACTTGGTTCATTCGTAACAAAGCATCACCACGGCGGATCCCAAGATATTCAGCAATCCGTTCCGTTGCACTAATTGCCGAAACTGCCTGGGTTGCATGACCTGGATAGAGATGGGCTTTATCAGCCAAAGCCTTAAAGAAAGAAGTCGTAATTTCTTCTTTTGTAAAGCCCTCAATCAAATTTGCCGGGATCGTTGCCGCCTCATAGCAGATTGGCACATCATTCCCATAACGGATGCGCTCCATTCGAAGAACCCGTTCATTAGGCTTTAATTGTAAAGTCTCAGTTTCATTTTGGGAAGGAAAAGTTAAATGGTAGGATATCGTCTTACTAGAAGGCTCTTTCCCCAAGGCATGCATTAACTCCGTAAAACTCGTTACCCCAGCCATTTTTTCTTGCACTTTACGGTTAGCAACATAAGTCCCTGCCCCCACTCGGCGTTCAAGAATGCCATCGTCAACTAAAGTTTGAATTGCTTGACGTAAAGTCATCCGACTAACTCCAAATTGAGCAGCTAATTCTCTTTCTGCCGGGATTTTTTCACCAATTTGCCATTTTCCCGCTTCAATATTTTCACGTAATTCATTATGAATTTGAATGTATACCGGTGATCCCATCTTGTCCGCTCCTCTCGTCTCTACATCCATGTATTACGTAATATTTTAACACTTCAACAATTGGGCTACCAATTTTTTTGGTTGGGCAAAATTATTTAAAAGTAATGAAAAAGTTGTCTTTATTTTTGAAATAAAAAAGTAAGACTAAGTAGATCCAATTTTAATCTCCTTAGCCTTACTAGACTTACTTTATTGCTTTTGCTTTTTTGCCAAATCGATCGTGCGGTCAACAATAATTGACTGAGAATCGGCAACTGGATATTCAGTTTCAGGATTCATTTCTTCGGCATAAGACAGTTCCGTACAACCCAGAACGACAATGTCAGCTCCCATATCTTCAATCATTGTTTGAACTAAATGATGATACTTTTGCCCATCTGAATGCCCAGCAATTTTAATATCATCGTAGATTAATGATTCAGTTTCATCAATGATTGCTTGAGTTGGCTTGATAACTTCATATCCAGCCTTCTCAAGATAACCATCGTACAAGCCAGATTCAATCGTTCCGGGAGTTGCTAGCAGCCCAACCTTCTTTGCTGATGGCTTAATCCGGGAAATTTCCTTAACGGTTTCATCAATCATATTTAAAATTGGAATTTCAGTGGCTGCTTGTAATTCATCAAAGAAATAGTGCGCCGTGTTGCAAATTAAAACAAAAAAGTCTGGCTTTAATAAACTTTGTTGCTTAACATCTTCAATCAGAGCCGGCCGTGGGTCATCCTTAGTATGATCGAGAATCCACGTAGTCCGGTCGGGAATCGTCGCATGGTTAACCACAATGTAATCGTAATAATCTTGATCGGAATGAGTTGGCGTCCGTTGATCCAAAATCCGAACATAACTTTCGGTGGCCAACGTTCCCATTCCACCTAAAACTGTAAAAAAGTGCTTCATTCTATTACCCCATTCCATAAAGAATCACTTGTTAATAATAACACATTTTCATTTCGGTAACCGATAACTTACCGGGTCAAAAATTACTAACTGTCTTAACCAACTTAAGGTCGCTTCATCAAGAGCTTGATCAATTGGAAAAGGAAATGGTGCAAGTAGCGCCTGAATTGCCAGCCACTTTAATTGACCATCTTGTTCGAATTGTTCAACCAATTGTTGAGCCAATTGCTGGCTTTGGTGACCTTGATGGCCCTTCAACAAGGTTAAAGCCGCTGCTTGATGGGCAAATTCGAGTGCCAAGAGATGGTTTACTTCACTTGATGTAGGAAAATCCTTTAAGTATACCCGGCTAGTTAATGGAATTGCCGGTACCTCCCGCTTTAAAAACTTCTTCATTAACGGCCAGGCTAAACTTACCTGAGCCCAAAATTGCCATGGAACCCGGCTACTAGCATTTACAATAACTGACTGTAATGCCGGTTTAACTTCGCCATTTGCTAAGATTCCTGGCGTTAATTCTTGCAAGAAACGTTGGTTAGTTTCCCGGAGCTCCTTTGGTAAAGATTGTTTTGTCGTTAAAGCGTACCGAACTAACAGAAAATCAGCTGCTTGTTCACTATCAATTAGCCGGTCTTGGCTTTGCCGCTTTACTTTAAAATTATCTCGTTGATGAACATGTTTACTTGTTTTGGCATATTGACCTTGCTTTACCATCTTGATTTCCCCTTTGATGCAAAAAAGCCGCCACCGAAGTGACGACTTTGACAGTTGGGCTAGCTGGATTCGAACCAGCGCATGACGGTACCAAAAACCGTTGCCTTACCGCTTGGCTATAGCCCAATAATGAAATGGAGGAGAGTGGATTCGAACCACCGAACCCGAAGGAACGGTTTTACAGACCGTCGCGTTTAACCAGACTTCGCTACTCCTCCAAGAGGTTAATCGTTTCAACTAAACAATCAACGTATATTATAATACACAATCCACCCACCGATTGCAAGACCTAAATTTAACTTTTTTCGAAAGTTTTGTTAAGAACAACAAAAAAGCCGCCACCGAAGTGACGACCTTGGCAGTTGGGCTAGCTGGATTCGAACCAGCGCATGACGGTACCAAAAACCGTTGCCTTACCGCTTGGCTATAGCCCAATAATAAGATGGAGGAGAGTGGATTCGAACCACCGAACCCGAAGGAACGGTTTTACAGACCGTCGCGTTTAACCAGACTTCGCTACTCCTCCGGAAACTGATTGCTTCCTCTAAACAATCAACGGATATTATATTACACAAACTCCTGGTTGATTGCAAGACCTAATTTAAAAAAATTAAAGTTTCCAAACAATTAACCGTTTCTCCCATTGGGCCATAAAAGTGGCCGCCTGCCATTCACGATAGCGACGCTTTACCCCGACGGCCACATTATAATAGTCTGCTCCACCAATTTTTAACACTGGTGGCTGACCATGTAAGTGCCCAAAGACAACCCGTTTTACAACTGACGAAGTAACTAACCTTTCACCAATTTGTTGGCTTCCCAACATCGCCCAAAGCATATACCAAAATTCAATTTGGCGAGAACGATTAAAGCGAATTGGTATCGATGGTACTAACTCAACCGTTGGCACAAAATGGGTTAAAAAAATCACCTGTTTATTCGCTTGGTGTGCTAACTGGAGTTGAAAAGTTAGATCATTTAATTGCCGGTTTAAACGCACTTGATCAGTTTCGCGTTGGGGTAACCCTCCATCGATCCAATAAACTTTTTTCCAATGAGCAATCCGACTTGTCTCAGCCCGATAAGGGGAAAAGGAATAATCGTACCACCCATTTAAACCGATTAAACGCCAATTTGTTTGTGGAACGTCAAAATAACAATTGTGAAAATACAAAGGGTCTGCTAACTTTTCAATCGTCTCTTCATCAATGCCACTAATTAAATCGTGGTTCCCAGCTAAATAGCGAATCTGTACAAAGTCCCCGACTCGTTGTTGAAGTTCATGCATGTAAGCTTGCGTTCTTTGAAAATTATTAAAGAGATCACCCAAATGATAATATTGGTCAATTCGATGACTCACTAACCAATCTGCTTGCTGTTGAAGAGCCCAGCGCGAATTAATTTGATTCACATCAAGGTGGTTATCACTGCTAATTGCAATCCGCATAATCATTTTTCCTCATAACTCGTCAAAATCAATTTGTCATCAAGAAACTCACCCAAAAACACCTGACTAGTTGACTCAAAACCAGCATCATTAAGTTGATTCTTTAACCAGGAATGATCATGATGGATCAACTCTAAAACGTCTTCATTGACTTGACCGTCACTAATCAATGGAAAACGAATATTTTGATCATCATTTTCAATTACCGTTAATTGGCCATTTTGTTCAAATAGGCAATTCTTAATCTTTGAAACCGAGAAAAATCCCTGCATGCGTAATCTAAACATTAATTCATTTGCGGAAATTCCAGCCCGCATACAATTTTCAACAATTACTTGGCCGTTTTTTACAACCTGAACTGGGCGTCCATCAATCAGCCGTTTAATTTTTCGATTGTGATCCCGTAAAAATTTAATGATAAAAACTACTAAGGTCCAGAGAATTAGAACAATTAAAAATTGCAGAATACTAATTGCTGGATTATAAATTAATCCCCCGATGATTCCCCCAAGAACATAATTTTGAAGTTGGTCAAGTGCAGTGGTTGGAGCCAAATTACTCTTTCCAAAAAGATTAATTTGGACAATTAAAGTTAGTAGTCCAAGCCCAAACTTAATAAAAAGTTGCCAATAATCTAATTGCATTAATTTTTTACCTCAACTTGATGATTAATTACATGAACCTTTTTTAAAGTATACGTTTTATTGTCACTACTAAAGGTTACTTGATAATTTTGCTTCTCCGGCTTCAACCTTACGATCATACCATTTACGATGGTCGTTGAATTTACCAAAACTTGGTTGGTCTTAACGCCTTCATCACGGGCTACCGAACGGATAAACGGTAACATTTGCGTGGTCCGCGCCGCCTGATCATTCAAATTCATAAACTTCTCTCCTTCAATCCCCGTCAATAATAACAAGCAAAGAAGAGCAATGATCCCTAGGTCGCGATACCTTGTTTTTAGTCGGTTTTTTAGGTATCCAATCATAAAGCCAACCGCCGCTAAAAAAGCGAAAAGCATTAAAACCGTCAATAATAATTGTTGGTTCTGTTGGTTATTTTCAAGGTAATGATAAGTATAGAAATCCATTCAACGCTCCGTTTTCAACCAAAAAGTTCCTTAAAATACAATAAAAAAAGAGGATAGGCACCCCCATCCCCTTCATTATTTAATACTGAATTTTATTAGTCAATTCCACCCATCAAGTTATGAATCTTCTTAACCATGAAGAACATGATCGCCCCGAAAATCACACTAACGGTCCCAACAATCAAGAAATATGGAATTTCTGTTGCGGATGAGTAGTACTTAACGATTTGGGCGTTAACTGCTTGGCCAGCAGAGTCAGCTAAGAACCACATACTCATCATTTGAGATTGAAAGGCCTTTGGTGCCAACTTGGTCGTAACTGAAAGGCCAATTGGTGAAATTAACATTTCAGCAATTTCAACAATGAACCAAGAACCAACTAGCCAAAGTGGACTAACCCGGCCAGCGGTTGTCCCATGGATAATCCCTGGTAAGGCCATCCACATGTAAGAAAGTCCAGCAATCACCATCCCAGCTGCAAACTTACCCGGTGCACTTGGTTGGCGCTTCCACTTTGACCAAAGCCAGACGAAGAATGGCGTTAAGATCATGATGAACAATGGATTTAAAGTCTGGAAATTACCAGCCGCAAAGTGCCAACCGCCAATGTGTAAGATCGTCCGTTGTTCCGCAAATAAAGCTAAAACAACTGACCCAGATTCTTCAATCCCCCAGAAAATTGCGGCCGCAATAAACAGTGGAATGTAAGCAATTACCCGAGAACGTTCAACCTTAGTAACCTTCTTAGAGTTTAACATCATAATGAAGTAAATGATTGGTAAAGCAATCGCAATGATCGTAATGATGTTAATGACATTGGTAATATTTAATTGTCCCATTGCCCCAAACAAGCCTAAGACAACTGCTAGTACAATTACCCCAACAACCGTCCAAGTAATGATTGGCTTTAAACCTTCCCGGTCAATTGGGTCATTCGGATAAAGGCTATCCTTTGAAAGGTACTTCTTTCCATCAAGCCAGTATTGGATCAATCCGAAGAACATCCCAATAGCAGCTAAGGAGAACCCAGCGTGGAAGTTCATAGTTGAACCAAACAAGTGGAAACCGAAGCCGTTAGCGGCCCAAGGAACTGCCCAAGGAGCAACTGCCGCCCCTAAGTTAATCCCAAAGACAAACATACTAAAACCGGCATCCCGACGTTTGTCACCTTCATCATAAAGGCTCCCAACCATATCGGAAACATTCGGTTTTAAGAGACCAGTCCCAGCAACGATCAAAACGATCGAAGCATACAGAGCTGGCAACCCAAATGGTAGGGAAAGGGCGATATGCCCAAACATAATCAGCACCCCACCAATGAAAACCGTTTTCCGGGCACCCCAAACACGGTCAGACAGCCAACCACCAACAACCCCTGATAAATAAACAAGGGACCCATAAATTGACATGATCGAAGCTGCCGTCGCCTGGTTCATTCCAAGACCACCCTGGCTTACAGCATAGTACATGTAGAACAGTAAGATTGCCCGCATCCCATAATAACTAAACCGTTCCCACATTTCGGTGAAGAACAGCGTCGATAGTCCCCGGGGTTGCCCGAAGAATGATGCGTCCATCGATTTTTGTTTCTCCATTAATTTTCCTCCAAATTGGATATCTGCATTGCTTTTAATGAAAGAGATGAGAAGTGTTGTGTTAAAGTTATCATCATTTTTTAATAAAAGTGTAATTTATTATACTCTCAGAACCCCTAATCGTCAAATTTTAAAAACGTTTTGTATCTGTCAAGGTTTTGGGGGCAACCCGTATATATGCACTTTTAGAGTCTTAAATTTTTTACCAATTGACCAAGTGGTCTACTTGTTGCTTCATCCAGATAAATCCGTCCTTGTTTAGCTCCACAAGA
>DWYX01000042.1 GCA_019118465.1 Candidatus Limosilactobacillus faecipullorum | reverse complement strand
AGATGAAATGATTCTCGACGCTTAAGCTTTAAAACACCTTGGTATCAAGGCTTATTTAAGTGCGCCTAAAATCTGGTCAAAGCAAGTTAGTCATCGGTAATTTGTTCTTGACTTATTACCACATGACTAACGTAATGCATCTAGTGGTTGAACACGTTGGATTAATTTCACTGGAATTACTGAACTTAAAGTCCCGAGAATGATCATCACTAAAGTTAAGCCGACTGCGAGGGGCCAATTAATCAAAAATGGCATGGCCTCTGGAAGAATTAAACTTGTCAGCGCGGTTAAAATCAGACTTAACACCCCTCCGACAACCATTAACAAGACTGCTTGACTAACCGTTGCTCGGATCAAGGTTCCCGCTGAAATTCCTTGAGCCCTTAAAACAGCGTAGTTTGGTAACTTTTGCATCGTTAAAATGTAGAGAAAAACCCCGATAATTGCCATGGAAATCACCATCAAGAACCCAATCATCGCCGTAAAGGTTTGGCTCTGAGCACTATAACCCGGTAATTTTTGAACATACTTAGCCTTGGAATAACTCTTTAGGTTGCCGTGTTCATACTCAAATTGGCGGGTACTAAAGATTGCACTGGCCCCAAATTGGCTTCCGCCTTTAAGCCGTTGCCAAACACCCAGTTGACTATAAACAATCGGAGTGACGTTTAAGGTACCTTGTTTAGCAAACCCAACAACCCGGTAAATTTTAGCCTGTCCACTAAACTTAATTTTTTGGTTTAAATGGTAACCCTTATTTTTTAAGGTATCCGCTAAGACAACTTCGTTTGCTTTCTTCCACCAACGACCTTCGCTTAAAGTAACCTTTTTAGCAATTGGCTGATTTTCCTTCAACCCAAGTAACTGAGCACTTTGCTTATTTGAACCATTCTTACTTGTAATTACTAGTGGACTTTGCCCAACTAACGAATCTCCCGCCTTTAACTTCGGTAATTCATCTGACGAAATGATTGATTGATTAAGATTAATATTGGCTCCCTTATTCAAAACCACGGTTTGGGTCTGCCAAGCATCAACTGCGGCCGTATTTGCTTTTGCTAGGCCTAGCATCAGCCCAAGTAACATGAAGATCAAGTAGCCAATTAAGGTTACCATCGTAACAATCAAACCATAGTGGACCTTTTCATGCCTCATTTCGTTAAGCGCTAAAAACATCATTTCCCTCCTAATAACTTTTCCAATGCCGTTTCTAGGCGTTGTAAAATTACTTCTTCATCCTCTTCATCAAGTAAACACTCCCGGACTGTTTGGTGGGTTAAAGTCATTACCGCCCAAGTTTGTGCATCAAATCGTGGTGGCATAATCGGTTGGCTATGCAAATAGGCTTCGTTAACGGTGTAATGTAAGGTGATTAAATCTTTTAATCCTTTGGCTTCACCTTTTGTAATAAATTGTCGCACCTGTTCTGTATATTCTGCTGGCGTTTTAGCTAATCGTCCCGTCAATTCGTCCTTGGAATGAACTTGATGCAACGCCTGGCGCCATAACCACCGATAAGCATCTTCCAAATCGCCAAAATATTTATAAAAAGCTCCCCGGGCAATTTGTGCCTCTTTAACAATGCGGGCAACTTGGGCATCAGGTAAGCCATAAGTGCTAAATTCATGTAGTAAGGCAGCTTGAATTCGATCCTTTTTTTCTACTTTTAAATTCTCAAATGTTTGACTAGGCATTCTTCGTCCCCCTTGGTGACATCGCGTCATTTTTATAAACTCTATCACCAAAAGTGACGCCATGTCAATAATGATCTAAAAAAAGATGGGTACGATTAAATACTTTCGCAACCCATCTTTTAAGATTTAGAGATTGATTTATTTTTTAATGGTTAGGCTTCTTCGCCGCCAACCTTAACAATGGCCTTGGAAACCTTGCCTAACTTACCAGAAACAAAGTCTTCAACTCCGCTTAAGTCAAGTTCGTGAGAGAAGAGTGGTAGTGGATCAACCTTGCCAGATGCCAAGAGAGCAATTGAGTCTTCAAAGGTGTAAGGGTTAATGAAAGCCCCTTGAATCGTTAATTGCTTTTGGAAGACATCGTAAGTGTTAACTGAGAACTTGTCATCTGGGTTACCAACCCCGAACATCAAAACTTGAGCACCCCGAGCAGCGGCAGCTAAAGCTTGTTCTTGGGTTGATGGTAAACCAACCGCTTCAACAACAATGTCAAAACTGTCAGCAGGAATTTCTTCCTTGGTAGTGTTAATCGTCTTTACCCCAAAGTGTTCCCGGTTGTTAGCAAGCTTTTCGTCAGAACGACCAGCCAAAGTAACTTCGTGAACGCCCCGTGCCTTCAAAATTTGAGCAAAGAGTTGGCCTTCGAACCCGTCACCAAGCACTAATGCATTTTGATATGGGTGCGTTTCTAAAAGATCAACCCCGTGCATAGCACAAGAAATTGGTTCGATTACCGCTGCGGCCTTCAAAGAAACGTTATCTGGAATTGGGTAAACAACCTTAGCTGGGGCCGTGAAGTATTCTTCAAACCCACCATCACGGGTAACCCCAACGGCATCAAGATGTTCACATAATTCAGGACGTTGCGTCCGGCAGTATTGGCATTGCCCACAGTAGATGTTAGGGTCAACCGTTACCCGGTCACCAACCTTAACGTTCGTAACGGCAGAACCAACCTTTGCAACAACCCCTGAGTTTTCATGTCCCAAAACAATCGGTGGCACAGCAGAAGCAGAACCTGGTAATCCGGCATATAATGCCTTGTCCGTCCCACAAATCCCAGCGAAGGCCGTGTGAACTAAGACTTCATCCGGCTTAATTTCAGGAACGTCATATTCTTGAACTGCTAAATCCTTAATTCCTTGTAAAACAAGTGCTTTCATTTTTCTCTTCCTCTCTCGTCTTGTGAAAAATATCATTTGATGGTTATAAGTATACTCAATTTATTATGTATGTCAACCGCTTGTCACACTTTTTTGGACTATCTTTTTTTCTTCATAAAAACTTTTAAAACAAGTTATTTCAAGTTTTTATACCAATCTTAAGATTTTTTTATTTCTCCCTATTCTAGACTTGTGATTTTATCATCATGATTAATTATTAACCGTCTTAATCTTCTTTCTTGCTAGCAGTTAGCAATTTGCTTCAAAACGCTGAAAAAACGGCATTTTCTATTGCAAGATATTATTTTTTATGCTAACCTAACAAAGGTGTTTCTAAAGAACAAAGCATGTTTTTTAGGTAGCTCCTACCTTTATCATTTCATTAACTTAAGGAGGATTTGGTGTGGATATGTCAACAACCAATCAACCCCGGAAGCATAAACTAATTGAATATGCTAACGGAAAATCCCTAGAAGAAATTAACGGGACAGTCGAAGTACCGCACGGAAAAGGCTTTTGGAAAACCCTTTTTGCTTACTCAGGTCCTGGTGCCTTAGTCGCTGTCGGATACATGGATCCTGGTAACTGGGCAACCTCAATTACTGGTGGGCAGGCCTTTCAATACACATTAATGACGACCATCCTGATTTCAAGTTTGATCGCGATGTTACTTCAATACATGGCAGCCAAACTTGGGATCGTCAGCCAAATGGACTTAGCTCAAGCCATTCGGGCGCGGACCGGGAAGGCGTTAGGAATTATCTTATGGATTATGACCGAGCTAGCAATTATGGCAACCGATATCGCTGAGGTTATCGGGGCCGCCATCGCTTTATACTTATTATTTCATATTCCATTAGTATTCGCCGTATTTATCACCGTTTTTGACGTTCTAATTTTACTACTCCTAACAAAGGTTGGATTTCGGAAAATCGAAGCCATCGTTGTCTGCTTAATCTTAGTTATTTTATTTGTCTTTGTTTACCAAGTTGTATTATCGAAACCAAACTGGGGAGCAGCAATTATTGGAATGTTTCCTTCAGCTGGCGCAATTGCTAAGGGGCCAGAAAATATGGGGATTACCCCTCTATCTGGCTCTTTGGGAATTATTGGAGCAACTGTTATGCCTCATAACTTGTACCTTCACTCTGCAATTTCCCAAACCCGGAAATTAGATCACACTAAAGTTGATGATATCAAGCAAACGATTCGTTTCTCAGCTTGGGATTCAAACATTCAATTAACAGCTGCCTTCTTCGTCAATGCTTTGTTATTAATTATGGGGGTTGCAGTCTTTAAGGATGGCGCCGTTAAAGACACTTCTTTCTTCGGCTTGTACGAAGCATTAAATAACACTTCGATGCTCAGCAATGGTATTTTAATTGCAGTTGCTAAAACAGGAGTTCTTTCTACTCTTTTTGCGGTTGCATTATTAGCTTCTGGACAAAACTCTACCATCACTGGAACTTTGACTGGTCAAGTAATCATGGAGGGCTTCGTGCACATGAAGATGCCTCTTTGGGCCCGGCGTTTAATTACCCGTTTAATCTCAGTTATCCCAGTCCTCATATGCGTTTCAATGACTAGTGGTGAAACCGAGCTCCAGCAACACCAAGCCATTAACATGCTAATGGAAAATTCACAAGTTTTCTTAGCCTTTGCCCTTCCATTCTCAATGTTGCCATTGTTAATTATGACCAATAGTGAAACTGAAATGGGTGAATTTAAGAACGCCATGTGGACCAAAGTCTTAGGTTGGATCTCAGTCATCTTGTTAACTTTCTTGAACCTTTACAATATGCCATCAACTTTTGAAGGTTTTGAAATTTGGTCAAAAGGTACTGCTGATATCTTAGCCTGGTTAACCGTTATTGCTATCTTATTATTGTTGGCTTGGACTTCAATTGAACTTTACCGTGGTGACAAGCGTTTTGCTACCGAACATCATGCTCATCCATGGGAAACTACTTCGACTGAAGTTAATGCTGATTAACAATTTCGTATAACAATTTAAATAAAACAACCTAAGATTAGTTCAGGATGAATTTTATCATCCTGGACTTTTTATTTCCCTAAAGTTAGCGATAAAGTCATCTACAACCTTCGGAACTAGGAGATCGGGTACCGAAAAAGAATTACAAAGTTTAGCATAGTTAAATTTCTCTAGCTCTTTAAGAAAAACTAGGGTCTTTTTCAAAAATTCTTCATTCTTCTTTACTAAAATTCAAAGTCAGTCAACTTAATTGAAAAAATGCACGTAATTTTTCAACTATGGAAGCAAAATGCTATAATTGATACAACTAAATTGATGAAAAAGAGGTGAATACCTTGAATAATAATGATGATGAAAAGAAACGTTTAAGTCGGGTCGACCTCTATGATAGTCCAGAACACAAGCGCGCCCGCCAACACCAAAAAAAGGAACCCTTAATGGATCGAATAAAGGGATTAGCTGGTAAGTCAACTAGCACTTCCCAACCTGCTCCTGGGACCAGAGCAGCTTTAAGAAAACAGGAAAGTGAGCAACGCGCTGATTACACTACTCCTCGTTCTGGCAACCACCGCCAACCAACAATTACACCGCTAAAAAAGCACAAAAAGCCGCGGTTAGTAATCACTAGTGGTAAGGGGCATCACCGGATTTATAAAGTCATTTTAGGGGTGGCTGTTGCTGCCCTGGTAATTTTCTTTATTACCTTCCTCATTAAGCAACAAAATCCGGTAAGCACAACTAATGACTCGACTGTTTCGACGAGTTCTTCGCACAAAAAGAGCTCTTCCAGTAGCTCAAGTAAAAAGAAGCATCAGCACAATTCTAGTAGTTCAACCACTTCGTCAACGGGAACAAATGATATTCAGTCAACTTACGAGATTCGAAACAGTTCCTCAACACAACATTCAACTAGTAATACTAACAATAACAATAATGCTGATAACAATCAGCAAAAGCAATCTAGTCAATCTGAATCAACGAACCCTAATAATAACAGCGCTAGCAATAATAGTGGCAATAACAATGACAATCAATCCAATCAGTCTACTAATACACCCGCATCATCAAATAACGGAAATAACACTGCCACTGCCACTCAAAAGCAATAAACAAATTTAACTTTCTGACTGATAAGTGTTACTATAAGGTCTGAAAGGAAGCGTATTACTTATGGAAATTAACGCAGATGCTTTAAAGAATTTCGAAAACTCAAAATTTGATTTTGTGGACGTAAATGGAAAAGCTGTTGATTTCAGTAACTTAGATGAAAATGGTAAGTATACTCTTCGGGACGGTGAAACGATCGTTGAAGACAATATGCTAGCTAAGGATGTTGTTGAAACTGTCAATAATGAATATGGGAAAGAACTTGACGTTTAATTTCCCAGGAAATACTAATTTAAAAAGCAATCTAGCTGAAGCAATCTTTTGGCTAGATTGCTTTTTAATTATCAACGCTTGACACTAATTATTAAAATGCTATAATCAGCATTAACTGAAGGACATGTTAGTTTTGGATTCCTATTCAGGGAGCGGTTCCTAGGCTGGAAGAACCGTTAGGGCCATTACTGGTACCACCTTCGTCTTTGACACCGAAATAAGGTGCTCCGGGTCGTGACCGTTATCCACCATTGAGAAGGTTTTTTTGTGAACCTTAAATTTGGGTGGAACCACGCTGAGTTTTGTTAACCAACGTCCCTTAGATCGATCATTCGGTCTAAGGGACGTTTTATTTTTATCAAAGGAGAGATTGTTACATGGCACAAGTTGCAGTAATGGCCCCTGATGGCCAAGTTGAAAAGATTGAACGAGACGGAAATGATAAAGCCCTTGCCGCCTTACGGCAAATGGCAGCTTTAATGTTAAAGGCCGCTTTAATTAAGGAATTTGATGGCATTCGGCTTGGGGCTTCCGTTGCCGAAGATGACCAATTCTACGTTGATTCTGATAAGGATGACCAACAAGTTTCTGCTGATGAATTAACTGGTTTGGAAGCCGCAATGAAGCAAATTGCGAAGGATGGCTTAAAGGTTGAATTCGCTGAAGTTGCTTTAGACGATGCCTTAGCCGCTGCTGGTGATGACCAATTTACTAACGAACTTTTAAAGGAACATGCCCAAGATGGCAAGGTTGCCATGTACAAGCTTGGCGATGCCGCCATCGTTGCTGATGCCCCAATCTTGGTCTACGCAAACGTGGTTAAGCACTACCAGCTCTTATCTGTTGCGGGTGCTTACTGGAAGGGCATGTCTTCCAACCCAATGCTTCAACGGATTTACGGGACGGTCTTCTTTAACAACGACGATCTTGAAGCCGACCTCAAGGCCCGTCAAGAAGCTAAGGAACGTGACCACCGGGTAATTGGGAACCAACTTGACCTCTTCTTCGTTGATCCAAAGGTTGGGGCTGGATTACCATACTGGATGCCTAAGGGTTCCACCATTCGGCGGACGATTGAACGTTACATCATCGACCGGGAAGTGGCTGATGATTACGAACACGTTTACACCCCAGTTTTGATGAACCTGGATGCTTACAAGACGTCTGGTCACTGGCAACACTACCGGGACGACATGTTCCCACCAATGGACATGGGTGACGGCGAAATGCTTGAATTACGGCCAATGAACTGCCCATCCCACATCCAAGTTTACAAGCACCATATTCGTTCTTACCGGGATCTTCCACTCCGGATTGCTGAACTTGGGATGATGCACCGTTACGAAAAGTCCGGGGCCCTCTCTGGTTTACAACGGGTTCGGGAAATGACGTTGAACGACGGTCACACCTTCGTTGCTTTGAACCAAATCCAAGATGAATTTGCCAAGATCTTGAAATTGATCATGAGTGTTTACCGTGACTTTGACATTACGGACTACACTTTCCGGCTTTCTTACCGGGATCCTAAGAACACTGAAAAGTACTACGCAAATGACGAAATGTGGGAACAAGCCCAAAAGATGTTGAAGGGTGCCATGGACGATCTTGGTCTTGATTACTACGAAGCTGAAGGGGAAGCTGCCTTCTACGGTCCAAAGCTTGATATTCAAACTAAGACGGCCCTTGGTAACGAAGAAACGATGTCTACCATCCAATTAGACTTCATGTTGCCAGAACGGTTTGACCTTCACTACGTTGGTGAAGATGGTAAGCAACACCGGCCAGTTATGATCCACCGGGGAGTTGTCGGGACGATGGAACGGTTCATCGCTTACTTGACGGAAATCTACAAGGGGGCCTTCCCTACTTGGCTAGCACCACAACAAGTAACGATCATTCCAGTTTCCGATGATAAGCATGGTGAATACGCCGACAAGTTAGCTGCCCAAATGAAGGCCGCTAACATTCGGGTTAAGGTTGACCACCGGAACGAAAAGATGGGTTACAAGATTCGGGAAGCTCAAACCCAAAAGGTTCCTTACACCTTAGTTGTTGGGGACGATGAAATGGCTAATGAATCAGTTTCTGTTCGGAAGTACGGTGAACAAGACCAAATTAGCATGAGTAAGCAAGCCTTCCTTGACGAAATCTTGCAAGACATCGCTAACTACTCCCGGGAAAACTAAATTTCCAATTACATTTTTAAAGATGTTACTAACACTAATGTTAAGTTTGTAACATCTTTTTTCTTACAAAAAATCCTCTATATATAAATTATTATTAGTTTATCAAAAATAAAGCTCAAATAAATATAATGATATAACGATAAGCTAAATATTATGTACTAATTATATTTTATCTTCTATCGATTTATATTAGAATAATAAAAGTGTGCTTTATATTATTACTAAACGGAGGAGTAAAAATGATTGATAGAACACAATTAACAGACAAGGAGCTACTAATCTTTGGTCAAGAAATTGAATTGCAAAAGAAGAACACCATCATCGCTTATGTGTTATGGTGGTTCTTTGGGTTTATGGGTGGTCACCGATATTATCTTGGCAAAATCGGAAGTGCTATTGCTATGACTCTTATTTTCTGGCTCGGCATTTGGGTATTCGGTATTGGTGCGGCAATCACCTTAATTTGGGCCCTTGTTGATGTCTTCATGATTAGTAGTTGGCTTAAAGAAGATCAAGAACAAGTTGAAAATAAAGTTTATAACGATTTACTTACACGTCGTAAAATTACAGATAAGAATCTACAATCTAAACCAATCAGTAATGTCTCTGCACCTCAAAGTACTAGAGGAAATACTACTTCTAGTACGAGTACTTCTTTAATAAATAGCTATGCAAGTACTACATCAGCCGTCTCACAAGGAGACAATGCCGAATCAGTTATTAATCAAAGTACCATTAACCCTACTACTGACAATATTAAACCATGTTTTTGTAGTAAATGTGGTGCAAAACTAGTTGATGATGCTAGCTTCTGTGCTAACTGTGGCTCCGCAGTTAATTAACCACTTTATGGAGGGATATCTATGAATATAAATTATTGTTCCTATTGTGGTAAAAAAATACCATCTTCCACTTCTTTTTGCCCTTATTGCGGAAAAAAAGTCTTACAAAAAATTGTCCCTACTTCTATTAATTCCAATAGACTGCTTATTAAAACTAATAATTTTAACGATGTTATATTATCAAAATTAATAACTATTAGCGTTGCAATTACAATGTCTTTTCTCTTTATTTTAATTTATTTTTGGTGGAGATCTAGCGCTATTACACCTATCATTTCATCTGTAATAATTATAATTTCATTTGCGTTGTCAATACACTTAATCCCTAAATTTGGCACTGCTAAATTTCATATAATATTTAGTATTCTTTCTCTTATAGCTATTTTTGTATATAACATAGCTACTTACAACATTTTATTTGTATATGCCAGTTATATATTCGCTTCTTTTTCATTTGGTATTGGACTGGCAACTATATTCAATTCGAATATTAATCTTAAACTATTTAATATCTCGATATTAGCATTTGGTATTTCACTTTTATTGATATTTTCACTAGATAGTTCCATGAATGGGATTTCTAGTTTTTTTAGTGATAAAATTTTTGGTAAGGATCGAATTTACGATATGAGTGATTTTATGTTTTTTACGTTTATAGCAATCACTCATATTATCTTCCTCTTTATTCCCATGCTCGGTGTTAACTTAATCACTATTTTTTCTAAATTATCTGATCATACTACCCCAACATATAAACTTCCTAATTGGAACATTTCTTCAAAATTTCCTCTTAATCTAGTGTTATGGGCTATCTTAGGTTATCTGTTAGCAACTGGACCTGACCTTTTTACTGAAAAAAATCTTAGCTATATTTACGAAGATTATTACGATTACTCATACACATTGCTATTATGGATAGGTATTGCTCTTGGAATTCTAGTTTCTTCGCTCATACAATTGTCTATTACTAAATTTAAAGAAAAACTACCAACAACTCTTTTTACCTTTATGATTGGCGAAATTATTCAAATTATCGGTGTTTTCATAATGTGGAATTCTTTTGATAGTAGCGCTGTACAACCATTCATAGTTGGTATTGGCTCGGGTATTTCTTCATTTTCTATCATTGTTCTTTTGCTTAATATAACGCTATCTGATCATGATATTTTACCTACACACTTATTATTGGGAATCATTGTTGCTACTATAGTATTTTGGCTTATCCATACTTTCTCACTTAGTTTCTTTGCCTTAATAGTATTAGAATCAATTATTACATTCTTATCTATTCCTTGTGCTATCCTTTCATTTTCAAATATCGATCCATTAAAAGTATCGCAAAAGTTATTTATTGAATAATAAAAGGCAGATGTCACCATCGACATCTGCCTTTTATTATTCAAAATAGTTTTTCCATTCATCATTAACATTGCTCTTCTTAGTTTGGTTTCCTGACCAAAAACCAACATGAACAACACCAACAATCTTCTTTCTCGGCACAAAACCGTAGTACCGACTATCATTAGAAACATTCCGGTGATCTCCTAAAACAAAATACTCATCTTTGGGAACTTTTGTAGCCCCATTATTTTTTAACCATCCATTCTGAGTGGATAGTGTTTTAAGATTCCAGTTACCTTGATTAGATGTTATGTCCGTTGAACCAATAACATTTCTTTCGGTACCTTTAGTTCTTTGATACTTACTAATATAGTCCTGGCGAATCTTTTTTCCGTTAACATAGAGATTTCCGTTTCTATAACTTACTGTGTCCCCAGGAATACCAATAACCCTTTTAACATAAAAAGTTTTCTTTGTAAAAGAATTAGTAGTATCTACACCGTTGGCAACAAAAACAACCACGCTTCCCCGATGAATCTTTGCCTGTTTCCAAGTAATAACTCGTTCATTGTTTTGCAAATTTGGGAGCATCGATGGTCCATCAACCCGAACGGGCTGTAATACAAAGGCGCGGATTAAAAAGGCGATTAATAATCCAATTACCACCGGGATAACCCAGCTCATAACCTGTTTAAATGCTTTCATAAAGTTTTCTCCTCGTCCATTTCAACTTGTCTTTTATGATAGACTGATCAGCCTAATTTGACCACTATTTTTCTGGTTGCGCTCCTAATTTTTCGATTACTTGCTTTGCAACTACTAGGTCGCTCGGATAAGGTAAGTCCTGGCCCTTAACCTTTTGGTAGGCATCGGCTCCTTTCCCCGCAATCACTACCATATCATTTTTGCTCATGGTAATGGCCTTTTCAATCGCCGTTGCCCGGTCAGCGATGTATTCAACATGGCCTACTTGGTCATGATCGATATGGCGATCAATTTCTTCAGCAATCACTTTTGGATCTTCAAACCCAGGATCGTCAGTGGTTAAGATTACGTAATCAGCTCGTTCTTCGGAAAGGGCCTTTCCAAAACCTTGCCGCCGCGAAATTCCTTTATCTCCGGTTGCCCCAAGCACCACAATTACCTGATCTTCCTTGGTTTGAGTTTGGGCCCGTAAAAAGGCCACTAACCGCTTTACGCTGGCATAATCATGGGCGTAGTCAATATAAACGGTACCATGATTCTTCGTTGGTAACACTTCCATCCGACCAGGAATATGAGTCCGTTTTAAGGCCGCTTGAATCATTGGTGCTGTTGCTCCCGCTAAACCAGCTGAAATAATCGCTGCCGTAGCATTACCTTCATTGTAGTCACCAGGAACACTTGCTACGTATTCACCAGCTAACGCCAATTGTTGTGCTTTTCGGCTCTTTGCTTGAAGTGCAAACTTTGATTCAACCAGGTTGCTTTCCAAAGAATGATAAACAAAGTCTACCCCTGGCTGTTCGGTTTGACTGAATACAAAAATCTTATCTGGATCCGTTGTTGCCTTCGCCACTTGGAACAATTGATCAAAGACTTCGATCTCCCGGTTAATGATGCAAACCTTCGCGTTTACTAATAGTTGTTCCTTACAATACAAATAGTTTGCGAAAGTTGGGTGTTCGTTTCGACCAATGTGGTCAGGGCTAATATTGAGAAAAATCCCCACGTCAAACTTCAATCCATAGACCCGGTTCTTCAAATATGACTGGGAGGAAACTTCCATTACCAAATGATTCATCCCATTATCAACGGCTACCCGCATATCTGCGAACAAATCCATCGATTCGGGAGTCGTCAACTTCGACTTAAAGGTTTGGTCAGGATTAGGTCCTAAGACCGTATTTAAAGTTGAAATTAAAGCCGTCTTCTTTTCCGTACTATTTTCTAAGGCATTCGTCGCAAAATAAGCGGTGGTCGTTTTCCCCTTAGTCCCCGTGATTCCAACCACGAAAAGATCGTTTTGCGGGTAATCATAAAAAGCTGCTGATAAGAGCGCCATTGCCTTTTGATCATCCTTAACAATGATCCCGGTTACTGGCTGGTCATAAGCTTGCATGGCAACATATGCGACCGCCCCTTTTTCAATGGCCAGCGTTAAATATTGGGGTTGAAAACCAACCCCCTTACAGAAAAAGAGGGTGTTGGTTGCGTTCACCTTCCGCGAATCATACTCAACTGCTTGAAACTCAGTTGCGCTTTGATTGACAACTTCAACTAAAAGGTCGTGCTCCTTTAATAAAGCAACGGCCTCAGTTAGGGTTAAACTCATTGGATAAATTCCTCCGCTTATTAAATTCACTAGCTTTAATTTTACAACATTTAGCCAACAAAATAAGCCCTGCTAACTCGACTTTCGACCTTAGCAGGGCTTTATTACGAATAAATTAGGCTTTGGCTCCAGCCTTAACTAAGTTAACTTCTTCATGAGGGTTAAAGTTATCAATAAAGTAAAGCTTGTACCAAACTAAGAAAGTATAGATCGTCCAAATCTTCCGCCGATCATCCGTCTTACCTTCAAAGTTATCTTGTGCCATCTTCAAAATCTTTTCTTGATCAAAGAATTCATTAACGAAGTCTTGCTTCAAGATTTCAACAATTTCTTCATAGAAATCCTTTTGCCGTAGCCATTCCCGAACTGGAACTGGGAAACCGAGCTTTTCTCTAGTTGCCCATTCTTCCGGTAAGTGGCGGTTAGCTGCCATCCGGAAGGCCCACTTCGTTCCTTGATCCGTCATCAAGTACTTGGCTGGCGTGTGACCAGCAACCTTCATCATTTCCTTATCCAACAATGGCACCCGGAGCTCAAGTGAGTTAGCCATACTCATCTTGTCGGCCTTCAATAAGATATCCCCTGGCATCCATTGGTGAATATCCAAGTATTGCTTCTTTGAAAGTTCTGGTACGTCTTGATCATCAATCTTGTCATAAGTCTTATCAACGATTGCTTGAACACTTGGGGCATCATTGAATTCAGGTTGTAAAACAGCTTCCGCTTCTTCGGGAGTGAAGACCCGCGCTTGCCCAATGAAGGAATCCCGAGCGGCCGCTAGATTGTTGTACATGTGTAAGCGTCCATGGAAGTTCTTGTGGTGCTTTAACCAGTTAGCCACCTTTTCCCGCTTAGCCTTTGGCAACTTTTCTAATTGATCAGTTAACCACTTAATTGCCTTAGAGTTAGTGTTGTAACCATAGGCAGTGTAACCAGCGAATAATTCGTCGGCCCCTTCCCCGGATAACATTGCCTTGTAGCCGTTATCCTTTGCAAGCTTCGTCAAGAAGTACAATGGCACTACTGATGGATTAGAGTCTGGTTCATCCAAATAGTATTGAATCAATGGGAACTTATGGAAAGCCTCATCATTCGTCAACTTAGCATCGGTATTCTTTAAGTTCAACTTAGCAGCTAATTCCCGTGCTTGCTTTGTTTCGTCATATCCCTGGTCAAACCCAATTGAGAAGGTTTCATCTGGTCGCATCATTGCCGTAACGTAACTGGAGTCCACCCCAGCTGATAAGAAAGAACCAACCTTGATCCCATCATCCGCAAAAGAGTGGGCCTTAACGGATTCAGAAACCGCAGCTTCGATTTTATCAACGGCTTCGTCAAAACTTTCCTCATCAGCGTCAAATTCCGCATCCCAGTATTGCTTCATGGTGAATTCACCATTCCGGTAGTGAAAGAAGTGACCTTCTGGCAACTTGTAAATTCCCTTAAAGAAGGTTTCATCAATTGCCGGATATTGGAAGGTCATATATGGCTTTAGAGCCGCTTTATTTAATTGCTTATCGAAGTTTGGGTGATCAAGGAAAGACTTGATTTCCGACCCAACAAAGAAGGTTCCATTCATCTTCCCATAGTAAAGTGGCTTGATCCCAAAGTGATCCCGGGCCCCAAAAAGTTCTTGCTTTTCCCGATCCCAGATCAAGAAGGCGAACATCCCCCGCAACCGCTTCGTAACGTTTTCACCCCATTCTTCATAACCATGAAGAATAACTTCCGTATCTGCATGGGTGGAGAAATGGTGACCCAAGTTAATTAGTTCTTCCCGAAGTGGCTTAAAGTTATAAATTTCCCCGTTAAAGGTAATGGCCATCGAATCATTTTCGTTAAAAATCGGTTGGTTCCCACTCTTAACATCCACAAAACTTAGCCGACGGAACCCCATGGCAACCCCTTCGTCAACAAAGTGGCCGGAGTCATCTGGCCCCCGGTGAATTATTCGGTTCATCATCGTTTGGATTAAACTATCCTTCACTTGTGGCGCTTCATTGTCCACAAACGTAACGATTCCACACATTAAATTTCAACTCCCATTCACTCAAATTTACGTTAACTTTTAAAAGGCAATCATAACTGTTTTTTTGGTTTGCTTCAATCAATTTTTTGTTTCTTTACTTGATCTTTGCATATTTTACCCTGGTTTTTGGCTGATAACTACTTTTTAGCTTCTGTCTTCTTATGGCCTTGTTGGATGTAAACACTCAAGATTGCTAGATCGGCTGGATTAACTCCGGAAATCCGGGAGGCTTGGGCCAAGGTTTCCGGCCGAATCTTTTCCAACTTTTGCCGGCCTTCAGTTGCTAAACCGTCAACCTGGCTGTAGTCGATGTTCGCTGGAATCTTCTTTGCTTCCATCCGCTTCAAGCGATTAACTTTGACTTCTTCCTTCTTAATGTAGCCTTCGTACTTCAGTTGAATTTCAACCTGTTCCTTAGCTTGGCGGTCCAGTGGTTCTACTGGTGCGTCGATAAAGTCCATGAGGCGATCATAAGTGACATATGGCCGTTTTAAAAAGGCTGCTGCTACCAAAGAATCCTTTAAGGCGTGGTCGCCATGGGCTTGGATAAAGTCATCAGCCGCCGATCCCGGTTTAATCCGCAAGCTACTTAAACGATCAATTTCGGCCTTTACCGCCACTTTTTTAGCTTCCATCTTTGCCAAGCGTTCATCGGAAACTAAACCTAGTTCGTGCCCCTTTTCCATCAACCGAAAGTCAGCGTTGTCGTGCCGTAAAATCAACCGGTATTCGGCCCGACTAGTTAGCAGTCGATACGGTTCTTTCGTTCCCTTAGTTACCAAATCGTCAATCATTACCCCAATGTAAGCATCGGACCGCTTCAAGACAAATGGTTCTTTTCCAAGGGCCCGCCGACCGGCGTTAATTCCGGCAATTAAACCTTGCCCGGCAGCTTCTTCATAACCTGAAGTCCCATTGGTTTGTCCGGCCGTGTACAAGTTCTTTATCAACTTAGTTTCAAGGGTTGGGTGAAGTTGATGAGGGGCCACGACATCATACTCAATTGCATAACCCGGCCGCATCATTTCAACCTTTTCAAGCCCCTTAATTTGCTGCAGAAGTTTTTGTTGGATTTCCTCTGGGAAGGAAGTCGAAAGACCATCAACGTAGTATTCGTCAGTATCGCGGCCTTCTGGTTCCAAGAAAAGTTGGTGGCGGTCCTTATCCGCAAACCGGACAACCTTATCTTCAATTGATGGACAATACCGAGGCCCAACCCCTTCGATCACCCCAGAGAACATTGGAGCCCGATCCAAATTATCCCGAATAATTTGGTGAACCGTTGGATTAGTATACGTTAACCAGCAGGAAAGTTGGTCCTTAACCGGAAGGTAAGCACTATCAGGAGTGTCAAAGCTAAAGTGATGCGGTGTTTCATCCCCAGGTTGCTCTTCGGTTGCCGCATAATCAATCGTATTCCCGTTAACCCGTGGCGGGGTCCCAGTCTTAAACCGTTCCAGTTCAAAGCCCAAGCGTTCTAGCGCTTCAGAAAGCTTTACTGCCGACTTGGAGTTATTTGGCCCGGATTCATATTGGAGTTCCCCAATAATAATCTTACCCCGGGCAGCCGTCCCAACCGTTAGAACAACTGCTTTAGCATGGTAACGGGCTCCAGTGTTGGTAATTACCCCCTTGCAGACCCCGTCTTCGACAATTAAGTCGTCAACCGTGGCTTGGCGCAAGGTAAGGTTAGGTTCCTTTTCGATCGTTAACTTCATTTGCCGGTGGTAAGCATGCTTATCAGCTTGTGCCCGCAATGCCCGGACTGCTGGTCCCTTCCCGGTGTTTAACATCCGCATTTGGACATAGGTCTTATCAATATTATGGCCCATTTCACCCCCAAGGGCATCGATTTCGCGGACGACAATCCCCTTAGCTGGTCCCCCTAAGGAAGGATTACATGGCATAAAGGCAACCATTTCCAAACTAATGGTTACCAGCAAAGTTTTGTTTCCCATCCGGGCAGCCGCTAAAGCCGCTTCACTCCCGGCATGACCTGCCCCAACAACAATGACATCGTAACTTCCCGCTTCATATTGTTTTGCTTCTGAAACTTGCATAATTTCCCTACTTTCCTAAGCAGAATTGACTGAAGAGTTGATCTAACAGTTCATCTTGGTAACTATCACCAGTAATTTCGCCCAAAAGATCCCAGCAACGGGTCATGTCGATTTGGACTAAATCAACTGGCATCCCATCAGCTAAGCCCCTTAAAACGTCATCTAAAGCTTCTTTTGCTTGGTGTAATAAGCCAATGTGCCGGGCATTTGTCACCATCACATCCCCCTGGTGACTTTCAATTCCCTGATTAAAGAAGAGGTGGGCAATCGTTTCACCCAGTTGGTCAACCCCAGTATGGTCAGTAATTGACGTTTTAATCAATGGTGTATCCCCTAGCATTGCCTTGAGTTGACTAGCATCAACCTTGGCTGGTAAATCCGTCTTATTTAAAATCACAATCCGAGGCTTCTTTTCCGTTGCCGCTAATAATTGTTGATCCTCGCCCGTCAATTCGCGAGAAGCATCAATTAACAAGAGAACCAAGTCCGCTGCATCTAAGGCTTGCCGACTCCGTTCAACCCCAATTTTTTCAACCTGATCATCGGTCTTACGAATCCCAGCCGTATCAATCAAACGCAACGGAACCCCATTAACATTAACGTATTCTTCGATCACATCCCGGGTCGTTCCCGCTACGCTAGTGACGATTGCCTTATCTTCGTGAAGCAAAGTGTTTAATAAACTGGACTTACCCACGTTTGGCCGGCCGATAATTGCTGTCGCTAATCCATCCCGGAGGACTTTTCCTTGCTTAGCCGATTGCAAAAGTGCAATTAAATGTTGCCGCACTTCAGTCGCCTTTTCCTTTAACATTTGGCTCGTCATTTCTTCCACTGCATCATATTCTGGATAGTCAATGTTCACTTCGACTTGGGCTAAAACATCCAGAATATCTTGACGTAACTTCTTAATTAACCGTGAAAGGTCACCATCTAACTGATTCAAGGCAACTTGCATCGATTGATCAGTTTTTGCCCGAATTAAATCCATCACGGCTTCGGCCTGGGAAAGGTCTAGTCGGCCATTCAAAAAGGCCCGCTTAGTAAATTCCCCGGGTTCCGCTAATCGTGCTCCGTGGCTCAAAACTAATTGAAGAGTCCGATTAGTTGCCAACAAGCCCCCATGACAATTAATTTCGACCACGTCTTCTTTAGTATAGGTTTTCGGCGCTAACATCACCGAAACCATTACTTCGTCAACTTCTTCTTGCGTTTCAGGATCGATAATATGCCCGTAATTAATGGTGTGGCTAGCAACCTTCGTTAGGTCCCGACCTTTAACAAGCTGATTAGCCACCTGCAAGGCATCGCTTCCACTAATCCGAATAATCGAAATCCCACCTTCGCCGACCGGCGTCGAAATAGCCGCAATCGTATCAAACTCTGAATTTGCCACGATTATCTTCCTTTCTGCTAATAAAAAAAGCGCTCATCCCCAGCCAACTGAACAACTCAGTTACCATGGTCAAAGCACTTTCACTACTCTAACGAATTGATCCGATTTAATTTTAACACCGTTATTTTAGTAACGTCCCTCTTAAAAGTCAAGCCTCGCGTTTCGAGACTACTTCGGAGCAATCACAATACTCCGATACGGTTCACGACCATGGGAATAAGTCTTAACTAACGGCTCTTTTTCGAGCAATTGATGAAGAAATTTTCGTTCGCGCGCTGGCATCGGATCAAGGAAAACCGCTTGGTGACTAGCAATTACCCGGGTAACGCTTTGTTGGCCTAATTTAGTTAGTGCCCGTTTGCGCCGTTCCCGGTAATCACCAACGTTTAATTGAACTTGCGGATCCTTAACGCCATGATAAATTAAGAAGGCAGACGCAACTACCTCCATAGCATTAATCCGGCAGCCATGATATCCAACCACTTTTCCAGGTTCAGCCGTTGTAAGGTCGATTTTTAAGCCATGAACAGTTTGTTGAGTGATCTGGGGCTGTACTTCTACTGCCAGTTGTTTAAAAACATCAATTAAGTAGTCAACTAAAGCCAGACTTTCCGCCTTCATTTTTGCTAAATTAGCTTTATAATGACGCTCATTTTCTAACTGTTCCCGTTCCTTATCCGTTAATGGTTGCATTGTCTCTGATTCAGCCCTTAAAACGGAATTTTCTGTAACTGGAGCAGTTTGGGTTGCGATCACTGGCTTTGTAACCTTGGTTACTTCGATAATCGCTGACCGCTGAAACAGGCCTAACCAACCTTTTTTCGGCGTTTGAATTAGTTTAAAGGTTAGTTCTTTAACCGCACATCCCAGTTGAGTAGCGGCGTTCACTTTGGCTTGCTCAATCGTTTTGCCTTCAAATTTTGCCATCTTACCGCTTCTTACCCCGGTATGCATTCTTCTTTGCGTGAGCTAACTTGTTCTTTTGCCGCCGTTCCTTCCGTTGTTTTTCTTCCCGTTCCCGTTTGATCTTGAATGGATTTTGAAGCAACATCGTTTGAACAACTTGGAAGGCGTTCGTGACTACCCAGTATAAGGTAATCGCAGCTGAGAAATTTAAGGCCATCACAAAGATCATGATTGGCATTACGTACGTCATCGTGGTTGACATACTATTCTTCTCTGGTAAGGAAGCCATTGATAGCCAAGATGAAATGAAAGTAAACAGGGCCGCCAAGATTGGTAAAACAAAGTAAGGATCGGTATGTCCTAGTTGTAACCAAAGGAAAGAACCTGTCTTTAACTCTGGTGATCGCCAGATGGCTTGGTATAAGGCCCACATAATTGGAAGTTGAACTAACAACGGCAACATTGAAGCAAATGGGTTGACTCCCGCTTCTTTGTATAACCTTTGTTGTTCAACTTGCATCTTTTGGAGTGAATCCCGGTCCCGACCAGGATACTTCTTTTGCAAAGCCTTCAATTGTGGTTGTAATTCTTGCATTCGCAACATCGACTTCGTTTGATAGTGCATCAATGGCAAAATCAAGACCCGGACTAAGATCGTAAAGATAATTATCCCCATACCATAGCCGCCAAAGTGCTTAGCTAGCCACAAAATAAATTGTGAACCATTATATACAATAAAGTGATCCCAAATTCCCGTACTGTGACTAGTAACTGGCTTATTTGAGCAGGCAGCTAAAATTAGCGTCAAGAGCCCAATCCCCGTCAAACTAAGGGCTTTTTTCATATGCTTTTTCAAACTTCAATCCTCACTTTACCTTTATTATTCCTCAACAAATAGGTTAGCCATCTTCAAAGCATGAACTAAATTCTTCTTTACTTCCGCCATTTCTAATCCGTGAGCAGCTGGTCGCGCAATGACTAAAAAGTCAACTTCTGATTTCAATTGGGGCTTAACTTCTAACAAAGTCTGTCGAATTCGCCGTTTAATCCAATTACGATTAACTGCATTGCCAACTTTTTTCCCAACCGAAATTCCAACTCGGAAATGCGGCTGCCCGGGCTTGGCCATTTGGTAAATAATGAATTTCCGATTGGCTACTGATTGATGGGTTTCAAACACCCGTTGAAATTCGCTTTCCTTTTTAACCCGATATGATTTTCGCATTTTTTTGCTCCCGTTTGTATCAAAAAGGGGGCTGGACGCATGACGGCTATCAGTCATAGCCTTAGCAGACGCCCTGCCCCCTAAAATTTTTAAAAAAGCCACTAACTTAATAGTGGCCTCAAACTATGCAGATAATACCTTGCGGCCCTTTTGACGGCGGCGAGCTAATACCTTGCGACCGTTGCTAGTGCTCATCCGAGCGCGGAAGCCGTGAACACGAGCGCGGTGACGCTTCTTTGGTTGGAATGTACGCTT
>DWYX01000041.1 GCA_019118465.1 Candidatus Limosilactobacillus faecipullorum | reverse complement strand
AAAAATTAAATAATGTTTTTGAAATATTATTTATTCCAACTTATTCACCAACTCTGAACTTAGCGTATAATGAAAAGGTATTTTATCAAAGGACGTGACCATGATGATTAAACAACTCTTTACCGATATGGATGGTACTTTACTTAACCCCCAAGGGGAGCTTTCACCGGTAACGATTCAAGCAATTAAAGCCGCTCAGCTTCCCTTAACCTTAGTTTCTGCCCGGGCCGCTGCTGACATGCTTCGCTTTGTGGAAACGTTCAATTTAACTGGTCCCCAAATTGGTTTTAACGGAGCTTTGATCTACCAAGTTAACCACCACCAAATTGAGCCCCTCAGCGAGATTCCCCTACCAAAAGCGGATGGCCTTAAAATTATTCAGGCAGTGCAAAATCATTTCCCCGAGGTAAGTATTAACTTCTACGATGCAACCCACTGGTTTGCGCCAAAGCACGATCACGGAGTTGACTTACAAGCGGAACGGTCAGACTTCAATCCACAATTTGGCAATCCGGTAGAAATATTGGCCAACAATCACCAACAACTGCTTAAGATTACCCTCTTAGTTACTGGTTCAACTGATCCGCAAGCTGTTGCTAACCTGATCAACGGTTTAAAGGTGCCGAATTTGAGTTTACAATTACCCGCCGCTGAAAACGGCATTACCTTTATTGATATTACTAATATAAATGCGCAGAAATCGCGGGGTGTCCAATATATTCTTGATCAAGAAGGAGTTGCCAACAGTGAAGCGGCTGCCTTTGGTGATGGGGAAAATGACTTGCCAATGTTAAAAATGGTTGGGCTCCCAATCGTCATGGGTAACGCTAGCGATAAGGTTAAGATGGTTGCTAAATACGTTACTAAAACTAACGCCGACGATGGTTGGGCTTACGCCTTAACCCATCAAACCGATTTAGTTGCGGCAAGTCATGCCTAATTTTTACTTGATGTGGAACGCGTTTCATCTTCTATAATTACCAGAGAATTCTGAAGGGGGTGTTTTGATGGTTAACATTCGTGATGTCGCTCGCCGAAGCGGTTATTCAGTGGCGACCGTTTCCCGGGTTCTAACTTCACATGGTTACGTTGCTACCAAAACCCGAGCTAAAATCGAAGCTGTAATGCAAGAACTTAATTACGTTCCGAACGCCGTCGCACAGGATCTAAGCATTGGGAAAACCCAAAACGTTGGGGTTGTCTTACCCCATACCGATCACCCCTACTACACCCAATTAGTTCACGGAATTACCTCAGCAGCCTTTCAAGCGGGCTATCAAATCACCTTATTGCCGTCTCACTATGATCTACAAACCGAAGCCGATTATCTTAAACGCCTCCGTCAAAAGTTATTTGACGCATTAATTTTTACTTCAAGGGCAACGAAACGGACTAAGCTCGCTAGTTTGCAATCTTGGGGCAGAATTGTGATCTGTGACGATCCAGGTAATTACCCATTAAATGCCGTTTACCCAGAACGGCAACCTGGCTACTTACACGCCTTACATTGGTTATTAGATCGGAATTGTTCCAAAATTGGTTTTCTCTTTTCCCGTCCTGAAGACCAATCTGCGACGACTAAAGCCACCCTAGCCGCTTTCAAAACCGTCTTCGGTTCTCACGTTACCCCCAGTTTTGTCCGAATTAACGTGAATACTTACGCCGACGGTTACCAAGTGGGCCAAACTCTCCTGGCTAAGCAAGAAATCCCTAATGCCATCTTTTCAAATGGTGATCACCCTTCTGCCGGGATCTTACAAGTCTTTAAGGATGCTCACCTTCCCGTTCCGATCATCATTAATCAAGAAAACCAACTTGCCGGCCGGCTAATGCAACTTCCCACCTTGGATAGTCATCTAACCGAGCTCGGCCAAAAAGCCTTTGAGTTAGCCATTAGCGATCCGGACCAGCCAATTCAAATTCCAATCACTACTACTTTTAAACTGCCCAGCGAGCACTATGGATAAGGAAAAATTAAAAACCAGCCATTAGCCAGGGAAAGTGGTGGAATGATTTTAACCCTTTAAAGAGTCGCAAAATTCACTCTTGATGTAAGCTCACTTTGCTCGATCCAGTTTTTCTTGAAAATTCTCCTCGAGATAAGCTGACCGTCTTGCGACTAGTAAAAGTTTGCCTCTACAACGGTCTTACTTATCATCACAGATTTTTTGGAAAAACCTTTCCAGGCTAACATCAATTTCACCACTGCTCTGGCATGGCTGGTTAATGATTATAGATACAAATAAAGGCCACTAATAAAGGTGAAGTTGCGGTAAGCTAGACAGTTTTCTGTCGTCGACGAACCCATGCGAGGCCAAGTAGAATAGTACCGATAGTAAGGAAGGTAACATCCACTTGGCTACCGTAGCCAAATTATCGTTAGCAACTCGTTTGCTTACGATAATACTAAGCTTTGAAATTGGCATTCTGAACATTAGTGAAGAATGCTAATTTCGAAGTTGTGACTACGTTTCAACCTTTAAATTAGTGGCCTTAATAGTTTGTTTTCATTTAGATCTTAATAGCTCGAAATTTGGTAAAAATATCAATTTACGGACGGTTGGTACATCCATTGCAAATTAACTTGGTTTGCTCGCTTATTTAATCATCATTTTTAGCATCTTGAAGTTGTTCTTTAACGTGAACTTCAGCAGTTAAAAGTTCACAGAGTGGGGCTTTTAAGCCGTATTGTTTGGCATGCGTTGATACATAACCATTAATATAGTCAATTTCCGTTGGACGATTATTTTTAACTAAGTCTTGGTACATTGATGGATAATGTCCCCCAATGACCGTGTAGCAATCTTCAACGTGGCTTACCGCTTCATCTACATCGAGGTGAAGGCCTTCCTTTTCGCCAACCATGGCAAATTCTTTCACGACCTTCACCACTAGTTCGTGAGCCGGCGTGGTTTGACCAAATTCAGCCACGTTGCACTCCAATAAAGTACAAAGGGTATTTAAGGTCCCGTTAACACACCCTTTCCGAAAAACTGAATACCTGGGGTCTTCCAATAAGTGGGCTTTTAAGCCGGCTTGGCTAAAGACGTCCACCGTTGTTACCGCCATTTTAACTTGGTCCGGATCATCAGTTAAACTTCCAAGTTCACAAGAACCATCATCGGCTAAGTGAACATGATCCGGGCGCATCATCTGGGCAGTCCACATGGTATTACCTAATAGCACTCGTTCTCGCGGCAGATACTTAGTTAAAGTTTGTTCATGTCCGATCCCGTTCATTAAACAGAGGGCATAGGTATGGGGACCAAAGACCGGTAACAAAGCTTGGACTAAGTCTGCTAATTGCATACTCTTCGTTAGGAAAAGTACTAAATCGTAATCCGTTTCACGTGGAACAGCTTTGGGAGCATAAGCAGGAAGCTTTAATTGGACTTCTTGACCATCTAAATCAGCTTGAAGGCCATCAGTCTGGAGAGACTTTAGTCGTTTCGACCAAGTTTCAGCCAAGGTGACCTCATTCCCTGCTTGGGCTAATTTAAGAGCAAAGCGGCTTCCCATACCACCTGCCCCAGCAACTAAAACTTTCATTGACGGCTCCTACTTAGCGTTAACGACAACATCACCAAGGCCTGAATCAAACTTGACTTCCCACTTACCGGCTTCCAAGTGTGGTGGTAAGACGAAGGTCCCAGAAGATACCATTTGGCCCTTCTTGAAGCCCTTTCCTTGGGCTTCTAGCTTAGCAACTAACCACTTCAAAGATTCAAGTGGATTGCCAAGCACTTCAGCAGAAGTCCCTTCGGAAAGCTTCTCACCATCCTTGTAAAGAGTTGCTTTAACAGTTGCGGCCGCATCAACATCCTTAAAGACTTCATCAGCTTGCCGTTCTTGACCGTAAACAACAAGGCCCCCGACCGCACAATCGGACATTACGTTGTACTTGCCTAAGCTTGGGAACCAGTCAACAAAACGAGCATCGGGAACTTCCAAGGCACCAGCAACGGTAACTTTATGTAAGAGTTCTTCTAATGAATCGTTAGTATGTAAGTCTTCTTTTGCCCGGAAAGCCAATTCAACTTCTACTAGGGGCTCGTTTAGGTCCGTTAGCTTAACATCCGCTGGGGAAGTTAAAAAGCGATCGGCCACTTGTTGCCCATAAAGCGGCGAATCGGCATCAAACATATCTTGGGTTTGTTTACTAGTTAAGGAAACCTTGTAACCCGCTACCGGTTGTCCCTTTAACGCCATTACCTTATCTTGAACTGCATAGGCAGTATCATCATCAGTAACGACATCCTTCCAGTCGCTTTCCTTTAAAGCTTCATTTTTGGCATAAGCTTGGTACAGTGCTTCCGCAAATTCGTTTTGGCGTGCATTTAATTGAGTCATAATCATTACCTCCAAATTAATTGTTTAAGTAAAATATGTCATTAAAGATCGCGGCCAGCAACCGACTGAGAAACCCGGGGGATATGTTCGCTTTAGTGAGCGATTAAGAAAGTTAAATATGTGATGGAGTGTTCTGGGCTCAATTCCTAAGTAGTAACCAAAAAGCGCCCCTACAATGACCTCTGTCATTATAGGAGCGCTTCCGCACGGTACCATCCTACTTAACCCGTTAATAAATAACGAATCATCTTACTACGGACTCAATTGAATCCGCGACCACGATAATGGGTGGTACCCAACCTAGCCTACTATGTTCAGCCGGTAACTCAGGAATGATATGTTGCTGGATTATTGGATCAACTCTCACCAATCGTTGACTCTCTTAACCAAAGCACCAGAACGAGTTCCCTCGGTGTTTTTCTCATCTATCTTTAATTGTTGACACGATTATACGGAACTTTTTGGTGTCCGTCAACCCTTTTTATGAGATTTTTTTAATTTAATTTTCAAGTTTAGGTAAAAGCATTTGACTAAGTTAGTAAGCTTAATCCTCTAAACCAACCCGTTCGAAAATGTCGTCAACATGGCGTAAGTGCCAGTGATAATCAAAGGCATCATCCAGATCTTCCTTCGTCAATTGCTTTTGGACGGTTGGGTCAGCTTCAAGAAGCGGCCGGTAAGGAACATGTTCGGCCCAGCACTTGGCAGTGTATGGTTGAATCAAGTCGTAAGCCGCTTCCCGGTTCATCCCGGAGTTAACTAACTTCAATAAGACCCGGCCAGAGTAAATCAAGCCTAAGGTTTGGTCCATATTTTGCTTCATTCGTTCTGGAAAGACATCTAAGTTAGCTAAAATCCGACCAAAACGGTGCAGCATGTAGTCTAAAAGGGACGTTGAATCTGGCAAAATCATCCGTTCAGCACTGGAGTGAGAAATATCTCGTTCGTGCCAAAGGGTTACATCTTCCATTGCCGTTACCACGTTTCCCCGAAGCACCCGGGCACAACCGGCGATGTTTTCTGAACCAATTGGGTTTCGCTTGTGTGGCATTGCTGAGGAGCCCTTTTGGCCCTTAGCAAAGTGTTCTTCAACTTCGTGAATTTCAGTCCGTTGCAAGGAACGAATTTCCGTTGCCATATTTTCAAGGCTCGTCCCAACCAAGGCAATTGCCGAAATGTATTCGGCATGAAGGTCCCGGGGAAGGACTTGGGTTGAAATTTCTTGGGCCCGCAAGCCAAGCTTTTCACAGACATACTTTTCAACGAAAGGATCAACTTCAGCAAAAGTGCCGACTGCCCCAGAGATTTTCCCAGCTTCAACGCCTTTAGCCGCGTGTTCAAACCGTTCTTGATTCCGTTTCATTTCAGAATACCAACGGGCTAGTTTTAAACCAAAAGTCGTTGGTTCAGCGTGAATCCCGTGAGTCCGTCCCATACATACAGTGTACTTATATTGCTTGGCTAACTTCGCTAAAACAGCCATAAATTCCTTGATGTCTTGGCGCAAAAGGTCATTAGCTTGCTTGAGTTGGTAACCTTGAGCCGTATCGACAACATCGGTACTGGTTAAACCATAGTGAACCCACTTCCGTTCTGGCCCCAAGGATTTAGACACGTCCCGGGTAAAGGCAATCACATCGTGGTGGGTCACAGCTTCAATTTCGGCAATTCCGTCCACATCAAACTTGGCATTTTCACGAATCTTCTTAACATCTTCAGCCGGAATGTGACCCAGCTTACTCCAAGCTTCATCGGCAGCAATTTCAACTTCAAGCCAGCCTCGGTACTTATTTTCTTCACTCCAGATTCGCTTCATTTCGGGACGTGTATAACGATCAATCATGCTTTAAATCCTCTCTTTAATTACTTAGTGTCTTGCCAAATCCCGCTAGCATCAATTTCAGCTAACGTTGCTTCAATATTATCTGTCAGAATAGTAACATGGCCCATCTTCCGATTTTCTCGAACTTCGGCTTTGCCATAATCATGGAAATGCCAGTTAGGATGCTGGGTAATTTGAGCCCGCAATGGAGCAATGTGTTGTCCTAAGACATTTACCATAACGACCGGCTTTAAGAGCTCAATTTTTGGCAATGGCCAGTTGCAAATGGCCCGGTTATGAATAGCAAACTGGGAAAAGTTGCATGCCTCAATTGAATAGTGACCCGAATTATGTGGTCGAGGAGCGAGTTCGTTAACGTAGATTTCACCATCTTCACCAACGAAGAATTCCACTCCTAAAATCCCGCGTAAATCAATTGCTTCCGCGATTTGCCGAGCAACTTGTTCAGCTTTTTCGTTGACTGAAAGGCTAACTCGGGCTGGCACAATTGAAATGTGGAGAATTTCGTTATGGTGAATATTCTCTGCCACGGGGAAAGTCGTTACCTCACCATTCTCATTCCGGGCAACCATCACTGAACATTCTAGTTTGAATGGTACCCAACCTTCTAGAATCGCATCTTGAGTTGAAAGGATTCCCTCACAACGGTCAAGGTCTGCTACTGACTTTAAAACTTCCTGGCCATGGCCATCATACCCTCCCTGGCAAGTCTTAAGCACACAAGGAAAACCCAGTTTTTCAATGCCAGCTTTGAGATCGGCTTTGTTTTTCACCGGTACAAAAGGCGCCGTTTGACAGCCAGCCGTTCGCAAAAAGGTCTTTTCCCGAAGGCGGTGCTTCGTAATATATAGCAAATTAGTCCCTTGGGGAACGTAAGCCGTCGATGAAACTTGCTTTAAGGCGTTTAAATCAACATTCTCAAATTCATAAGTAAGGACATCACTCTTTTCGGCCAGTGCTTGGATCGCAGTGACATCCTCGTACGGAGCAACGATTTGTTCATCGGCACACTGTCCCGCTGGGCAATTCGGGGTTGGATCTAAAATAATCACTTTCATCCCGGTTAGTTTTGCGTCAAGGGCTAGCATTTGACCGAGTTGGCCTCCACCAATAATCCCGATCGTTTGGCCTTGTTGAATTAGCTTAGTCAAGTTCAGCCTCACTTTCTACCGCTACATCATGCATTTCCTGACGGTAAGCGACAATCTTATCTTGGAGCGCTTGATCAGTGGTTCCAAGAATTTGAATTGCTAGCAGAGCAGCATTTTTTGCCCCAGCAACTCCAATCGCAGTCGTCGCAACTGGGATGCCCGCTGGCATTTGAACAATTGATAATAACGAATCCATACCACCTAAGGCCTTAGTTTGTCCCGGAATCCCAATTACGGGTAATGGGGTATTAGCGGCGATCATTCCTGGTAAATGAGCTGCACCCCCAGCACAAGCAATTATCACCTTCGTCCCCTTACTAGCCGCTTCTTGCGCAAAAGCGAACATTTCCTTTGGCATCCGGTGAGCCGAGATAACATGCTTTTCGTAATCAACACCGAATTGATCTAAGATTGTACAAGCATTTTTGACCGTTGGCCAATCGGACTTACTTCCCATCACAACGCTAACTGTACTCATAATTGCCTCCTCTGGTATTTCGGGTTTGCAAATTCTCTTTAAGGATAACAGAGCTCCTCAGTAAACTCAAGAGAATTAACGAATATTATAGCGATTAATTCCCAATATAGTTCGTTAATGCTGAACAGAAACATTGTTGAGTTGATAAAAGTTACCGACGTCAAAATGTTACGGCGACACTTCCATCGGACCCTTGAAATTTGGGACACCAACTACAATACTCATCGGGAAGAAATCCAAGCTGATAAAGGGGAGTCGCTTTACTCGGATGTAGGAGCATCGACGTTACCCAATCCTTAATCACCAAGAGAACTTCTGGGACTGGGCTTCCGATGACTCGAGGCTACCCGTTAACTGATAAGTAGTGGTTTCATGTGAAACAAAAAGAAGTCGGGAGAAAAATCCCCGACCTCTCTTGCTTTTTTAGATATTAATTAGATTATTTAGAACAAGCCCTTAATAACCCCATTTTCATCAATCGTCATGTTAACGGCTGCTGGGGTCTTACTGAGTCCTGGCATGGTAAGCATCGTTCCCGAAAGCGCCACAATGAAACCGGCTCCCAGCTTTGGTACAAATTCCCGAATGTGGAAGGTAAAGTCGCTAGGGGCTCCAAGGACGGTTTGATCATCACTGAAGGAGTATTGAGTCTTAGCAATGCAGACTGGCAAATTATTCCAACCATTTTGGCTGAATTCCTTCAATTGCTTTTCAGCTTTCTTAGAAAAGACCACATCCTTAGCCCCGTAAATCTTGGTAGCAACTGCCTTAACCTTTTCTGCAATTGGCAAATCAAGATCGTAAAGTGGCTTAAAGTCAGCTGGTTGATCCGTTAATTCAACAACCGTCTTTGCAAGGTCTTGGGTTCCTTGACCACCCTTAGCCCAAGCGTCAGCGACCACTGCCTTAACTCCCATTTCAGCACAGAGGTTAGCTAAAGTTTGGACTTCGGCATCCGTATCGGAAACAAAGTGGTTAATTGCGACTACCACTGGCAAACCATAGCTTTGGATGTTTTGAACGTGACGCTTCAAGTTAGCAAAGCCCTTCTTCAAAGCATCCAGGTTTTCGTCCTTTAAGTCCGCTAAAGCGACCCCGCCATTGTACTTGAGGGCCCGAATAGTGGCCACAACAACGACCGCATCTGGAGTCTTGCCCAAGGTCAAACGCTTAATGTCGAGGAACTTTTCAGCCCCTAAATCGGCCCCAAAGCCGGCTTCTGTAACCGTGTAATCACTTAAGGCAAGCGAAGTTTGGGTCGCTAAAACTGAGTTACAACCATGGGCAATGTTAGCGAATGGCCCCCCGTGAACAAAGGCTGGTGTATGGTCCAAGGTTTGCACAAGGTTCGGCTTGATGGCATCCTTTAACAAGATCGTAATGGCATCTGCAAACCCTAATTCCTTAACCGTGACCGGCTTCTTAGCCCGCGTGTAGCCAACAACAATTTGGCCAACTCGGCGCTTCAAATCCATCAAATCCTTCGAAAGGCAAAGAATAGCCATTAATTCTGAAGCGGCCGTGATGTCAAACCCAGTTTCCCGCGGAACCCCTTGCATGACTCCACCAAGGCCAGTTACCACGTTCCGTAAGGCCCGGTCATTAACGTCTTCAACCCGGCGCCAAATAATCCGACGCGGATCAAGATCTAATTCATTGTCCCGCATAATGTAGTTATCAATTAAGGCTGCTAGAGTATTGTTAGCACTGGTTAAAGCGTGGAGGTCACCGGTAAAGTGCAAGTTAATGTCTTCCATTGGAATAACTTGACTGTAACCACCACCAGTGGCCCCACCCTTGATCCCAAAGACCGGGCCCATCGATGGTTCCCGCATGGCAATCGTCGTTTGGTGACCAAGTTGGTTCATGGCGTCAGCTAAACCAACCAAAATAGTAGACTTCCCTTCCCCAGCTGGTGTCGGGTTAATCGCCGTAACTAAAACTAACTTGTGCTTCTTACCTTCAACTGGCTTAATTGGCGTTGTTACCTTTGCCTTGTAGGGACCATATTGTTCTAATTGGTCCTTTTTCAAACCAACCTTAGCAGCAATTTCTTCAATTGGGAGCATTTGGGCTTGATCAGCAATTTCAATATCAGTTAACATCCGATGGCCTCCTTAGGTTTAAAACGAACTTTAAGATAATTTTTAACTTTACCGTTCGATTATAACGTTAGTTTAGTGTTTTCAGCAAGTCAAAATTGATAAATACACGAAAATTAGAAAAAGGGTCAGGAAAAGCAAACATCCCCACCCTTGATCATAGTTTTAAAGTTACATAGCAACTTAGGTCGCAAACCACGGCCTTAACGCCAAGAATGGTGCTTGCAAAAGCAACCTTACCGTTCCTTATCCTAACCCCTACCTCTCTTTGCCAATCTGCTTAACATCACAAATATCCAAGAGGAACGTAAAGATTGGAACCCCAACAATCAAGCCCCAAGTACCAAAGAGGTGCTCAGATACTAGCAAAACGACAAAGGTATAAAAGATTGGCAGTTCCGTCCGACTGGACATAAACTTGGGGTTTAGAACGTAAGCTTCAAGGGTATGGATGACCAAAATCATAATGATAATGTAAACCACATACCGGAAGCCGCCCACTGAGTAAGCCACCATGCTTAACGGGATTAAAGAAACAATCACCCCGGCCACTGGAACTAAACTCAAAATAAAAACCATTAAACCTAAGGCAAAAATCTGTGGTATATGCATGAAACTCAAACAGATTAAGGTCAGAACGGTATTACAGATAGCAATGAAGAATTGGGCTTCTAAAACCACCCCGAAGGTATTCACGAACTTTTTCCCAAAGTAGTAAACGTCCTTAAAGAACCAGCCTAGCGACTTGCTTTCTAAAAAAAGGCGCGAAAATTCATTCATCTGCTTTAATTCAATGGTGTAAAAGAAGCTAAGAATCAAGGACATCACAAAAGAAATCGTCAAGGTTCCAATCGAAGTTAAGGTATTCACCGCAATCGTCACCCCGTGCTTAGCCTGAGAAACAATTGTCCCGGTCGAAACATAGTGATTAACTAACTTCATGATTCCGTTCATATCATTGCTTCGGTAGAACTTAATCATCGAATCAACAATCTTAGCAATTTGATTAACAATCATTGGCAAGTAGTCGGTAACTACATAATAGAGGCCAAGGATCAACAAAATATAGGTAACCAAAACAATGACGATCGACGGTAATTTAGGAATAAAGCGCTGAATTAAGCGAATCCAATGGACGATCAAATAAGTAAAAATAAAGGTCAAGAGGATGGTATTCATCATCCCCCGGGCGGCATAGAGAACCGCAATAATTAATAACAGGACCACTACCCGATGTAAGGAAATATTAGCGGTGAATTTTTTCCACGAAGCCAGTTTAATAACCCCCTTAAAGTTAATCTTCCCTCTATCTTACCAAAATTTTCGATACCTAGCGCTTTTTACGGAACAAATCCGTTCTAAAATAGAAGTAAATTACCAATCGGAGGTTTTATTATGGCTTACATTCATGATTTACGGCAAAAAGTCGGCCACATGCCCTTAATCTTAAACAGCGCCTCAGGGGCCCTAGTTAATGACCAAGGCGCTGTCCTCTTACAAGAGCGGGCCGATACCGGTAACTGGGGCTTTCCGGGTGGCTACCTCGAATATGGGGAAAGTTACGCCAAGTGTGTCCAACGGGAATACCTCGAAGATGCTGGGATTCATGTCAAACCTATTAAGCTCTTAGCCTTACAAGACTACGACGAATACACTTATCCTAATGATGATGTCGTCCAACCCATCAACGCCTTTTATCTCGTTGAGGCTACCACTACGACTAACCAAGCCCCGAAGCCCAGTGAAACCGTAACAATCAAGTACTTTGCCCTTAACCAAGAACCACCATGTTTTTTCAATGCCCAACATGCCCGGATGTGGGAAATTTTGCGGCAGGTTGTTTTAGGTTAATTCAAGAGGAGGCTGGAAAAGTATTAGCTATTAGCCAGGGAACGTTAGCCGTTGCCCTTATAGATTAGGTAAAGCGGAGAAATTCGTTAAACCGAATTCACTCCGCTTTTTCTTTATCAAGGCCACTTAGTAGCTTCCTTACCAACTCATTTTTATTTATCGTAATACTCAACTTTCAAGTCATCATCAGTCATGATTAACTTGGAAAGGCTCCCGTTCTTTGGTCGAACCGTAATGTCGTATTTACCTTCTCCAAAGCGCTCCATCAAACTTAGGACCGTGTTCCCGTGACTAACCCACAAAACGTTAGCTTCATCAGGAAGGTCAGTGTGACGAATTAAATCAATCCCTTGGTTTACCCGTTGCCAATATTCTTCATTGTTTTCAGCATCATGGAATGGATCAGCTTCCTTCAACCAATCCTTAGCTTGACTAATTGAGTACTCAGTAACAATGTCCTTGAAGGTTTTGCATCCATGGGGAGCCCCTGCCAAATACCAAGCTTGGCCCATTTCCGTTCCTTCAAAAACCCCGTAGAATTGTTCCCGGAAGAAGGGACTAATGTGGGGTTCCTTGACAGAATCTTTTTCATTTAATTGTAAGATCGTGTGACAGGTTTCAATTGCCCGAGGTAAATCACTACAAAAGGCGGCATCAAAGTGGATATCCTTGACCTTTTCCCCCGCCAATTTAGCATCTTGCTTCCCCTTTTCGGTCAATGGTGAGTTTGACCACCCTTGGAGCTTATTGTAAATGTTGTAATAGGTTTGCCCATGCCGGACTAAATAAATGTTTAACTTGGTCATTAATTTTCCCTCCCCAAATTACGGTTATCAACAATCTCATTTTACCGCGTTCGGGTTGGAAATAAAAACCAAAATGAAAACCTTTACTTTAGCTTAATAGCCGCCGCTTCGTCGACAATTACAATCACATCTGGATGGCGTTGAAGAACACTTGCCGGAACCTCTTCAGTCACTGGGCCTTGGATCATCTTGGCAACCGCATCAGCCTTTTTTTCACCATAAGCTTCCAGTAAGATTTGGTCCGCTTGCATAATACTACCAATCCCCATTGAGATGGCTTGCTTAGGTACATCTTCTTCCCGGTCAAAGAAACGGGCATTAGCAGCGATCGTTGATTCAGTTAACTTTGCTTCATGCGTTGTCCCGTTAAACGGGGATCCTGGTTCGTTAAAGCCAATGTGACCATTCCGCCCAATTCCAAGTAATTGCAAACCAACATGATGATCAGCAATAATTTGATCGTAACGCGCACACTCGCTTGCTAGATCACTTGCCATCCCATTTGGTAAGTAAGAAGCTGCAAATGGCTTGGCCTTAAAAAGATGTTCATGCATGTAGTAGGCATAACTTTGGTCGTTGTCTGTTGGGAGGCCAACGTATTCATCCAGGTTGACCGAAACACAATCCCGAAAGTCTAGATCACTCTTAACCAATTCTGTATAGGTCGTTTCTGGGGTTCCGCCAGTTGCTAAACCAAAAGTCTTAACGCCCCGTTCTTTAGCAGCCTTAAAAATTTCCAAAGCCGCCTTCCCACCCGCAAGTGGATCCTTAACCGTAATAATTTTCATCGTAAATTCCCCCGTTTTCTCATCATCGGCCCGTACTGGTCTATACCGGTTATATAACATTTTACTTTGTTTGTCAAAGGCTTGCACCGTTGGTCTATACCGACTATGATATAGAGGATTACGCAAAAGTTGAGGTAGAAAATCATGACAACCGTAGTAAAGCACGCAACTATCTACACCGGAACTGAAAAAATTGAAGATGGCTACCTACGCTTTGACCAACAAATCCAAGCGGTAGGACCAATGGCCGATTACCAACCCCAAGTTAGCGATGACCAAGTAATTGATCTAGAAGGAAAAACGATCGTCCCTGGCTTTATTGATGTCCACAGCCACGGGGGCTACGGGTTTGACGCCATGGACGGTAACGCTGATGAAATTGATCAAATGGTTCAAAAGATGACCGCCAACGAAGGGGTTACTTCCTACTTTGCGACGACAATGACCCAATCCCACGAAAATATCGCCCACGCCATGACGGGGATCAAGGACGCTGCCGCTAAGAACCCGGTTATCCAAGGAATTCACCTGGAAGGGCCATTCGTTTCACCACTCTTTAAGGGGGCTCAACCAGAAAAATACATCGAGGGACCAGACATCGAAGCTTTTGAACACTGGAATGAATTAGCCGGTGGAATGATCAAGCTGGTTACCTACGCTCCCGAAAATGCCAATTGTGTGGCTTTTGAACGCTACTGCTTAGACCACGGGATTGTTCTTTCCGTTGGCCACAGCAACGCTACCCGGGCCCAAATGAAGCAATCCTTAGCCACCCACGTTACCCACTTGTATAACGCCCAACGAGAACTTAAACACCGGGAACCAGGGGTAACTGGTCATGCCCTCTTGGAAGACAACATTTACACCGAAATGATTGCCGACGGCTTCCACGTTTACGCTGACATGATTAAGTTGGCCTATAAATTAAAGGGGGCCGATAAGATGGAGCTAGTTACCGACTCCATGCGGGCAAAGGGCATGCCAGAAGGTATTTCCGAACTCGGGGGGCAAAAGGTAATCGTTAAGGATAAGCAAGCCCGCCTTGAAAATGGTCATTTAGCCGGTTCCGTCCTCCAATTCCCCGACGCTTTCAAGAACATTATCAAGTTCACTGGTTGCTCAATCGCCGACGCTGTGAAGATGTCCTCTGGAAACCAAGCTCGGGAATTTAATCTCACCCAAAAGGGGGCCTTAGCAGTCGGCAAAGACGCCGACTTAAACGTCTTGGATAACGCACTTAACCTAGTTCAAACCTTTAGTTTGGGTCGGTCCTTCACCCCGGAAAATAACTAAAAGTTAATGTTTTCGTCATAAAGAAGTGCTATACTCTTGAAGTTAATTCGAGAGAAAGGAACTTACTATGCGGAAAACCATTTTCAAACTGTTACTAGTTTTGGGGCTTTGTTTAGCCGGTTTCGGGACAACCTTACCAGTTCAAGCGAAAAGTACCCCATTTTGGCAACGGCCCTCAGAGAAAAAGGCCTATCCAAATGTAAAGAAGCACCCCAAATTATGGGTGTTGGTTTCAAAGAAGACGGAACGAACTTACCTCGTTGATAACGGCAAGATCCTTTACACTATGCTTTCTTCAACGGGTTCTAAGGGTGAAAACCAAACTCCATCTGGAACTTTTGAAATTCAAGCCGAACGCGGTGACTTCTTCTACAATCAAAGTAGTGGTGAAGGAGCTAAATATTGGGTTTCTTGGAAGGACCATGGCATTTACCTTTTCCACTCGGTACCGACCGATCAAGATGGTAATTTCATCACCAAAGAAGCCAACCAACTTGGTAAAAAGGCAAACTCTCATGGTTGTATCCGGCTTTCGGTAGCCGATGCAAAGTGGTTCTACCAAAACATTCAAACGGGAACTAAGGTTGTCATTTCTAATTCCGGCAACATTGAGCATTTAGTTAAAAACTATTCATAAAAAGCGAGTAACTACAGAAGTTATCTGTTGGTTACTCGCTTTAATTTTAAGTTTAAGAACTAAGTTGCGGCCTCGAAACCGCACAATCCGGCTTTGCTAGAAAATCATCCTTATCCTTGCCAAGCCGTCGAGCAGGTCCTCGTTTCGTTCTTATCACCGCCCCAAAACCTGGAAAAGCCTTTTACTACTTAAACAACTTCGCCATCTTAGCGGCAATTTCGGGATCGAGGCTGTCGGCTAAGGAGGTGGTGGATGGTTGGGATTCGGTTTGTTCGCGCTTAATTAACTTCTTGAGGTCATCAATCACGGCTTGTTCCCCGATTTTAACCATGTTGAGGCTCAACCGACCACCGGCGGCATCAGCGTGACCACCGCCGTTAAAGTAGGTTTCGGCAAACTTCGCGACGTCAATTTTACCATTGCTCCGTAAGGAAACACTCGTTGGACTAATTACCATCGCTCCTTCGACATCCGGATGGGCCTCTAAAAGGGCGTGGGCAATTTCGGACTTATAGTCACTTGCATAAACAAAACCCCAAATGTGGCCATCAATTTTTGCAGTTAACACGTCCTTTAAGTGGCTCTTTAAGTAGTGAGCCCGCCGGTCATTCAAGGTCGTAATTAAGAGTTGGTTATCCTTGCGGTATTGGTGCCAACCGGCCGCAAAAACGGCTTGGACAAATTCGACTGAGTGATCTAAGGGGTAGAACCAGAATAATTGGTTTAATTCATCTGCCGCTTGGCGTTCCTCCTGGGTCATGTCCGGATCATTTTGGCAGTCCCAAGTATCGTAAGCCCGGATTAATTCGACTAACTCTGCTAATTCAGCTTGGCGATCAGTGCTAACACTTGAAAAATTAGGTTGAGTTTGGATCCAATCCCAAACCAAACTGGTGGCACTGGGGTTAACCTTTGGATCAGCTGGCGTAATTGAGTTAACGGCATACTTCTCCCGGGCCGCGGCTTCGGTTTCATGGTGGTCAAACACTAACCAGTGGTTGGCAAACTTTTCATCCAATTGTTGGAAAGTATAATCGCTGTCCGGGGTCATATCCATAATGTAAATGTCGGTAAATTGGCCCACCGTCGGGTCTTTAAACCACCGACTTAGCGCCCCGTCGATTTGCCCCGCTCCAATGTTTTCAATTTCAAATTCCGTGTCTTTAAACATTACCGGTTGTAAAGCCTGCAATAGCAAAGGCCCACCAAAACCATCTAAATCATTATGGGAAAAGACCTTAATCCGCGTTTGCGCCATGATTGATTCCTCCTAAGCTTGTTACTTCAACGATAATTTTTCAACGTTCAAAACTTTATCTAACCAGCCATCCGTAAAAGAAGCTTCGTGACTAACCAAAATTAGATTTCCCGGGAAAGCCTGTAAGGCCTCTTTTAAGGCCAACTTCGTTTCATCATCTAGGTGGTTCGTTGGTTCATCCAAAATCAAGAAATTAGCTGGCGTCAATTCCAACAAGGCCAACTTGACCTTCGTCTGTTCACCCCCAGAAAGGAGGTGGAGGGGTTTCATGGTATTAGCAGCGTTGATTCCCGCCGCCGCTAATTTTTGCCGGATGGTTTTAGGTAGCATGGTTGGGAAATGATCCTGAATTTCTTGCAATGGTGTCCGGTTAGGATCATCCCACAAGAGGTCCTGGTCAAAGTAGGCAATTTTCGCTGAAGGTGAAAATTCGGCTTCCCCACCCAGCGACTTAATCTTTCCCAGAATTGACTTGATCAAGGTAGACTTTCCGACCCCGTTAAACCCACTTAACAGGAGCTTTTCACCTGCGGTTAGTGAGAAAGTTACTGGAGAAAGTAAGGGTTGGCGATAGCCCACGCTGAGGCGTTCGACCCGCAAAGCATTCGCTGAACCCGTCGATTCATACGGAAAGTGGAAATGAGCCTTTAAATTATCAGCTGGCGGATCAATCCGGTCCAGCCGTTTCAGCATCTTTTCCCGCGACTTGGCCAAGGTTGACTTGGAACCAGCCTTGTTTTTTCGGATAAAGCGTTCCGCCTTTTCAATTACAACCCGTTGCTTTTCGTATTCGCGTTCTTGAGCCAACTTATGCTCTTCCTTTTGCCGCATCGCTTGTTCAAAACTTCCCCGGTACTTGGTAATCTTACCAAAGGCAACGTCGATGATCGTATTAGTAACCCGTTCCAAAAAATCATAGTCGTGAGAAATAATCATCGCTGCTCCCGGGTAGTCGTTTAGGTAGCCAATTAGCCACTCAATGTGGGCTGTATCAAGGTAGTTGGTCGGTTCATCTAGCAAAATGACATCAGGCTTTTCCAAAAGTAACTTCGCCAAAATAACCTTCGACCGTTGCCCACCACTCATGGCCGCTACTTGATGATCAGCTCCGAGTTCGGTTAAACCAAGTCCATCCATTACTCGCTCCACTGCAGTATCAATCCCGTAAAAGTCGTTTCCATCCAGGATTTCTTGGAGCCTGGCCGCCCGGTCCATCAGTTTGTCATCCCCAGAACTAGCATAGTCAACGTACAACTGGTTAAGCTCATCATTAACCTTGTACAAATCGTCAAAGGCGGTATGTAAGAAATCAACTAAGGTAATTTGGCCCGGGATATCAACGTACTGGTCGAGGTAACCAATCTTAGTGTGCTTTTGCCACTGGACACTCCCGGCTACCGGCAGGACTTGACCAATTAAAATCTTAATTAAAGTTGACTTTCCAGCCCCATTTTGGCCAACAACCCCCATGTGTTCGCCCTTTTCTAATTGAAAACTAGCATTATCATAAAGCTTTTTATCAGCAAAACTCATTGATAATCCTTTTACATCTAAAAGCGCCAAAATATTCCCCTTTCTATTTTCAAATGTCCAGTCCTTAATGATAACACATTTCTAAGCCATCCTCCCGTAAATTCGGGGAAATTAGTGCTACAATGAAGTTACCTAAGAGAAAAAGTTAACATTCCAAATGAAAGGGGAGATTCACTTGTCAATTTTGATGATTACCGCAAGTCCCCAACCCAAGGGAGCATTGCAACACCTGTGTCAACATTTTTTGAATGGGGTCGCTACGACCAACCAAGCCGTTAAACAGTTTGACGTTGGGCAAGCACCCCTTCCACCATTAACGGTAAACCAAGATGGTAACTTTATTCCACCAACAACGCGGACTAAACAGCTCATGACGGCGATTTCGGAAGCCGATACCTTAGTTTTTGCGACCCCGGTTTATCTTTATGGAATGACGGCCCAACTTAAGGCTGTAATTGACCACATGGTAACTTGGCCCAAGTCAATCGGCAAAGACAAGACAGCAATTTTAATTGCGGACAGTCCTAACGAGAACTTTGACCAAATCAAATCTGAATTTAAAGCAATCTTTACCCACTTCGATTGGACCTTTGGAGGCCAACTCTTGGCTGCCAAAGTCCCGGATCAACCAGATGCTGACCTACGATTCTATCCCCAAATCGCCGAAGAATTAGGAAAGTCCATGTAACTAAAAAAGACCGCCACTTGGCGATCTTTTTTTTAGTTTGTGGTCGGGAGAAAACCTGGCAAGGATAAGGAGAATGTAGGTTTCGACCATAGTTTCTGTGGAGTATTCGGAGGTACGAAAAAGAAAACGATCCAGCCCACGATTAGGGCTCCAAAGTCCATTTCCCACCAGCCATGGAAGACCCCCATTGCCTTTTGATCCAGCAGCTCGGTCATTTATGGCCGCGTAGTTCACTATTCATTCTCAATTTTCACATCCTGATTAACCTTAGCGGCAACTTCCAGGTCTGGACCGTCCACCCGCGAGTTAACCGCCCAGTAGTAGAAGAAGATGGCGGCGACAATAATTACGATGAAATCATATGGGTATTTCAACACGTTTTTGCCACCAAAACCATCACTCCCGAGATAAGAAACCCCCGAGATAAAGATAAGGTTAACTAATAACCAACCGGCGCCCTTTAATTGGCGCCGCATTGGGACGTGGTTGTAACGGAGGTCATAATAGAAGTAAATTGGTAAGCCGAGTAAGACAATTCCAATTACTTCAACGGTCGTTGGCCACATTGCCCAGTAGATTACTAAGTCAGTGAGGACAAAGGAAAGCGGCGCCACCCAAGCTAGGTGCTTAGAATTAAAGGGCCGCTTAAAGTTCGGGCGCAATTTCCGCAAAGCAACTGCTGTTACCGGCCCAGTAGCGTAAGCAACGAAGGTGGAGATCGAAACGACCGTTGCTAGCTTACTCCAGTCCCGGAAAAAGTAAACCAGCACCATTGCTAAGACTAAATCAGCGATCATCGCAAACCGGGGAATCATGTAACGCCGGTTCATCCGCCCAACCCAGGCCGGAACATTGCCATTCCGCGTCATCGCTGCCAAGGTCCGCGCCGAAGTTGCCACAAAGGTCACCCCCGTGCCAAACGGCGAAACAAAGGCATCTAGGTAAAGCAATAGGGATAACCACTGTAAACCGAGTAAAATGGCCAGATCCGCAAATGGCGAAGCGTAGTTAATTCCATGCCAACCATACTTAGCTAAACTAGTCGGATCAACTGCACTCACAAAGGCAACTTGAAGCAAAATATAAATTACAGCGGTGATGGTTAGGGAAATCCAAACCCCTTTAAAGATGTTTTTCTGCGGGTTCACCATTTCCCCAGCCATATTAATGACGGTTTGGAAGGCATCGTAAGATAAGATGATCCCGGAAACCGCCACCGCTTCAAAGATTCCCCGTGTACCGTAAGGCATAAAGGTCGCCGTGTTATGACCAAAATTACCAGGATGAAAACCAGTAATAATCAGAGTTAAGATCGTTAAACTAGGAATCAGCAGTTTAAAGACGGCGACCAAACTGGTAAAGTGAGTCAGTAATTTTACCGACCAGAAGTTAATCAAAGTAAAAACGATCATGATCAAAAAGACCACCATTAAGCCGGCTGTGGTAATTGCCCCGTTAGCCATAAAGTGCTTCGTCCAATTTGCCCAAGCCCAGGGCCAAGTGCTCATGTATTGCACACAGGCAACCGCTTCGATTGGTAGCAGGGTAACTAAAGAAACCCAGTTTGCCCAAGCGGCGATAAAGCCTAATAAAGGACCGTGACTATACTGGGCAAAACGACTCATTCCTCCAGATTCCGGAAACATCGTCCCCAACTCAACATAGTTAAACGCAATTAAAATCATAACCGCTGCCCCGATAATCCACGAAATAATGGCAGCTGGTCCCGCCACCCGGGCAGCGGCTCCGGAGCCAAACAACCAACCTGAACCAATCAAGGAACTCAAGGCTAGCATGACCCCGGAAAATAAGCTTATCTTTTGTTGCCGCATAATTTCCCTCGCTTACTGAGATAGTTTTCTAACATGATTTGTTAATTTTTATCAAAAACTAAAAATAATGGTGACTTCCAGTTTACCACACTTTTTGAATAAACTATATGATCTTCAAAGCAAACTAAAAAGGCCGGGAAGAAGCTCAAACTTCTTCCTCGCCGCAAAGTCGATCGCCCAACCACTTACTTTTTCTCTAACAGCTTTGCCAATGGCATTGGGCGTTGCCAAAGAAAACCTTGTTGTAAGGTGCAACCCCGTTTCACTAATTGTTGGGCCGTTAAGCGATCTTCCATCCCCTCAACAACCAACTCTAATTCCCGGGAACTGGCTAATTCATACCAGGCATGGGCAAAATGGAGCATATTTAAATGATCCCGGTTTTGGAAAATCAACAAGGAAAACTTGATTCGATCTAAGTATGGTGAATTGCTAATCACCGTTTGCAAACTATTGTAGCCTGACCCAACGTCATCTAAGCTAATCCGAAAACCATGATCTTGAATCCGGGCTAATAAACTGGCAAACCGTTCGGTATCTTCAGCTTGAAAGTTATTCCGCTCGGTAATTTCAATATTGACGTTTGAGATTGCGCGCCGCAAAGCCGTTAAGTAGGGCCAAACATCTTGATAGTTAAATTGCCATGGATCAAGATTAACGTTGACCGTGATTTCTGGTCGGGCTTTGGCTAACCTTGCTAAATTGGCTAACAACCATTCCCGCAGTTCGTGGCGGGTTTGGTAGTTACCAGTTAAAGCAATAATTTCTTGGGGCTGAAGTGGTCGCCCACCCCGATGCCGCAATAAAATCTCATAATCCTTGACCGTGTAATCTTGCAAACTTCGCACTGCGTAGATCGGTTGACAGTAAACTTCAAGCTGATCTGCTAATTGCTCCATTTATTTTCCTCCCAATGTTACTTTTCCCGCACGAGGAAAAAGCGGGTTGGTGATTCACCAACTTCTAACTGTGTTAGTGAACACTTGACCCTTGCTAATTGACCATCAATTTGATCAAAGAAGACATCCCCTAAGTTTTCCAAGGATGGATTTTCCTTATCAAACGGGGGAATTTCATTTAAGAACCGCCCTTGAAGGGGTTCGATTACCCGTTGAATAGCATCTTCAATCTCATTAAAGCGAATAAAAGCTTGATCATCTAACTTTTTAACTTCGCAAATCAATTCCCAAGTGTGCGGATGGGCTTCCCCAAGGTTATTGTCCCACCGCATGGCATGACTAGCATTGAGGTAAAATCGTAACCGGTAACTGTGTTGTTTTTGTTTTGGCATTTTATCTTTCCTTCTTTAATCCATCTTTAAATCGTTGAATATCCTGCCGAATTATCCGCTGAATAGCCGCATTCTCTTGACTTAAACTAACTGTATTCCAAACAGCTGGCCGATAGGTAACATTCAAAATCCCAATTAACCGAAAATAACTAACCATTAAATCATACACCGGTAAGGTGAAAATTAACCACCACCGTCGTTTGACGTAGCGTTGTTCCTCCGGTTGAAACCGCAAGTATTGGACAACATTACTTAAATTAAAAATCGCAATTAGTAGATAAAGACCGTAGATCATTAGGATGACGGTTAAAATAACTGGCAATGAAATCCCGACTCCTAGCATAATCACCGGAGCCACTAACCAAATTCCCTTTAACAAGGCCATTGTATGATCAACTAACAAGCGGCGAATCAGAAAATTCTGCCCAACCGCTTTTAAACTTAAACGATCTTGGAAAAAGTTCTTAACAACTTCGATTTCTCCCCGTTGCCAACGTTGTCGTTGAACGTAGAGGTCATCCCAACTCGCTGCCGGTTCAACGTAGCAAACTGCGCTTGGACAAAGGACCACCTGCCCGTTTAAATTATACCGAATTTGGAAAGTGATATCCGTATCTTCCCCAACTGTATTAACGTTAAACAACCGGGACTGCATCAAGGCGGACCGTCGAAAAGCCGAAAATGCTCCCGACATGGTGAAAAGCTGATCCCGGTGGGATTCAAACGTCCGCCCGGCTAAGAAAGTAACCATGTACTCAAGGTATTCGTTGAGGTGGAAAAAGCGGTGTTGTTTAGTAAACCGCCCCGGTGATTGCATCAGCTTCCGGTTAATCAAGATAATCCCGGTTTGGGCTTGCATATCCGGATGGGTAACAAAATTCCGAATGACGTTCATTAAAGCGTGTTTTTCTAATGTCGCGTCACTATCCAAAGTTACTACATAATCGCCTGTACTAGTATATATTGCCGTATTAAGAGCTTGGGCTTTCCCATGGCTAGTTTCAAGCCACTGCATTGGCAAATCACTTAATTCATCTTGAAGCAGTTGAAACACCCGGCGACTATTATCCATACTTTGATTATTGGCGCAAATGACGTTGATTAATTCATTTGGGTACGTCGAATTAGCGATTGATCGTAAACACTGACCTAAAGTTCCCGCAGAATTAAAAATCGGCACCAGAATCGTAATCCGGGGCATCCGACCAGGATAAACATATCCCGGATACTCAGTGGGGACAAACCGATTCCGCCCCCAAGCTCGCATCGCTTTAAGCAATTCAAAAAAGGCTGGGATGATGAACCAAGCCGCCCAAAAGCCTGCTTGTTCAACCGCTTGGCGTAGTACTAAATGCATTTACAAAACTCCATCTCAATTTTCTTTTTCTTCACGGTACCTGACTTTCTTTAAATCATGAACGAAAACCCGCTTAATTGCATGCCGTTCCTTACTCAAATTTGAAGTCGTCCACTTAGCGGGGGCCAACATCGCGTTGATCACACCCATGACCCGGAAAAAGCTAATCACAAAGTTATACCCTGGTTGGGTAAAAATTAGCCACCAGTGTTTACGCATATATTCTCGTTCTTGCGGCTTAAAGGCTAAGTACTTTAAGCCATTACTAAAATTCAAAACGGTAATGATGAGGTACAAAATATACATTGCCATTACCGAATAAAGTAACATCCACGGTGAGTAACCAAACGGGACTAAAACAAGCATCGCAAAGAGCCAAATCACCTTCAAAAAGGATACCGTGTGGTCAACAATTAACCGCCGAACCAAGAAATTCTTCAGGATCCCTCTAATGTTTAAGTGATTACCCATGAAATGGCGAACCACTTCAATTTCACCCCGTTGCCACCGTTGGCGTTGAACATACAATTCATTCCAACCATTTGCTGGTTCGACATAGAAGATCGCTGTTGGGCAAAGCACGACCCGACCTTTAAGATAATAACGCACTTGGAAGGTCATGTCGGTATCTTCCCCCACAGTATCAACGTTGTACAACCGGGACTGCATTAAGGCTGCACGCCGAAAAGCCGAAAAGGCCCCTGACATGGTGAAAATGCGGTCGTCTTTTGATTCCACTGTCCGGCCAGCTAAGAAAGCAATCGCATATTCAAGGTATTCGTTAAGGTGGATCAAGCGATGGTTCGGATCCCGATCAATCAAAAACTTATTACTCAAAATCGTCCCTGTCTGGGCTTGGACTTTAGGATGCGCCACAAAATTTTGCACAATATTCATCAAAGCGTGCGGTTCGAGGGTCCCATCACTGTCCATCGTAACTACATAGTCCCCGGTGCTGGCATAGATCGCCGTATTTAAGGCCCGGGCCTTGCCTTGTTCAGCATCGAGCCACTGAATCTGAAGCCCCTTTAATTCACTTTGAGCCCGCTGGAAAACTTGGCGACTATTATCCCGACTCTTATTATTAGCACATATCACGTTAATCAACTCATTAGGATAAGTTGATTGCGCAATTGACTGTAAACAATTTTCCAGGGTATCGGCCGAATTATAGACCGGAACTAGGATTGTAATCCGCGGCATCCGCCCCGGAATTTCTCCTGTCGGTACTGTTGTTGGCCGCAAATGATTCCATAACCAGGCCCGAACCGCCGGAATTAACTCGAAGATCGCTGGAATAATTAACCACGAGGACCAAAACCCCATTTGGATAAACATGTCACGTAGCATACCTACTTCCTCCCATAGTTAAAGCGGGAACCCGCTTCGTCAAACTGAACCCGCGTAAAGACGTTGTAGTAGAGAATAATTACGAGAACATAGAAAATGATTCGTCCAAGGACGGAGTGGACGAGGAAGAAAGCCCCGCTCCCGGCATAATACAAGATGGAAGCAATCAAGGATAAGCGGAAAACATTCGCTAACAAAATCCAACCAGCCCCCGTAAAGGTTAACTTTACCTTTTGGGCTCGATTGTACATCGGGTAGAACCACAACAAGCTCAAGTAAGCAATCGTTTCAATAATCCCTGAACACTCATAGTCCACAAAGAGGAGCACTAGCCCGTGCGCATTTTTAATGCTAATCATCCCGTTGATATAGGAACTAGTGTAGAGGCCGGTGAGATCCCCCCACCAACCAGTAATTTGGGTTACCACCGCCGATAAGAGCCAGACAAAGTAAGCCCGGGCAGAGAAAGCCATGAGCAAGAAGAGGCCGATACTCCCAAGCCAAAAATGAATTGCGTTTAAGTGGGCCCGGTTGACGACCGAAAGCACATAGAGCCAAATGATCGCGCCAAGAATAATCCATCCATTAATCATTTTGCTTCACGACCTTTCCAAAGTCCGGTTACAACTAAGAGGCGCGCGATTTGTTGCTTGGCCGCTGGCAAAAGGAGCGCGCCTAAGATCAACATTTCCGGTAAGACTTGAATTAAGTACCGGCTCCGGCCCCCTTCAAACAAGAGCAAGAAGGCATAGGTTCCTAAAATCGTTAGGCGGAGACCATTTGCCATGACCCCACTTTCTCGCCAACCCGCAACAAGGACTACCAATAAAGCTACCCAAGCAATTTGGGCGACAAAACGGAAGGTGGCAACGTTGGCTCCCTTAGGATATAAGAAAGTTTGGAAGAGCCAGCGCCAGTTTGAGGCTGGTTTGCCAGCATACATAAAGGTCCCTTCCCCAAGCCAACCAAAGGTCCCATCAGCCGTATTGTAACCTTGCTTTTGGATTAAGAACCACAAGTGACCCCAAAAGCCATCTTTTTGCAAGTGTTGCTTTAGCATCTTCTTCGAGTAAGCAACCTTATCAGCCCGCTTAGGCAACTTTGCCATTGCAAGGGCTTCTTGTGCACTATATTCACCCCGCGGTTGACCCTGACCAATACTTAAGAAGTGAATAGCAGGTACTTCAAGTGCTCGATTAATCTTAATAAAGGTTTGGTGATTTTGGTAAGTTTCACCTTGGTGGTAGGTCGCATAACCACTCCCTGCCAAAAGTAAGCTTAACCAGACGCCAATGCCAAACCGTTGCCAGGTCAACCGCCGGCAACTAGCGATCAAAACCACCATGCCAATTCCAATAACGGGAATAATCCCGGATGGTTTCATGAAGTAAGTCAAGCTCAGGCCAACCCCAGCGATTACGGCAAAGAGGCTCCGCCACCAAATTGCCCACTTTTTAGCGGTCCCAGCTAAGCCAAGCAGGGTTAATGAAACTAGTGGCAAAACCCAGGTATCGGTATAAGGAACGATGATACTTGGGAATAACAAGAGGCCAAAGCCCTGAAGGTACCACATTGATTTCACCTGTTTAGGCTTGATTAAAGCAACTGTCGCAACATTTAATAGGGCTGCGCAGTCAACGAAAATTAAAGTGGCCCAGTCAAGGGTTAGCCAACTGGTACTACCCAAAAGCTTCGATACCCCGACTTCAGCTAACAGGAGGGGCAAGTTATTCGTATTTTGACTAAAGTATCCCCGTTGACTAATGCCAGTCGGGTCGACTAGGGCCCGGTGAACCATTTGGGCATCAAAACCAATCGCTGGGTGGGTCGCCCAAATCAGCTCAACTTGGAATAGTAATACTAAGGCGCCAAATAAAAGCATCCCCCACCAACCAGTTTGGTGGCGGTACCACCGGATTTCCCGCCGAATTGGATTATCCGTAATTAAAATCACGATTGACAAACATAGGGCCGCCAGCATTATCAAGGTGACCCAGGTAGTCGTCTCGGCTGCTAGTAAAAAATTCTGCGAAAGTAGGGCATAATATAAAGTTAATCCAGTAAACAGGAAAAAGGCCCCCGTGATTAGTTGCCGGACGCCTTGCCAAATATGATCACTTAACTGCATCTGTCTCTTTTCTCCGTTTTCAATTGCGACTTCATCGTTCTTAGTTGCTTGAAAGTCAACTATTCACCATTAACATCATCTAGTTGATCCCCATTTACCGTATCATTCTGTAATGGATCATCATTAGTTGGGGGTGGCTTTGTTGCTTCCGTTTGATTGAGCAACTTACTTTCCGTGGCAGTTCCATAAGTTGCATTGGTGTCCACTACCACCTGGTCACCATTCTAATCGGAACTTTCAGTACTCATCTCCACACCGCTAATCCGCGTTTGCGAAATTCCCTCACCGACACTACTTTTCTTTTTTTCGGTGGAAGAGGATCACCCTTCTTCCCATCATTACACAAATTACGGCAGTTGCCAGTAAGAAAAATGGTCCCGTACTTGAACCATTGATGGTAATTCCCTTGCCATCATTGATATTGGAATTATTAAAATTCCAAGTGGTTGATTTACTTGAAAGGGGCCCGTCATTTTTTAAAGCCGCAATTGGGATTCCAAAAGCAATCTGATCCTCACCATCTTTTGTTTCATAGAAAGTGGCCCCGTGCTTAATGTAATAAATTTTGCCGGTTTGATCATCAACCAGTTGGATACTAAATGAATGGGCATGATCCGCACTTGGTTCGAACCGTGATCTTTCATCATAAATATTTATAAACCCATTCCCGGCATTTGCTTTCTGGGTTACAAAATTAATCGTGTAAGTCTTACTACCAACGGTTAGTTTATAACCCTCTCCGGATGGATAATATTGATTAGTCGCTGCACCGTCAATCCAACCATAGACGTTTTCTTGACCGACCACAAACTTCGTCTGGAAGGTATCACCGTCACTTGTCTGCCAGGTATCTGCCTTTTGGGTCCCCCAATTACCATCCCGCTTTTTATTGATGTTAATACTTACTGGATCATTCTTTGGTTGCTGGTAGTTAGTAACTGGACCATCGGCCTGCCCTTCAGAATGCCATTTAAGACCTCGGCGCAATTGACCGATTGGGTCTTCGGTTGTGCTTGATTGATCCCGGTTATCATCATTCCAATCATCATCCCAATTGTCATTCCAGCCATCATGTTGATCATCATCCCAATTGTCATTCCAACCATCATGTTGATCATCATCCCAATCGTCATTCCAACCATCGTTTTGATCATCATCCCAATTGTCATTCCAGCCATCGTTTTGATCATCATTCCAATTGTCATTCCAATCATCGTTTTGATCATCGGCATAATCATCCCGGTCATCTTCAGAATCATGATTCTCCTGCCAACCCTTATGCTTACCAGGATTCCAAGCAGTCCCCTTATGTTGCCCCTTACCATTACTACCATTTTGAGCATAGTAGGCATTCGGATCGTAATCCTCATCTTCATCATTACTTTGGTCACCGTTATTTTGATGACAGTGGCCAAAGGCACTATTGCCCGGGTAATAACTGCTGATATTCGAATAATCGGTATCACTATCACTGGAAGAATAACTTCCTTTGTTATGCCCCGGAGCATTACCACTATTACCAGGAGCACCATTGGTCTTCCAATTTGCCATCAAATGACTCAATAGGGTGACTTCGCCGAGAGTCGTGGCATGGGCTGTTACCCCGGTGCTCATAATTAAGTTAGTACTAATTAAAACGGTTGCTAGTAATTGTGTCTTTTTCATTTAAGGTCCCTCTTTTCCGAAACCAATTCATTTACTCCAAGGAAGTTTTACCACCTAAGTCGACACCAATTTAGGTGAATTTACCATTCTATAATCTCTCATAATTTAGATAGCCAAACTAACCGCTACTTCACTTTGGTCACACTGGCTAAGCCCGCTCCCCCATTAAAAATTCGAACTTGGGACCGACCATTCCGTTTTGCTTCATATAGGGCCGTATCAGCACGTTCAAAAGCCAACGGCATCGCTTCCCCTTTTCGCCAAAGGGTTACTCCCGCTGAGAAGGACAAGGGTAACTGTTCTCCTTGCTTGGTAGAGAATGGTTGACTCATGAATAACCTTTGCCGCGTCTTGATGCAGTCAATAATCTCCGGAAATTCGTCCATTGATAAGCCGGAGAAAACGATGCAGAACTCTTCACCCCCGTAACGGAAGGCCCGACTAGTCCGGTGCTCCCAGACGCCAGTTGAAGTAGCTAGGTAGTTGGCAAAGTATTGTAAAGCCACATTTCCCGCCTTGTGCCCATACTTGTCATTAACCCCTTTAAAGTGATCAACATCAATAATGCAAATTACCGTTTCCCCCGCTCCTTTAGCAACCTTTTCGGCATACTCCAATAAAGCCCGGTAATTGCCCAACCCTGTTAAGGCATCAAACATACTATCATGATAGGCCTCCTTAAACTGGTCGATCCCGTTAACCTCACCATTCAAGAAGAATTGATAGACAACCAGTAATAAGATACTCCCGAAGGTCAATTCGGCTAAGTAATGACCGTATTGGCTAATTGTTAGTATTTTAGTCGTTGGGTTTGCCGCAATCGTGCACGGCCCAATGATATTAATAATCACCATTTGGACCGGTAAACTAACGTATGAACCACGCGGGGCCATCTGACTCCCAATTCCGGTTACCGCAATAAACAAAACTAAACCACTAAAAAGCGACCATTGGATTGTTGTGGTTTGTCCCGCAATTAATAAGTAGGCATTAACTAAAATTGGGGTTAAACAGGCAACGTAAACCCCATAGTACTTATTATTTAGGAGATTAAACATTAAAACTGCGATGGCATACTGATAAAAAATATACCCCACAATTTGGTTCGAAAGAAAGATGATCACGTATTCTTGAACGATGAAGACGGAGGTGACGATCAAGTACCGCATGATAATGTCAGCCTGGGCAATTGTTCGTTCATATAAGGTATAGTTACCGATTATAAAAGTGGTAATAACCAACGGAATAATGACCGCGATGGTTAGCTCCTCCGACATTATCTTGTTCTCACCTCTCTATCATTTTAAAATTCTAAAGAACCCGACCAAAAACGTTTTACTTAGCTAAAATATGTAAATCGATTATTTCTTATTTAATACCCCGTAATTTTAATTTTTTTATCAAACGATTGTCAACACCCCCCTATTTTGTTCCAAAACTAGTCAAATTGACTGGTGCCTGATAAATCAAGGATTGTTCGGAACTGGCTGAGCGTTTGGTTCACATTTTTAAAGAAATTAAGACTAGATATTAAAAAAGCAAACCAGTTTGTAACTGATTTGCTTCCTTCTTGAACTTAATTTGTTACTTTTTTTTGCGAAATTTAACGGTTACATACGAAGAAATCGCAAAAACTACAATAAATATTAAAAGGTAAACCATTTTACTTTAGATTTCAATATCAATCGATTACTCATTCAAAGCAACTTGCACTTCACTCGCTGTTGGAATTGATGGCATAGCGCCCATCCGCTGAACAGTCAAGCTAGAAGCCCGCTGGGCATATACTAAGGCATCTGCAACGTTGCTCAAGTCTTTGGTTAATTGAGAAGCTAAAGCTCCGATAAAGGTATCACCGGCAGCCGTGGTATCAACAGCCTTAACCTTAAAGGCCGGGACCATGCCATGACCGTGAGGAGTTGCGTAAAAGACTCCCCGAGAACCTAAAGTAATCAAGAGGTTCGCCACCCCGTGTTCCTTAAAGTAGGTAGCCGTCTTGAGCATTGCTTCTTCGCTATCAACGGCAATCCCAGTTAAAACTTCGCTTTCGGATTCGTTTGGAATTACCACGTCCGTAACTGCCAAAAGTTCTGGCAAGATTTCCTTTGCTGGCGCTGGGTTGAGGATCGTTACGACCCCATGTTCCTTCGCTAACTTGAAAGCCGCAGCCGTAACTTCTTGCGGTGTTTCAAATTGGGCGATCAGAAAGTCAATGTTTTCAAGGAGGTCTTCCGTCCCTGATAAGAGGCTTTCATCCATCCCAAAGTTAGCTCCAGGGTAAACCATAATATCGTTTTGGCCGTTCGCATCTAACGTAATAACGGCCGCCCCAGTCCCATGCCGCGGATCATTCTTGAGGAACTTGGTATCAATCCCATCTGCTTGAAGGGCTTCGCGCATAAACTTCCCTTCATTGTCTTCACCAACCATCCCAATAAAGGAAAGTTGAGCTCCAGAACGAGCGGCGGCTACCGCTTGGTTAGCACCCTTACCACCGGGTGCTGAACTCTTATCGTTCGCTGAGATTGTTTCTCCTGGTTGTGGGAACCGGGTAACATGATAAGTAGTATCAACGTTAATACTTCCTAAAACGGCAATTCGATTGGTCATGATTTTCCTCCTGCAGTTAGCTTCTGACGTAAAAGGTTTTACGAATATTTCACCTTAAAAGATACCATGATCTCATCCTACTCGCAAGCGCTTTACAAACTTTTATTTTACTTTTCTTCGGCCAACTTCCGCTTTAGGTAATGGGCCAACTTTTCCTTTGGGTAAATCCCGGTTACTTTTTCTTTCGCGACCCCGTCCTTAAAGAGGACTAGACTTGGAATACTCATTACCTTGTAACGTTGAGGAATTGTTTCGCTCTGTTCAACATCGAACTTCACAAATTTTACCCGGTCCCCAAATTCCTGTTCTAACTGTTCCAGGACGGGGGCCATAATCTTACATGGTCCACACCAATCTGCCCAGAAATCAACAAGGGTCATTGGTCCGCCAAGTTGTTCATCAAAATTGGCTGGCGTTGCTTCAATTGCCATTTTACTTCTCCTTTGTCTTTGATTTGCGCCGTAAGAAGTGAATTGCGATCGTAGCAGCAAAAATTACTAAAATAAAGATCCCAAAAGCTCCAGACGAAATTTCAATATCAATCGCTGGCACCGTTAAGAAAAGCTTTACCGCAATCACCGCGATTAATAGGTAAGCCATTGGTTCCAACTCGGGAACCTTACGCATGAGCTTCATAATTACTTCCGCAATTCCCCGCATACATAAAATCCCAATTAAGCCCCCGATTAAAACGATTACCGGATTGCTTGAAACTGCTAAGGCCGCTAACACTGAGTCAACCGAGAACACAATGTCAGTAAACTCAATCTGCGCCACCACGGCCCAAAAGCGTTTCCGACCAGTTAACTTACCAGCCACGCTCTGTTTTTGTTTATGAATTGGTTGTTTACCAAAAAATTTAACGTGGAAAAAGCGGTAGGACATGTACATCAAGTAGGCTGCCCCTAAGGCTTTAATTTCCCAAAAATGAATCAGATAAGTCCCAATCCCGATCACCAAAAACCGGAAAAGATATGAACCCCAAATCCCGTAGAAAAGGGATTCTTCTTGTTCCCGTAAGGTTGGTAAGACCCGGGTCTGGGCAGCTAAAACAACGGCATTATCAACTGACAAAAGGCACTCCATCATAACCAACGACAGGATAATCAACCAATCCTGGCCTGATGTAATCACCATTTTCCAGTTTTCAAAATCAAAGAACGGCCCGTAGAGCTGCTGTAAAAGTGACAATTAAATCCTCCTTTATTAACTTGATTGCCATAATTTTACCAAATCCGGCGGAAAAGCGGTAGGGATTGGCACCTGAATTTCACAAACTTGGTTACTAAACGGTAAGACTATTTTTTGAGCAATCCCATGTAATAACATCGGCTGACTTTGAACCGGATTATAAAGGGGATCCCCAACAATTGGGTGACCACTGTAAGCTAAGTGGACCCGGAGCTGGTGCGTTCTGCCTGTTCCTAAGGTTAGATCGACTAAGGACTGTTGCCCATTCGTTCCGACAACTCGATAATGCGTCAAAGCCGTTTGCGGGTTAGCTCCATTAACCTGGCGTTTCCGCTTATCAGTTAAATCCCGGCCAATCGGCCACGTAAACTGACCTTCACTTTGCTTAAAAAGACCTTCAACTACCGCCAAGTAGGAACGGTGAATTTTTCCGGCACTGATTTGGCGGTCCAAAATCGGTACGACGACCGGGTTCTTCGCCACAATCACCGCCCCACTCGTTGCTTGATCAATCCGGTGAACCATATAAGCAGCTGCTTGCGGTTGATTTTGCAGGTAACCAGCGACTTCATTCATTAAAGTTCCCGTTTCACCCGTTTGATTGGGATGAGTTTTCTGGCCGGCCGGTTTATTCACGACCAACAGATCCCGGTTTTCATAGAGAATCTTAGGATGCGGGTTAGGGCTCGGCCGATAATTCGACGTCGCCGTCCGAAATTCATCCCCTAAAAAGGTTAACTGAATCCGATCACCGACTTTGACCATTTGATTCATTGAATAATATTGCCCATTTACCAAAACATTCTGCCGGGTCCGTAAATAATGAACAAAGCGATGCGGTAAGAGCCAGGTATGCTCTAATAGTTCCCGCACCGTTTGACCACCTTGACCAGTTCGCACAATTTCGTTTAGTTGCCATGGCATCTTGTATCATCCTTACTCTGTTAGTTTTGCCAACCCTAGCTAGCAAGGTCGATCGTTTTCGAAGACCAGCAACGGCCGGCTTCCCTACCACCAAGAAGCGGCGTTGCGCCCCGTAAAACGTTAAAAGCTTATTTCCACCACCGGCGCATGAAGACTGAGGAAACCGCCATTAAAATAACGGTAATCAGCAAGGTTATTTGCCACGACCAATCGCCATTAGCCAACGGCAGACTTTTTACATTTTGACCATAAAAGCCCGAAACAATTGGCGGAATTGACACCAAAATTGAGAAGATAGTTAATAGCTTCATCGTTTGGTTCAAGTTCGAATCTAAGACCTTACTGTAAGCATCAGAAACCCGGGCTGAAACATCCGAGGTCATCTGGGCCATTTCCAGTCCTTGTTGGGCTTCGATAATCACATCGTCGAGCTCATCTTGTTGGTCCTGACTCATTTGAGCCGCGAACCGCCGGCGAAATTCTTGCAGTAAGGAAACATTCCCCTGGAGCGAGGTCAAAATATAAACCAAGCCGGTTTCGATTTCCAAAAACTCCGCGATTGCTTTGCGTTCAGTCCGTTCTTCAAGGTTCCGTTGAATTTGCTGACGCTGGATGTCCGCCCGCCGAATTGGTTGGAAATAATTCGTCGAGAGGGTGTAAAGAATCGGTAAGATAAAGTCGAACTGGTCTGCGATTACTCCCCGTGTTTGCATTTTCCGCAGGTGCTCTGCAATCAGTCCATTCACAAAGTTAGTTTGGGCATTGGTGAACGTTAAAACATTGTTTTTCGTCAGCATAATCCCAATTGGGGCCGTTTTCGGCGCTGAGATTTTATGAGTTGGGACGTACACGTCAAAAATCAAGAGCGTTACCCCAGCATCCCGATCAATTTCAACCCGAGCCTTTTCATAGGGGTCAATTGCATAGTCCAAAAGAGCTGGCGTAACTTCATATTTGTCATACAGATCCTGCCGTTCTCGTGGGAGGGGCTCAAAGACACTTACCCAGTGACCACGGGCATTAATTTTTACTGAACTTAGCATGAACTCCACCTCCAAAAAACGATCCTTTGTAGTTAATTCAACACTGATTTATGAGAAAAGTAAAGTTTTAGTAGCAAAATTAATTTCCTGGGAAATAAAAAAAGTCGCCCATCCCGGTCGAGAAGTTAAATTAAACCACCTTCAACCATTAGATTAGCGACTTATTTTTGTTTAATTTCCACTTAACGTGGCTTATTTGTTGTAGTTAGGCGCATCCTTAGTGATTTGCACGTCATGAGGGTGTGATTCCCGCAAACCAGCGTTGGAAATTTGAACAAATTGAGCGTTGTCAATCAAAGATTGGATATCTGGGGCCCCACAGTAACCCATTCCACTCCGGAGACCACCAACCAATTGGAAGATGATGTCGGCAACGTCACCCTTGTATTCAACCCGGGCTTCAATCCCTTCCGGAACCAACTTGTTAGCTTCGTTAACACCACCTTGGAAATAACGATCAGAAGAACCGTGAGATTGAGCCATCGCACCAACAGAACCCATTCCCCGATAAGCCTTGTACTTCTTACCATGATCTTCAAAGACTTCCCCTGGTGCTTCAGTCGTCCCGGAGAACATGGAGCCAAGCATTACGGCGTTCCCACCGGCAGCGATGGCCTTGACAATGTCCCCAGAGTACTTAATCCCACCATCAGCGATGATTGGCTTACCGTATTCCTTAGCAGCAGTGGCGGCGTCGTAAATGGCCGTGATTTGAGGAACCCCAACCCCGGCAATCACCCGCGTAGTACAAATTGAACCAGGACCAATCCCAACCTTAACAACATCAACCCCAGCATCAAAGAGGGCCCGCGTAGCGTCACCAGTTGCGACGTTCCCAGCAATCAAAGTTTGAGTTGGGTAGTGTTGGCGGATTTCCTTAATCTTCCGTAATACCCCAGCCGAGTGACCGTGCGCCGTATCAATAACAATTGCGTCCGCCCCAGCTTCAAATAATGCTTCTGCCCGTTCGAAAGTGTCAGATGTAACCCCAACTGCGGCCGCTACCAAGAGACGGTTTTGGTCATCAACGGCTGCCTTGGCAAAGTTCCCATTTAAAGCAACGCCCTTAACGTTGGCAACTTCACCGGCTTGAGCTTGGATCGACATGTTCTTGTGAATCACCCCAAGGCCCCCTTGTAAGGCCATGGCAATTGCCATTGAACTTTCAGTAACCGTATCCATCCCGGCACTAATAAATGGCAAGTTCAACTTCAAGTTCTTAGCCAACTGAACACTCAAGTCAACTTCGTTCGGCAAAACATGGCTTTCCGCCGGAATCAATAATACATCATCAAACGTAATTCCCTTTTTTGCGAACTTTGTATCCCAGTTTGACATTAATCTTACACTCCCTTATGAATTTTAAATCTGAATTGTGACTAGAATACTAGGAATTTACCTAATCGTCAAGGAAAATGTAGGAAAAGAAAAGCAGCACCACAGCTCCAGATTTTCGCAACATTCTAGCTAAAATCCAGCCATCATTTTTCATTTCCGAACTTAAAGAGCTTAGCCTTAATATTTAGTTAGGAAATTAGCTATCAATTGCTCGCTGTTTACTTGAATCATATAATTGTAATCAACATCTTTAGAAAGAAGGGTTATTTTAATGAAAGCAATTCTTACAGTTATAGGTAAAGATCGGGTCGGGATCATTGCACAAGTTAGTCAACTTCTCGCCAAATATCAAGTTAATATCGTCGATGTTTCCCAAACCATTATGGACGACAATTTCGTTATGATGATGATGGTCACCATTCCTTTAGCTGATCAATTTGCGCAAATCGACGCTGAACTGGAAAACTTTGGCAATGAAGCCCACCTTGAAGTCAAGCTACGGAACACAAAGCTTTTTGAAGCAATGCATAACATCTAAGGAGCAACCATGGACGCAAAACAAATTTATGAAACGACGCAGATGCTAGCTAGTGAAAACCTGGACATCCGGACTATCACAATGGGAATTTCACTTCTGGACTGCATCGACAGTAATAGTGACCGGGCCTGCCAAAAAATTTATGACAAAATAACCACTAAAGCGCAAAACCTGGTTAAAGTTGGACAACAAATTGAAAGTAAGTACGGTATTCCCATCGCTAACAAGCGCGTCACAGTGACTCCAATTTCACTAATCGCTGCGGCTTCGGGAGATCATGACTACGTTAAGTATGCTAAGGTACTTGATCAAGCAGCCAAAACGCTAGGGATTGATTTTATCGGTGGCTTCTCAGCCTTAGTTGAAAAAGGGTATCAAGCTGGCGACCAGGTGCTAATAAAATCCCTTCCAGCAGCGTTAGCAGAAACTAACTACGTTTGTGCTTCAGTCAACGTAGGATCTTCTAAGAGTGGAATTAACATGGACGCAGTCGCTGACCTTGGCGAAGCAGTAGTTGCGGGATCTAAATTAGACGTGATGACTAATGCTAAACTCGTGATATTTTGTAACGCTGTCCAAGACAACCCCTTCATGGCCGGTGGCTTTCATGGAGTAAGCGAACCAGATGTCGTTATCAACGCTGGCGTTTCAGGTCCCGGTGTTATTAAGGCGGCCCTTGAAAAAGTTAAGGGCGCCCCCATGGATGTGGTCGCTGAAACCATCAAAAAAACTGCTTTTAAGATTACCCGGATGGGGCAATTAGTGGGAAGTGTGGCGGCCGATCAACTTGGCGTTCCGTTCGGGATAGTTGATCTTTCGCTTGCTCCTACTCCCCTCCCCGGTGATTCTGTTGCTGAAGTTTTGGAAGAAATTGGGGTTGCCCAAGTTGGTACGCATGGTACCACGGCTGCCCTAGCAATGCTCAATGATGCCGTTAAAAAGGGTGGTGTCATGGCTTGCAGTCATGTTGGTGGCCTTTCCGGAGCTTTCATTCCTGTTTCTGAAGATGCTGGTATGATTAAATCAGTCGTTGCTGGTAACCTTTCAATCGCCAAACTTGAAGCAATGACCGCTGTTTGTTCGGTTGGTCTTGACATGATTGCTATTCCTGGTGACACTCCGAAGGAAACCATTAGTGCCATGATTGCTGATGAAGCCGCCATCGGTATGATTAATAATAAAACTACTGCGGTCCGAGTAATTCCAGTTCCTGGCAAGCAGGTTGGTGAAACCGTTAAATTTGGTGGCCTGCTTGGTCATGCTCCGATTATGGCGGTTAACCCAGCCGTTAGCAATCGTCTTATTCATCGCGGTGGGCTAATTCCAGCTCCAATTCATAGCTTTAAGAATTAGTTTCATCTTATTTTCACATAAAAAGAGAAAGGCTGGGAAGAAGGTCAAATTTCTTCCCAGCCTTTCTCGTACCTCTGAATATTACACAGAAACTACGGGCGAAAACCACTTATTTTCGCCCAATTCAATTTTCAAGATTATTGCTAATTCCGCCGCCGTTGGCTTCCAAAGAGGGCGTTAGTAATGTTAAACTTCGACCGTAAGTAAAGGTCACCAGCAAAACCAGCTAACCCGAGGACAACGTAGACCCACTTGTTAAGAACTGGGTTGATCACGTTTGGCATCAAGGCCGTTAAACCATAAACGGCAATCCAAGTTACTAACCCAAGGATAATCACTGCTGTCCGGTACCAAAGTGACCGCTTAACTGCCCGGCCGTTAGCATCAACCTTTGGCCGAATCAACTTCATCAAGCTACCAAAGAGGGCCCCACCGGCTAAGGCGACAATAATGATTGCCGTTAACCCAGCGTTTCCGTTATGACCACCTGGGGCTAAGGCCTTAGGACTTGTAAAGGCCAAGACCCCGAACATGATGGTAAAGATCGCAAAGAACATTAAGGCATTATCCGCTGCCAACATCCAGATATTGGTGTTTTCTTGCTTAGCCTCAACTTCCTTCTTCGGATGTAATAACTCATGGGCATAGGCCGTTGGGGTACCAAACATCCCCTTTGCTGTCTTCCCAGTCTTTTGGCCTTCTAAAAGGGCACCGACCGTCTGTTGGAGCAAAGCGGGCTTCTTTGCCGCCGTTGCTCCTTGGGCATCCAATTGCTTATTCAATTGGAACATGAATTCCTCGTTCTTCCGGGTTAAGCCATATTCTTGAAAGGCCCGGCCAGTTGCTTGTTGTTCTTGTTTTTGGTGTTGCTTTTGCCGTGCTCCAGCAGCCGCATTCCGTCCTTGTTCACTCACTATAAAAACTCCCCTTAATTAACCGTCGTCGCTAAATTAAACATTAAAGCGGAATTCAACAATGTCACCGTCTTGCATCACGTAATCTTTCCCTTCTAGGCGAAGCTTCCCGGCTTCCTTAACTTTGGCTGGTGAGCCATATTCGTCAAGGTCACTAAAGGACATGACTTCAGCCCGGATAAAGCCCCGTTCAAAATCGGAGTGGATAATCCCAGCCGCTTGTGGTGCCTTCGTTCCCCGCCGGAAAGTCCAGGCCCGGGTTTCCTTACCGCCAGCCGTGAAGAAAGTTTCAAGGCCAAGGAGTTTGTAGGCTGCCCGAATCAACCGGTTCAACCCTGGTTCTTCAACCCCTTCCATTTCCAGGAAGTCCCTCTTTTCATCTTCGTCCATTTCGGCGATTTGTTCTTCGGCCGCTGCCGAAACTCCAATGACTTCCCCTTCACCATTAACGTGTTCTCGAATGGCATCCATGTACTTGTTACCATCGGGATCAGCCATGTCTTCTTCACCGATGTTGGCAACGTAAAGGATCGGCTTCGTCGTTAAGAGGAATAAGCCCTTCACAATCTTCTTTTCATCATCATCAAAGTCAATCGTCCGGGCGCTCTTGCCATCTTCAAGAACCGGCTTTAACTTTTCAAGCACCGCTAATTCGGCCAAGGCATCCTTATCGCGACCTTTAGCAGCCCGTTGAACTTTGGCAAGGCGGTTATTAACGGCTTCTAAGTCCGCCATGATCAATTCCAAGTTGATGGTATCAATATCATCAATTGGGTCAACCTTCCCCGTCACGTGAGTAATATCGTCATCGTCAAAGGCCCGCACAACGTGAACAATCGCATCCGTTTGCCGAATGTTTTCAAGGAACTTGTTTCCAAGCCCTTCCCCCTTTGATGCCCCCTTAACAATCCCGGCGATATCAGTAAATTCGAAGGTCGTTGGGACAATCTTCTTGGCGGGAATCAATTCGTCAATCCGGGCTAACCGACTATCAGGTACTTCCACCATCCCCACGTTTGGTTCAATCGTGGCGAAGGGGTAGTTGGCCATTTCCGCCCCGGCCTTCGTAATTGCGTTAAATAAGGTTGACTTCCCCACGTTTGGAAGTCCAACAATCCCTGCTGTTAATGACATAGTAATTCTAGTTCCTTTCTCTTAGTGCTCTTCGTTTGCTTCTGGGTTGGCAGGTTCAAGGACCTTCTTAATCCGTTTATTAAAGTGATACCGGTCCATCATCACAATGTGACCACAGCCCGTGCATTCGATCTTCATGTCTGCCCCAACCCGGATAATCTTCCAGCGGTTAACCCCGCATGGATGCGGCTTTTTCATCATCACAATATCGTTTAATTCGTATTCAACCATGATTGGTCCTCCGTAATTAATCGAAACTTACCCCTAACAATTCCAAAACTCGGTTTAACTCGTCAGCTGATTGGTAAGGAATCTCAATCTTTCCGTGATCGGGTTGGTTACCCCTAAAGGAAACTTTGGTCCCAAAGCGTCGTTGCAGTTGGTCAGTTGCTTCACGCAAGTAAGGGTTAAGCTTTGGGGCTGGTTTAACTGGCTTAGTAGGTTTAACTTGGCCATTTTCCTTAGCTACAATTTCCTCAAGTTGCCGAACCGTCAAGTTTTCCTTCACTGCCCGCTTAGCTAAGGCAACGACCGCAAGCTTATCCTTTAACCCAAGTAAGGTCCGCGCTTGCCCCATTGAGAGTTGCCGGTTGGCTACTAATTCCTTAACCGCAGCGGGAAGTCCCAATAAGCGAAGGTAATTAGCGATATATGGCCGGGACTTACCAAGCCGACTAGCGACTTCAGCTTGCGTTAAATTTAGCTTCTCAATCAGGGTTTGGTAAGCTTGGGCTTCTTCCAGTGGGGTTAAGTCTTCCCGTTGAAGATTTTCTAAAATGGCAACTTCCATCATCTCCGCATCATTCATCTGGCGAATGATGGCTGGAATTGTCTTTTGGTGGGCTAATTCCGAAGCCCGGAACCGCCGTTCCCCCGCAATTAATTCATACCGTGACAACTTTGGATCTGGTTGCCGCAAAATTACCGGTTGGAAAACCCCTGATTTTTGGATTGAGTCAGCTAATTCCGCTAACGCCTCCTGGTCAAAACTCCGCCGCGGTTGGTATGGATTAGGCCGAATTTCTTTTAAGGCCACATCCTCAATCACTTCACCAGCGGCTTCTTTTGCCATCAAGGCTTCCATGTTCTTCTTTAAGCGTAAACGTTTTTTCCCTCTTGCCATGCCGTATCATCCATCCTATTTATTACTATCATCTTGTGGGCGAACGGTGATCGTTAATTGGTACCCGTCCGCTAGCTTCTTTTGCCGCACCGTTGCTTTAAAGCCGTTGTCCTTCACTAACTTAACCGACTTTTTAATTGTGTTGATTGCGATTTGGGGATCGCTAACACTAATCTTCGCCTTTTTCTTTGGCGCTTGCTTCCCCTTCTTCGCTTCTTGAGTTGGGGTTTTAGTTTTGGCGGGCTTCGTCACTTCTGTGTTGTCAGCTAATGGAGCTTCTTCTTTTACCGGCGTAACTGATTCGGCTTCCGGATCCGGTGGTAAAACTTGCCCTTGCAGTTCGGCCACCGCTTGTTCAGTCTGACGAACATTCAACTTTTCATTGACGATCCGCATTAACATGTTGCGTTGTTCATCGTCAGTTAGGCCCAAGAGCGCGCGCCCATGGCGTTCAGTAATCATTCCGTCAAGGATGGCGTTTTGAACTGGTTCGATTAAGTTTAATAACCGGAGCTTGTTTGCCACCGTGGATTGACTCTTCCCAACTCCCTTGGCCAAGGTTTGTTGGGTTAAGTGATTCAAATCCATCAACTTCCTATAAGCCCGGGCCTCTTCAACTGAACTCAATTGGGCCCGCTGTAAATTTTCAATCAAAGCTAAGGAAGCTGATTCCTTATCACTCATCTTTTCGACAATTGCTGGTGCTGTTTCCCATTCCAGCAGCTGCATTGCCCGAAAACGCCGTTCCCCAGCGATGATTTCGTATTTTGCCGCCTTGTATTCCCGCAAAATAATTGGCTGGAGCAAACCGTGTTCTCCAATGGTTTGCGCGAGTTCTTGAATTTCGTGCTTATCAAAAACCTGGCGCGGTTGATACCGGTTTGGTTCAATTTGCTTTAGCGGAATTTCAACCACCTGGTTCTTGGCCGGCGTTGACTTTGAACCAAAATTAAATAGTGAAAATGCCATGTTTCTCCCCCTACTCTAACGGCTTTTTACTTGGCAATCCCGGCCGTCGCGGATACTTCTTTGGTGTTGTCGCGACCTTATTAATAATAATAAGGTTACGTTGTTCCGGTTCTGGTTGGGTTGGTAAAACTAACTGCATCGTTGTGCTGACCTCCCCACCCAAAGTCGTAATTGCCTTTTGGGCACCTTGGAGTTCTGCTTCTGCCGCAGCCGCTTTATAAGCCAAGAATTCGCCACCAACTTTGACAGCCGGTAAACACAATTCACTTAAAACGCTCAGGCGAGCAACTGCCCGCGCAGTTACCAAATCAAATTGTTCCCGGTAATTACTTTGCTGATTACTAAAATCTTCGGCCCGCGCATGAACCAACTCCACCTCCGTCAGACCTAATTTAGCAACCAGTTCCCTTAAAAAGTCGATCCGCTTATTCAAAGAATCGACAATTGTTACCTTTAATTGTGGGAAAGCAATTTTTAATGGTAATGACGGGAACCCCGCTCCCGCTCCAATATCACATAAATGAAGCGGCACTTCCTTTAACTTTGGTTCCGCAAATGCCCCCATGATTGAATCATAGAAGTGCTTTAAATACACATCTTCTTCAGCGGTAATTCGAGTTAAGTTAAGGTGTTGATTTACTTCGATTAAATAATGATAGTATTGATCAAATTGGGCCATTTGCGGGGAGGCTAAATTAATCCCCATTTGGGCTAAGGCCGCTTGAAATTGTTCTGGCTTCATTTTATTCGTCCTTTCCGTGGAACATTCATGTTTCACGCTCTTTTTAACTTTATCCTATTTTCCGCTTCAATTCAACCATTCCCAGTATTTCCCGGGTAATATTTCCCCAAAAAGAAAGACTGTCAATCCACTTAGCAGCGAAGCTGATGTTGCTTCAATTCTAAGTTGGAATTTGACAGCCTAAGTCTTTTTTTATTGCCCTACTTCATATGTGAAACTTCTTCCAAGAACCACTTGTTGAAAGCATCAGCGTCGATATCGACACAAACCTCTGCATTCGTCTTACCATCATGGTAAGCTCCCCGAATATCAGCGATCATTCCCCCGATGGCTGGGCCATCAGTTTGGATGTCGACCCATAACTTCTTCGTGGTGTAAGCTTCAGGATGAAGCAAGTAGAAGATGGTGTTAACGTCGTGCATTGGGTGCCCATCACCGCTCACATCGTTATAGTTGCTAATCAAGCCGTATAACATCTTCCCGGTTTCGTTCATCGTCTTCAAAGTGTTAAGGGTTGCCGGCGTAATCAAAGCCTTTAAGGTTACATCCAGACCAACCGTAACAATCGGTACCCCAGCGTTATACATAATCTTAGCGGCATCTGGGTCCGTAAAAACATTAAATTCCGCCACACTGGTCATGTTACCACCAGAGATGGAACCCCCCATGGCAATAATCTTCTTGATGTGGGACTTAACTTCTGGGTATTGGCTAAAGAGCAAGGCAATGTTGGTGTAAGAACCAGTTGGTACCAAGATTACTTCATCTTCGGCCATAATTGCATCATGCAAAGCTTCCACGGCCGATTTTTCAATTGGTTCACCATAGTCATCACCAAAGTCGTAACCTTCCATCCCCGAAGCCCCATGAATCCGGGCCGCATCTTCAAATGGCTTGATTAATGGTTGTTGCGCCCCCATGGCAACAGGGATTTCTTGATCCTTACCAAAGAAGTGCACAATCTTTAAGGCGTTTGCCGTCGTCTTGTCAACAGTAACATTCCCGGCAACTGCCGTCACTAACTTCAGATCGATTGCAGGGTCGTTGATGGCCATCGTCAAAGCCGCTGCGTCATCAATCCCTGGGTCAGTATCCATAATAATTTTCGTGGTCATGATAATTCCTCCTCAAATTAGCTGTAAACGCTTTTACTAAGTGGGAAAAAGAAAGGGCCGCCTGACGCAGCCCTCCTTTGTAAATTGATTACCAAGCAAAGAGGCCAACGAAGGCTGCTGAAAGGAGTGATACTAAGATCCCTGACAGCAAGAGGTAACCAATGTTTTGTGCGATGTAGTCATTATCTTCCTTACCAACCAATCCTTTGAAGGCCCCAATAATCATTCCCAGGGTCCCAAAGTTAGCAAAGGATGTTACGAAGGTAGTCAAAACCGCCTTGTAGTGTTCTTGTTCATGAGCAATTGAGCCCGTAACCTTACCCATAACTACGAATTCGTTTGTAACCAACTTCATCCCCATGTCTTGGGCTAAGTTCCAAGCTTGGTCGAGGGGCAGACCCATTAACCAAGCGAATGGGAACATAATGCATCCCAGGATACCTTCCAAGGAGATTGGTTGACCGGCAAATGGCTTCCCGAAGAGCGCCAAGATGGCGTCGATCAAAGCTGCCAAAGCCACGAAGGCAACCACGTTAGCAATGATGATCAAGATCAACTTACCAGCGCCCAAGATGGAGTCTCCAAGGAAACTGAAGAATGGTTCCTTCTTCCCATCGGCGTTAGCTTCAACCCGTTCAATCGTGTCTTCGGCTTCAGTAACGTGAATTGGGTTCAAAATCGTCGTTGCAATCAAAGCGTTAACGATGTTAATTGGCACCGCCGTCAAAATGTATTGGCCCGGCATCATTTCAATATATGCCCCAAGGATTGAAGCCGTAACACAACTCATGGACATCATAGCGATCGTTAAGTTCCGTTCCTTGTTCATCTTCCGCAGTTGCATCCCGGAAATGGCCAGCACTTCCGTGTTCCCTAAGAACATCATTTCCACGGCAAAGAAAGATTCGAACTTTGGTTGACCCGTGATGAAGGAAAGGCCCTTCCCAATCCACTTGATGATCCAAGGTAATACCCCGATGTACGTCAAGATATCAAACATTGGCACAATCATAAGGATTGGCATCAAAGCAGAACAAATGAAATTAAGGTTCTTGGTATTATACCAACCACCTAAAGCAAACACGGTCCCCTTTGCAGAGACATCAACAATCCAGGCAAAGCCATCTGCCGCTGCCTTAACCCCGGCCCGACCAGCAGCTGAACTAGTCAAGAACCAAGCCAGAATCAAGTTTAAGACAACCATGATAGCAACTGCCTTCCAGTTAATCTCCTTCTTCTTCTTGGAGAACAAGAATGCCACTCCCAAGAAGACGATTAACCCAAGAATATTAATTGCAAGATACATGGATCTAACACCTTTCTATACAAACTACAAAAATAAATGCAAACTATAAGATCCTACTAATGTAAGCGCTAGCAAAATCTTATCACTGAGATAAATATACCGGGTGTTGGCGCACTTGTAAACCCACTTCAATTCACTAACTTTGTGAAATTGTTACAATAGTTTTCCAGAACGTTCGTCGATATATCGTTTTACCCGAAAAATGAAACCGCATCACCGAAGATAACGATTTCACAAACCTATCAAAAAATTTTTTTGATTTTTCCAAACAGCCCTTATCTAGACCATTTATGACTATTAGTGATCATGCAAAACGACACAAACAATTACAACCTTATAAGTGAAATCGTTCCATTTCCTTTGAATAAAGCGAGCAATTGGGGGAAGCGTTTAGCAAATCGTTGCCTACTAAATCGCTTCATCCTATCATCTTCGCTAGTCAATAATTGCACACAAAAAAGCCGCCTCATTCGGCACTAACGAGGCGGCTTTTAAAATGGAAAATCTAATTTCGTTGCTATCATTTACCGTATCTATACTTACTGTTTGTCGACTACTATCGCTAGTAGCTAACATATCTCCACTTGTTAAGGGAAATTACCTTACTTTAGATTTATCGATATTCAACATTAGTCTTTTTAGGAATTTTTAATGGGGTATTTTATGGGGATGAGTTCGCTTGATTTACTCAAGCTATTCTTCTTGCAACAGAAATTATCTTTTCCACTTTCTTATTATATGATAATCATTTAGCACGAGGCAAATGAAATGCTTTTATTTTTCTTTTTTCCCCAAAAGTTGGGCTATCAAGAACAACGCACCGAAGAAGAGCAACGAAATAATCAATGACAGCCGCGTTGCTTCAATAAAGAACAATACCACAATAATTGCCGTAAAGAAGGCAATGGTCAACCAACTTGTAAAGGGAAAACCAGGCATTGCAAAGGCGTTTCCTGCCGGCGCTTGTTTTCGATATTTAATATGACAAAGCATAATAATAATCCAAACAAAAATAAAGTTAATCGTGGAAACCCCAGAGATAACGTTAAAGACACCTTCCGGAATCACGTAGTTCAAAATTACCACGATAAAAAGGATTAATGATGAGAAACGCATTGCATTTACCGGAACCGCTTGCCGACTTAACTTTTGGAACGCTTGCGGACCGTTGCCCCCTTGAGATAAGGAATACAGGGACCGACTAGTTGAAAAGATACAACTATTCGTCGCCGACATTGCTGCCGTCAAAACCACAAAATTCAAGATCCCGGCCGCCCCAGTAATGCCAATTCCGGCAAAGACTTGGACAAACGGACTGGAACTAACCTTAATATCATGCCATGGATAAACAGCCATAATGGCAAGCATCGAACCGACATAAAAGAGCCCAATTCGCATTGGTAAGGTATTGATCGCCTTAGGGATATCTTCGTTTGGATTGGCGGTTTCCCCAGCCGTTAGCCCAACCATTTCAATCCCAACAAAGGCGAAGGTTGCCATTTGAAAGGACATTAAGAAGCCCACCGGCCCCTTGGGGAAGAAGCCTCCATAGTTAACTAGGTTCGCTAGACTGGCCGTACTAGTAGCGGTCTTAGTGTGGAAGATCACCATTAACAATCCCACGACAATCAAGGCCACAATTGCCAAGACCTTAATCATTGAGAACCAGCTTTCCAGTTCCCCAAAGAGGCCCACGTTAATCATATTTACTAGCATCAGCAAAACTAAAATAATTAGCGGTCCAACCCACCGCGGTAAATTGGGGAACCAGTATTGCAAATAAATCCCCGTTGCCGTCAAGTCGGCCATCGCCAAGGTCAACCAGCAAGACCAATACGTCCAACCGGCCACAAATTCCATCCGATCGCCCATGTATTCCTTAACAGAATCAATAAAGGAATGCTTACTTGGATCCGCCAGCAGCAATTCTCCTAACGCCCGCATCATGAAGAAACAAAAAATCCCAACGATAAGGTAAGTCAAAATTAACGACGGGCCGGCCGCATGAATCGCACTCCCAGAACCTAAGAATAACCCCGTCCCAATCGCTCCACCAATCGCAATCATCGTAATATGACGACTCTTTAGTGATCGTGACAAACGCCGCTCTTGCTTTTCTTCCATTGTTCTCTCTCCTCTCCAAGTTAAACTAAAAAACGCCCCTAGCCATCACAGCTAGGGACGTTTGCTAACGCGGTTCCACCCAAGTTTAAGGTCTAAAGCAAGACCTCCTCTCGGTCGATACTGGAACCACCCAAGTTCAATCTTTAATGCCATATTGTGATCACCAGTTTTCAGCTCCCCTGGCTCTCTGTTAAATCACCTAGACGCATGCATGCTTATGTCTACATGGCATTAATTATACGTAACTTTTCGCAGATGTCAAATGATCCCTGGCGTCTTTCTCATTTTTATAATCCGACAAATCATTCGTAATTAGCGAAAAAACAGCACTTAGCATCTTTTAAATTAGATTCACATTAACTTAAAATTAAAACGAAGTGGCTTTTTTCACCCGTTTTTCCATCGTTAAACATTCAACACCTTATCCAAGAAGTTTTTGGTGTCTGCGTGTTGGGGATGATCAAAGATTTCTTCCGGCGTTCCTTGTTCCCGGATGACGCCATCATGGAAGAAGACGACCCGGTCAGCCACTCGCTTAGCAAAGCCCATCTCGTGGGTTACGACAACCATGGTCATCCCTTCCTTAGCTAGATTTTGCATAACTTCAAGTACATCCCCAACCATTTCCGGATCAAGGGCACTGGTTGGTTCGTCAAAAAGCATTACATCTGGCTTCATAGCTAAGGCCCGGGCAATGGCAACCCGTTGCTTTTGGCCCCCTGACAGGGTGGTCGGGTTCACATCCGCCTTTTCCTTTAAACCAACGATATCTAAGTAATGCAAGGCCGCCTGATGTGCTTCATCCTTGGTCATTTTCTTTAGTTGAACCGGTGCTAACATAATATTTTCGGCCACTGACATGTTGGGGAAAAGGTTAAAGTGTTGAAAGACCATCCCAATATTTTGCCGAACTAAATCGATATTCGTCTGCTTATCCGCAATATCATACCCATCAACATAGACATGGCCACTGTTGGTTTCTTCCAAGCGATTTAAGCATCGCAAGAAGGTACTTTTCCCACTCCCAGATGGTCCAATCATGCAGACCACTTCATTTGGCTTCACGTTTAAGTTAATCCCTTTAAGGACTTCGTTATCCCCGAAGCGCTTGTGGAGATCCTTAACTTGAATCTTATATTGCTTGTCCATTTGCTAGGCCACCTTTCTTTGTACGTAGTTAGATAACCAGGTTAAGAGGGTAATAATGACAATGTAAATTACCCCGATGATTAACCACATCTTAAACCCTTCCAGGTTCCGGGAAATAATTACCGTCCCCGTTTGGGTTAATTCCATCACCCCAATGGCGGAAAGAATCGACGTGTCCTTTAAGGTGATAATGAATTGGTTAACCAAGGATGGTACCATGATCTTGATTCCTTGCGGCATGATAACCTTAACTAGCGCCTTGGAGTATGGCAAGCCCAAAGACCGGGCTGCTTCCCATTGTCCCCGGTCAACGGCATCAAAGCCGCCCTTAACAATGGCTCCAACATAAGCCCCTTCATCAAGCATTAAGGTAATTACCCCAGCGGTAAAGAGCGGGATCTTGTGACCGATCAAACCAGGCATTCCAATGTAGATGAAGAACGCCAAAACAATCATCGGCATCCCCCGGAAAATGTAGATCAAAGTTGAAGAAATCCCGGTCAGAACTTTGTTTTCGGCAATTCCCATTACCCCAAGTACAATCCCGAAGACAAGGGCTAAAAAGGCTCCCACGATCGTTAACTTCAAGGTTTCAACTAACCCAGCGGACAAAGCACCGGCGTTGTTCTTAATCAAAGCAGGAATCGTCCGCTGACTAGCCGAGTCAGCCTTGGAAGCTGAACCCTTCGTGTACTTATCCAACAGTTTTTGCATCCGGCCCGTCTTTTGCATCCAAGTAATCCCATCGTTTAATTTGTGAAGGAGTTCTTGATTTTGGCCCTTCTTGATCCCCATAGCTACTGGTTGGGAGTTAACTGCCTTGGTAACAACCCTTAACTTCATCCCGTTTCGGATTCCGTAACGTAGTACTGGTTCATCATCAAAGGTGGCAGCGGAGTTCCCGTTGGCCACATCAGACCACATCGTGTTATCGGTTTTGTAGTACTTAATCTTAAAGCCATACTTGTTAGCAATCGACTTAGCATAAATGGCACCACTGGTCCCAGACTTAACGGCGACGGTCTTACCCTTTAATTGCTTTAACGACTTAATGTTACTATTACTTGCGACGGCCATGACAACCCCAGAATCATAGTAAGACTTAGTAAAATCAATCGTAGCTTTCCGTTCGTCAGTAACACTCATCCCACCCATGGAAGCATCAATTTGCCCCGCTTGGAGGGCCGTTAAGGTTGCATCAAAGCTCATGACCTTTAACCGGTACTTAAAACCTTCATGCTTGGCAATTTGCTGAAGCATTTCAATTTCAATTCCTGGGTTTTTACCATTGTATGTACCCCGGTTGTTTGGAATTTCAAATGGTTCAAAACTATCAACGGTCCCAATTGTATATGTGGGTTCACTCGCAGCGTGGATCGGTTCCTGCCGACCCATCACCAATCCAAAGCCGACTAGAACCGCCAAACTCATTAGCAATTTAGTTAGCCAATGTTTTCTCATTGCACGCCACTCCCTTACTTAACTTTTTTAACTTTTATAATTGGTTAATACTCTAACACGATGATTTGACTTTCGACACAATCATAAGACGATTGCGTAAATTAAAAAGTTGTAATCAATTTCTAATCGTGTTTTCTAAATTAAGTTAGGAGAAAAAGTTAATTTAATTAAGCTTAAATTTTAAAGCTTGAATTCATCATTTTAGCAAAATTAGTACCGCACAGATCTGGGATCCGGCGTAATTTGACGTAGCTTGCGCAGATTTTTAGATCTGTTGGGTGCAAAAAACAATATTTAATAATGATCGCCATTCCCGCTGGAAACTCCTTCTTTTTCTCTTGACACCCCGCCCCAAACATTGTTTAATGAGCTTAACTATTTTTCGTCGAAGTAGTTAGCTAGTTCCCTGACAAAGAGAGGTAACGGCGCTGGAAGTTACCGCACAGCTAGTTAACGAATTACAGCGAAAAGCTAAAATTGAATCGGGTTAAAATGAGGTACGTTAAGTACAAAGTTGGGTGGTACCACGGTTAAGATCGTCCCATGGCTAAATGTCATGGGACGATTTTTTATTAACCCGAAAGCCAAAATCAACGGAGGATCTGAATATGAATATCGTCGATGAATTAAAATGGCGCGGCGCCTTAAATCAAGTAACGGATGAAGCAGGACTCAAAAAGTTAACTAGCGAAAAGAAAATTAGCCTTTACTGCGGAACGGACCCAACGGGTGATAGTCTCCACATTGGGCACTTAATTCCCTTTATGATGCTCAAGCGGTTCCAATTAGCTGGTCACCACCCCGTCATCATCATCGGTGGCGGAACTGGGGCCATCGGTGACCCATCCGGCCGGAAAACGGAACGGACCCTGCAAACCGAATCCCAATTGGAACACAACAAGCAGGCCTTAACCGCCCAAATGGTTAAGCTCTTTGGCACCGAAAACTTTACCATTGTTGATAACTACGACTGGTTAAGTCAATTCTCAATGATTGACTTCTTACGGGACTTTGGGAAGCTCTTTAACATCAACACGATGCTAAACAAAGAAGTGGTGGCTAGTCGGTTAGCTTCCGGAATTTCCTTTACTGAATTCACCTACCAAATCCTCCAAGCCGTTGACTTCTTGCACCTCTACAAGCACAACGACGTCCAACTTCAAATTGGGGGTTCGGACCAATGGGGTAACATCACTTCCGGAATTGACCTGATCCACAAGACGGAAGGGGCTGACGCTGAAGTTTACGGTTTAACAATCCCATTGATGCTTAAGGCTGACGGTACCAAGTTTGGCAAGACCGCTGGGGGAGCCGTTTGGTTAGACGAAAAGAAGACCTCCCCTTACGAGTTCTACCAATTCTGGTTGAACCAAGATGACCGGGACGTTGTCAAATACTTGAAGTACTTTACTTTCTTAAATCAAGACGAAATTAACGCCTTAGCTGAAAAAGTAAAGACCGAACCTTGGAAGCGGGAAGCACAAAAACGGTTAGCTGCCGAAGTTACCACCTTCGTTCACGGGGAAGCTGCCACGGAACAAGCCATCAAGATTTCCCAACTCCTCTTCTCGGGGAACGTCCAAGACTTGAGCGTTGATGAAGTGGAACAAGCCTTTGCAGGTACTCCCTCCGTCGCAGTTAGTGCTGAACCAAAGAACATCATCGACTGGTTAGTTGATACCAAGATTGAACCATCCAAGCGCCAAGCTCGCGAAGACGTAAAAAACGGGGCCATCCGGGTTAACGGCGAAAAGGTTACTGACGAAGCAGCCACTATTAACCCTGCTGATCACTTTGATGGCAAATACGTCATCATCCGGCGGGGGAAGAAGAACTACACCCTAGCCAAGGTCGACTAAAGGCTTGCATTTCCAAGCTAAAAAGTTATAATCAAAATTAATTACACCGTGTTAGAGTAGGTCGCCAACCTAACAGAGATGGGTTCTTGTGCTGAAAAGCCCGCCTGGTAGACCGAAGTGGACCACGGCGAAAGTTGAATCACCCCGCATAAAGTGGCGAAGTATTTCGCAAAGTAGGTGGCACCGCGGTCCAATCGTCCTACGCTCAGTCGAGCGCGGGGCGATTTTTGTTTACTTAGAAAGGAAGATTATTATGACAGCAAAGAAAATTGTTTTAACCGGGGATCGGCCCACCGGAAAGCTTCACATTGGCCACTACGTTGGTTCTTTAAAAGAACGGGTTAAGATGCAAAACAGTGGCAAATACCGGCCTTTCATCATGATTGCCGACCAACAAGCGTTAACTGATAACGCTCGTGATCCTGAAAAGGTTCAAAACAGCCTCTTACAAGTGGCCTTGGACTACTTAGCCGTTGGTTTGGATCCTAAGAAGTCAACGATCTACGTTCAATCCCAAATTCCGGCCCTTTCCGAATTAAACATGTACTACCTAAACTTAGTTACAGTTTCCCGGTTGGAACGGAACCCCACGGTTAAGAGTGAAATCCAACAAAAAAACTTTAATCACTCCATTCCCGCTGGTTTTTTAACCTACCCAGTTAGCCAAGCAGCTGATATCACGGCTTTCAAGGCGGAACTTGTTCCTGTTGGTGACGACCAAGAACCAATGCTTGAACAAACCCGGGAAATTGTCCGGACCTTTAACAACATCTACGGGGATGTCTTAGTTGAACCGCAAGGGGTTTTCCCACCAAAGGGCCAGGGCCGGATTCCTGGGCTGGATGGGAACGCCAAAATGAGTAAGTCTTTGGGCAACGCCATCTATCTCGCTGATGATGAAGCCACTTTGAAAAAGAAGGTCATGTCAATGTACACCGACCCGAACCACATCCACATTGAAGATCCAGGTCAAGTCGAAGGTAACGTTGTTTTCACTTACTTAGACATCTTTGATCCGGACAAGGCAAAGGTTCAAGCATTAAAGGACCAATACCGTCACGGTGGTTTAGGCGACGTGAAGATCAAGCGCTACTTGCTGGAAGTCTTAAATAACGAACTTGCCCCAATTCGCCAACGCCGGGAAGAATTTGCCAAGGACCCCGCCGCTGTTTACGCCATGTTAAAAGCTGGTAGTGACGCTGCTAACGCGGTTGCCGCTAAGACCCTCGATGAGGTTAAGGACGCAATGGGCATTAATTATTTTAAGTAAACATACGATGCTAGCCAGGTTCATGGCGGTCAGCTTATCTCAATGATCGCTTTTGAAGCGGAACTGGAGGAGCTTTTCCCCATCCTCTACCAAATGACTGCATAATCTTAAAGCAAAAACCACCCATCTAATCATCTCCGACTAGATGGGTGGTTTTCTGTTAGGAGCTAGAGGTTGGGAAAAAAGCTCCTTGACGGCCTGGTTGGGATAAGAAGAACGAAGGTTGATTCATTAGAATCGGCCTTTCGTTCGCACTTATCCGCTAAGGCCGTGCTTTTTGACCTTAGTTACTGAGTAACCTTCGGAGATGCAAGAGAGCCTGGGAAGAAATACGAGTTTCTTCCCAGGCTCGACTTCATTTACTTTTCTAAAATAATATCGTTGGCCTTAACTTCTTTCCCGAAATATGGCTTCAATTCTTGGTTAAAGTCCTTTTCAAAGAACCCGTTCTTGTTCAATTTAGTGATTTCTTTGTTCGTCCAGTTTAAAAGCGACTTGTTTCCCTTCTTAACAGCTGGTGAAATGGACTGTTGGGCTCCAAGATGCTTAATACTTACCGTGTAAGATGGATTGTTCTTAACCCAAGCGTAAAGGTAAGAGTTGTCATCGGCTAAAGCTTGCGCCCGGCCGTGCTTCAAAGCGTTAAATTGTTGAGTCTTGGAATCAAACTTCAATTGGGTAACGCCAGTTTGGTGTTGTGTGAAGTAGTTTTCGGCCGTCGTCCCCTTGTTAATGATTAACTTCTTCCCCTTCAATTGACTTAATTTAGTAATTGGGTGACTCTTCTTGGAAACGACCCCCACTGAAACCTTCATGTATGGCTTTGCGAAGTCAACGATTTGCTTCCGTTCCTTAGTAACCGTGAAGTTAGCAAGGACCAAGTCGGCCTTGTTAGAGTTTAAAGTGTCCACGCGGTTGTTAGCGTTAACCTGAACAAACTTGACCTTAACCCCAAGGTCCTTCCCGATTTGACGGGCTAAGTAAACGTCGTAACCAACCCGCTTACCGTCTTGGTTCACCCAACCATATGGCTTGAGGTCACCAAAAACAGCAATCCGAATTACACCCCGCTTCTTAATGGCAGCAACCGAAGATTGATTAGCCGCCGCTTGGGCATGGGTTTGGTTGGCGGCTAAGCCTGCCCAAAGGCCAGATAAAGCAAGGACTAGGCTCGCAACAACTAAGATAATTCGCTTAAGGTATTTCATGATTTTTCCTCCTCAGATAATGAGTGTTTTAATTGTAAATTATTCACTTTGTGAAATATGCAACTTGTTTGAGGTAGCATTCTGCACAATCCGGCTTTGCTAGGGTTGACGCTCTAGATAAGTACATGATCTCAAATCCAGCTAAAGTTGACTTTAGCGAGTATTTTATTCTTCTCATCGCCTCAACCTGGCAAAACAGTTTTCTTAATAATCCATACTTGCCAAGAACTCTTTGGCCCGGTCGGCTTGGGGGTTGGTGAAGAATTGCTTGGCAGAAGTGGTTTCACGGAGACGGCCATCTTCAAGGAACAGGACCTGATCGGCAACCTTAGCGGCAAAGGTCAACTCGTGGGTCACAATGATCATTGTCATGTGGTCCTTTTCGGCTAGTTCTTGCATAATGTTTAAGACTCCCCGAACCATTTCGGGGTCAAGCGAGGCGGTAACTTCATCAAATAACATCAACTTGGGATGCATAACCAGTGCCCGGATAATTGCGATTCGTTGCTTTTGTCCCCCAGAAAGTTGCCGCGGATAGGCATCAGCTTGATCCGCTAATTCAAACCGTTCCAGTAACTTTTGGGCTTCTGCCTTCACTTCGCCTTCATCTCGTTTTTGAACCTTGGTTGGTCCCAAGAGAATGTTGCCCATCACCGTTAAGTTCGGAAACAAATCATAACTCTGAAAAACCATCCCAATTTCTTGGCGTAACTTTTGCCAGCTTACCTTATCGGGGGTCACCTTTTTTCCTTCAAAAGTGATCGTCCCCTTTTGATAAGGTTCCAAACCATTTAGGGTTCGAATCAAGGTACTCTTTCCGGAACCCGAAGGCCCAACTAAAGCAATTACCTCTCCTTCGTGAATCGAAAAGTTAATATCATGCAGAGCCTGCCAGTCACCATAATACTTGTCTAAATGATCAACCCGCATTAATTCAGTTGCCATTACTTAACCTCCTTACTACTCTTTCGCAACCGTCGTTCCCACCAGGATAAAGGATAATCGACGATAAAATAGAGGATAAAAATTAACCCGTAAACCCAGAAAACCGTGGTTGGATGTTCGTTGTTATTCGCTTCGATGATTTGTTGGCCAATATTGATCACATCCATTACGCTAATCAACATCAATAAAGAAGTGGTTTTAATCACCCGGGTTGCCAAGTTAATCGTTCCGGGCAAAGCCAATTGAAAGGCTTGTGGAAGAGAAACGTACCAGAATAATTGACGATCATTTAGCCCCAAAGCTTCCCCCGCTTCAATTTGGTGTTTTGGAACTGACTCCAAAGCGCCGCGCACAATATCAGAGTACTCGGCAGCTACCCAGAGCGTGAAAGCTAGCACCGCCATCCAGGTTCCGGGCCAGTTTACATTAAATTGTCGTGGCAAAATATAGTAAACCAAAAACAATAACACAACGGTTGGAACAATCCGGAAGAATTCAAGATATAAGCGAAAGATCAGTTTCACTAAACGGTTCGACCGGGTCCGTAAAAAGCCAAAAAAGATTCCTAAAATTCCGCCAAAGAGGATCGACAAAGCGGCGATCCAAACTGAGGTCCATAAACCGCCCATTAGCCGGGCAAAATTATGTCCCGCAAAGAGGACATTAATTCCCGAATGCGCCATGGCGAACCCTCCTTTCAAGCCAATCTAAAAACAGAATTACTGGAATTAAAATTACGGCATAGGCTAAAACTAAAACTAACAAATACTCGTTGCTCCGATAGTACAAGCCAATTAAGTCCAGAGCCGTATTCGTTAATTCTGGAATCGCCACCACGGAGAAGATTGAAGTTTCTTTGATCAAGAAGATCACGTTAGCAGCAAAGGCCGGTACGCTCAAGGCTAACCCTTGCGGGAAAACCACGTACCGAGCTAGTTGCCAATCGCTCATCCCCAAGGCTTTACCACTTTCAATCTGAGTTTTGCTTACCCCCTCAAAGCCCCCGGTAAAGCCATCAGCCATGTAGGCCCCGCCTAAAAAGGTTAGACCCACAATCCCACAGGCCGTAGCTGACATTTTCCAGCCTAATACCGGAAAGGCATAGTAAAGAAAGAATAATTGCAACAACAACGGCGTATTCCGCGCCACTTCTGCATAAACTGTTAGGACCTGTCGCAAAACCGGAACCCGGAAATACTCAGCTAAGCTAACGATTAACCCAACCAGGGCTGCTAAGGCAATCCCAACTGCTGACATCCAGATCGTTACCCACAACGCCTTTTCAAACGTCGGTAAGCTCTGGACAATCACTGACCAACTCAAAAGCTTCTCCTCCTCTCAAAGAAAAAAGCACTCGCTATCCCCAATGGAACAGCGAGTGCTTTCAAATCATCGGTTTTAACCTAATGATCCCTTCGGAACGCTGAAATTTGAGGATGCCCAAATAACCGGTTGTTTGAACAACAACACGGCATCGTCATCATTTGCATTTGGGAATCCCAAACCATTTCGTTTCCTCCTGTTTTTCATTGATCTTTAATTTAAGTTTAATCCTAGTCGTTTGATCGACAAATGTCAACCACCTGAGCTTACTTGTATCTGTCAAGGTTTTGGGGGCAACCCGTATATATGCACTTTTAGAGTCTTAAATTTTTTACCAATTGACCAAGTGGTCTACTTGTTGCTTCATCCAGATAAATCCGTCCTTGTTTAGCTCCACAAGA